>CAMZHI010000004.1 GCA_947306755.1 uncultured Clostridia bacterium | reverse complement strand
TGCAAACATGAAGGAGATTGTTTACGAGGAAAAAAATCAGAACATTGTGAGCCAAGGTGTGAACGTTGTTAATTAAACTTTGAAGTGAGATATTAGAGGTGAGATGTGAGATCTCACACCTCTCACTTCTCACATCACATCTCCCTCATCAATTTACACTAAACTAGTTTACTTAGAAAAATACTTGCTAAACTTAAAAATAAGAAAAATCCTAATACATCAGTTGCAGTAGTTAAAAATATTGATGAAGAAAGAGCAGGATCAACTTTTAATTTTTCTAAAACAATTGGAATTACTAGTCCAAAAAATCCTGAAATTATTAAATTTCCAATCATAGCTAAAAAGATTATTATTCCTAAATACATATTATGATAAATTAATGCAACTATTATTCCTGTAACTAATCCAATTATAGCTCCATTAATTAATCCTAATATTACTTCTTTAAGTATTAAATGCCCTACTTCTTTGAATTTTACTTTTCCCATAGCTAAATTTCGTATTATTATTGAAACTGTTTGTGTACCTGCATTGCCTCCCATTCCAGTAACAATTGACATTGTTGCAGATAATGCTACAACTTGAGCAATAGTACTTTCAAAACATTTTACTGTTAAAGCTGCTAAAAAAGCTGTTAAAAGATTGATAAGTAACCATGGCAGTCTCATTCTAATTGACTCCATAAGAGTACTGTCTAGTGTTTCTTCTTTTGCAACACCACCCATTTTTAAAATATCTTCTGTTTGCTCTTCAACTAATACGTCTACTATGTCATCAACCATTATAATTCCTAGCATTCTTTTTCTACTATTTAATACTGGAACTGCATTTAAGTCATATTTTGAAACTATTTTAGCTACTTCTTCTTGGTCAAGCTCTGGGCTTACATACACAAATTTTTCTTCTGCAATTTCTTCTAATTTTAGACTTTCTTTTGAAATTATTATTTCTCTTAAATCAACAATTCCTCTAATTTTTTTATTTGAGTCCATAATATATATTGTTTGGATATATTCTGTTTTAGGAGCAATTTCTTTTATTTTTTTTATAGCTTCTTTTACTGTTAAGTCTTTATATAAAGCGATATACTCTGTTGTCATTATTCCACCTGCTGAATCATCTTTATAACCTAAAAGCTCTTTGATAACTGCTTTATCTCCAGTTTTCATTATATTGATTAATTGTTTTCTTCTTCCTGTATTTAATACTCCTAATACATCTGCTATATCATCTTTTGACATAAAACTAAATATTTCTATTACACGAGAATTATCTAAAAAACCAATTAGTTTTTTTTGTATTTTTGTTTCTGCCTCTTCTAATACTTTTGCTAAACTTTCATCATTTAAATCAACACACAATTTTTCAAGTTCTTCATCTTCATAATCAGATAAAGAAACTGCTAAGTCTACTAATTGAATGTCATTTATATCATCAGGATTATTTTCTATTTCTTTTTTTATTTCATCTTTATTGTCCATTTTAAATAATTCTCCTTTCCCTAAAAATTAACTTAAATAATAAATCTTATTTTAATACTTTTTAATCATAACCATATTCTTTTTTAATATTGCTTGTTCAACATAACATCCATAAGCCCAAAGAACAAAAACTATTATAAAACTTAATGACAACATTACCCCTAATGCATTGCCTTTAATAGTATAAAAAAGTAATACTCCTGAAAACAGTATAATTACTATACTTAATAATACAATTTGCCTAGTTAATAGTTTTTGTTTTGCAGTAGATTTTAAATCTTTATATTTTAAGCTTCTAAGTGAAATTATTGCTAAAACAAAAATTATTCCTCCAAAGAAATATATTGTTAAAAATCCTTTTATTAAATTTACTGTTTCATTATCTGTTTCCCCTAAAAATATTTTTACAATAAAAAAACTCATCTCCATAAGTGTAACTCCTATACACCCACCTAATAAAAAATTTTTTAAAATATCATATTTTTTCATACTAAATTCTTCCTTTTCTTTTATCCTTATTTCAATTTATCTATCCAATTATGTTTTTAGTTGTCTACTTCAACTCAAACTCTACACTTCCTTTTCCATCTTTTGTTTCTATTGTTGCAATTGCACCATTTATTATTGTCATACTTGGTCCTTTGTGAGAAATATCTGCATCATATATAATTGGAATATTAAATTTTGAAATAACACTATCTTTTAATGCTTGTTCCATTGTGTAATTTAAGTAACTATTATCATTTCCACATCTTCCAAAAATAAT
This sequence comes from uncultured Clostridia bacterium, assembly GCA_947306755.1. Taxonomy (GTDB): domain Bacteria; phylum Bacillota; class Clostridia; order TANB77; family CAG-508; genus CAG-269. Next base: position 65,898 of record CAMZHI010000004.1, on the reverse strand, counting down.
TCCTTTACAATGTTTAAAATACTCTAATTCATTAAATTTCCACATTGTTCTAATTAATTCTTCTTTTGATAAATCACAATTATCAAAATACCAAATTATACCATCACTTTTATATTTTTCAATAAAAGCTTTTACTCCATCATATTTTGTTCCAGAAAGTTCTGCAATTATATCTAAGCTTCCTCCAATAATTCTACCTTTTATCTCAGCAGGTTTATCATCTAGTGTTTTCCATATTACTTTATCTGTATAATTATAACCTTCTAGTCCTGTTACTTTTTCAGGTTTCTCATTTTCATACATCTCATAATTTTCTTGTTTTATCAATTCTCCAGATATTATTTTCAAATTATCTGTTATATCTCTTGAGTAATTTTCTGTTCCAAAATCGCCAAAATTCATTGAATAAATAGTTGAAATATCATATTTAGTAGTTATTTGAAACAATAATCCTGTAGGGTCAGAAAAACCTTGCACAAATTTTGGATTATTTGTTAGTTTTGTAAAATCAACATAAGGTAAACATTCAACTAAAAATTCACCACCTGCAGCACATATTATAAAATCAATATTTTCATCTTCAAACATATTATTTAATTCTTCAGCTCTTTCAATAGCTGTTGCACTTCTTGCCATTTTAGAATTATATATATTTTTTGATTGAATAATATTATATCCATTTTGTTCCATTTTTATTTTTGCATTTTTGTGTTTATTTATATGTAATTCATCATATGCTCCATCTGATGGTGCAGGAACACCAATTGTATCTCCTTTTGTTAGAAATTTTGGATAAATCATATATTTTTCCTTTCATACTTAATTTGAATGTAGAAATATGAAATCGGAGGTTAGAGGTTTGAGGTCTGAAGTCTGAAGTCTGAAGTCTGACTTCATATAATATCCTACTTTCTACCTCTTACCTCCTACTTCCAACATCTTACTTCTCTATAATAATTTCTTTTGCCAAACTTGTTGAATAAATAACAACCTTATCCACTTTTCTATTTAACCCATTTTCTAGAGCTTGTTTATAAAGCATTAATTGAGGTTTATGTCTTTCAATTAAAATTTCTTCATCACCAGGTTTTGCAAAATCTGTTTTATAATCTAACAATATTAGTTTATCATCTTTATCAATAAAATACAAGTCTATTATACCTTGAACTAAAATATTTTCTCTAAATGAAACATTCATTACCTCATTTGCTGGAATATTAATATAAAAAGGTTCCTCTTTGTGATATTCTTTAGCTTGTCTTAAATCTTTAAAAATATTTGATTTTGTAAATTTATAAATGTCATATGGATTAATACTTTCTGCTTCTTTTTCTGTAATAATACTATTTGCTCTTAAGTCTTTTATTAGTTGTTTAACCAGCTCTAAATCATAATCTTTTGAAAAATCTAATTTTTTCATACATAAATGAAGAATAGTTCCTCTTTTAGCAGGAGTAATTTCTTCTTCTATATTCTCTAATTTAGGCAAATCATACTGTTTTTTCTGTTTGGTAACTTGGAGTTTTTTTTGCATATTTTCCGATTTATTCCCTGTCACCAAATTAGCTATATTGGTTACAGAATCCTTTGATGGTATTAGATTTAACTCTTTAAATTGATAATTAAATTCCAATTTCTTTTTTAAATCCTGTAATTCTTCTTCAGTAATACTTTTAGATTTTTCTTCTAAAATTTCAAAAACATTAATTTCTTCTTTTTCTTCTTTATTATTATCTTTTAATACTTCATCTTTTTTTACTATATTTATTTTCATTATCTCATTAGCATTTTGTTTATTATATAAATAAACTAGTAAAATCCAATCAATATATTTTTTATACTTCTTAAGTAAAATTGGATTAATTTTTCCATTTTCCTTTTTGTAAATATCAACTAACTCTTGCATTTTTGCATTAGCTTCTTCAAATTCATTCTTTATCCCTGTAATGATTAGTTTTTCTTTTGCACGAGTTAATGCAACATATAAAACTCTCATTTCTTCAGAAATGTTTTCTTCTAATAGTTTTTCTCTTAATGCTAGTTTTGAGATAGTATCATATTTTATTTGCATATCATAATCTATATACTTTGCACCTATTCCAAGATTTTGGTGTAATAGAATATCTTGATTTAAATCCATCATATTAAAACTCGACCCTGTACCTGATAAAAAAACGACCGGAAATTCGAGTCCTTTGCTTTTATGAATGCTCATTATTCTTACAACATTTTCATTTTCTGATATAAGTTTAGCAGCTCCTAAATCTCCGTTTCCTGTTTTAACTTTTTCCATAAAGAGAATAAAATTGAATAATCCTTTAAAAGATGCTGTTTCATATTGTTTTGCTCTTTCAAAAAGTATTTTCAAATTAGCTACTCTAAATTCACCATTTGGCATTAAAGCAACATAATTTAAAAAACCTGTATCTTCATAAATTGTCCAAATAAGTTCATCTAAACCTAATCTATTATTCAATTCTCTCCAATTTTCAACTTTTCTTAAAAAGGTATCAATTTTAAATTTCAAGTTTTTTTGCACAGAAATCTTTGATTTTAACATAGCAGTATAAAAATCATCAGTTTTATCAGCTAAGCGAATCTCTAATAAATCATCATCTGTAAACATTCCTATTGGTGAACGCATAACATGTACTAAAGGTAAATCTTGATATGGATTATCTATAATTTTTAACAAATCCATAATAACTCGTATTTCATAAGTCTCCAAATATTCAGTCGAGGTATCTGAATATACATTAATGTTTTGATTTTGAATCTCTTTTTCATATATACTTGCCTTGTTTTTAGTCGAACGTAATAGTATAACAATATCTTTAGGCTCAATTTTTCTAAATTCTTTATTCTTATTATCATAAATTTGAAATTTACTATCAATTAAGTATTTAATTCTATTTGCTACAAATTTGGCTTCTATTTCAATATCTTCAAATACTTCTTCGTTGTCACTCGTATTACTGGTACCGGTCATTGTTGTCACTCGTGTTGTCACTCGTACCGGAGATTTTTGGCATAGTATCTATAATATTAATTTCTGGTAGTAGATTTTGTTCATTTTCTTCATATTCAGCTCCCAAATTTAGATATTCCTCAGTATTATATTCAATTTCTCCTAGTTTTTCTCCCATAATACTTTCAAATATTAAATTTGTAAAATCCAAAACTTGTTTTCTACTTCTAAAATTTTTAAATAATTGGATTTTTTTACCATTTGTACTACTCGTACCAGAGATTTTTGGCTCATATATTTTGTATTTGCTTAAAAATAACTCTGGCATAGCTTGGCGAAATTTATAAATGCTTTGTTTTACATCTCCTACCATAAAAATATTGTTGCCTCTAGATATTGACGTTATAATATATTCTTGTAATAAGTTACTATCTTGATACTCATCTATTGCTATCTCAATAAATCTATCTCTATATTTTTTTGCAATTGGTGTAATGTTATTTAAATCAGGCTCTTGTTGCTCACCAACTAAAATTTGTAGTGCCAAATGCTCTATATCACTAAAATCAACAATATTTTTTTCCTTTTTTCTATTTTTATAACATCTATCAAAATCAATTATCAAGTTTTTTAATTTTGTAAGCAATTCATACATTTTAATTAAATCTTGATTTGCTTCTTCAGACTTTGAAGTAAAAATCTTATCTCTTTTTTGAGTAAAATCTTTTTTTATTTTGTCTCTAATATCTTTTGCTCTATCTTTTTCTGGATTTGTTATTTTTTTATTTATTGGCCATTTTAAAAATTCTATATCATATGCAAGAGAAAAAGCTTTGTCCCAATTGTCCAAATTTCCTGATAAAGTTTCTAATTGTTGCAAGTCTGATGAAATTGTTTTTTCATAAACTTCTAATTCCTTTTCTACAGAAAGTCTTTGTCTTTCTGCTTGTAATTTTTTTATGTAATCTTCTAATTCCTCACCCATTTGAGAAAGCAGAATTTCTCCCCATTCAGTTTTTGAAAAATCTTCTTTAATATCTTTAATATCAAATTTATTAATTTGATTTTCTAACCATTTTAAAGGATATGGATTAGATTCAATATATGTATATATTTTTAAGATTAAATCTTTTAAAGGGGTGTCATCTTTATATGATGTATATGTTTTTATCAATTTCTGAAAGTCTTCATTTTCTTCTTCATATTTTTCCTCAAATATTTCTTCTAAAACTTCTTGTTTTAATAATTCTATTTCAGCAGTATCAGCTATTCTAAAATTTGGTGATATTTCAATCTCAAAAAAATTATTTCTAATTACATCCAAACAAAATGAATCTATTGTACATATTTGAGCTTTATTAATCAAGGTAATTTGTCTTTCCAAATGTAAAATAGTTGCTTCATCTGCTTCATTATTATCTATTATTTTATATATTGCATTTAAAACTCGCTCTTTCATTTCAGCAGCTGCTGCATTAGTAAATGTAACAACTAAAAGAGAGTCTATATCTATTTTTTCATTTATTATTTTATTGATGATTCTTTCTACTAGCACTGCAGTTTTACCACTTCCAGCAGCTGCTGCTACCAAAATATTACTACCTTTTTCATATATTGCATCAGTTTGCTCTTTAGTCCAATTCATAGGTTTAATCCTTTCTGTCACTAGAATTATGTTTTATTTTTCTATTTTTTATCTTATGTTAATACTATCATTCTTTTTTCTATTTTGTCAATGAATTTGGAGGAATAAAAAAAGCTTTTAGGCTAAATATACCACTTTAATTAGCATAAAAAACCTGAAAGCTTCTGTAACAATGATTTCATCTATTTGAATTATATATCTTTAAATTTACAATATTTAATAAGATTTTTTATTAATACTATTCCAGCTAAAAAAACACTTATAATTGCAAATTTTTTCCCAGTTTGTGGTAATTTTTTTGTTGACATTGTTAAATCTTCAACTTCAACAATGCTATTATTATCACTACTATTATCGTTTTCCATAATTATTTCTTTAGGTGTATCCGAATCATTTGTTGTTAATTCTTCTTTAGATGTATCTGAAATATCATCTTCTAAATCTTCTTTAGAAATTCTATTAACAAGAAAATATCCATAAATCTCTTTTGAATTGTTATCTTTTGCTTTTAACCATACAACATATAGTGCTGGATCATGTGGAACAGTTTCATATGGTAATACCGGATCTTTTTTTGTAAATGAAGAACTTGGAGTTGCTAGTTCTTTCCAATCAGTTGGAATTTCAAATTCAAAATTAAATTTATCAATACTGTTATTATTTATAACTTCTGTATCTCCATTTAATGTAATTGCATCCTCTGAAAAAGTTTTCTTAGTTTCTTTAAAATGTCTAATTACATCTTTATCTGTAATTTTAACTGTACTATAATACATTTTCGATATTCCATATAATTTTTTAATTTGCCAAAGTAGATTTCTTTCTTGAAATACTTCAAAAGCAGTAGAGTATGGTAATTTAATATCTACTTGTAAACCATTTAAACAAATTACATTAGTATTAATGTCTTTAATAAAAATATAAGCTATATCTGTCGTTTTTAATATTCTTAAAATGTCATCATCTTCTGGGTCTAAATAAATCTGTGCTGTTTTATCTGTTATATTTATTGTTTCAAATTCAAACCATTTAACTTCATTATCTAATACTTTATTTTTTGAAATAGCCCATTTATAATTCTTTCCATGACTTATATTTAAATCTTTAAGATTAATAAACATAGATCCATCTTTATTTATTATAATTTTTTCATAAGTATTTATTTCTCTATTGTTTGCAGAAAAACTTATATTAGTATTGAATAATACTAATATTATTATTAAAAATATTATTAATATTTCTTTTGTTCTTTTCATTTTTTTCCTCCATTTTTTTTGATTATAGCATAATGATATATTGATGTCAACAATGTTAAATCCAAAAAAATTGTTCGCAACATTTTAGTTTTTTATAAATAATAAGAAATAATTAGTTTCTTCTATCTATCATTTCCGTTTTCACTTGGCTGTTTTTTTTCGTATAAAACATCAATAGTATCACTAACAGATAAAAACTTTAATTTCATTTTATTAAAATCAAAATTTTTCAAACTCATTCCACTCTTAATTCTTGATATAAGTTCACTTGCTACACTTTCGCTTGCGAGTGTAATCATTTTAACTATAAACTTATCATATCCACCTAAATTATTTATCATTTTATCAAAATCATTTTTATCCTTTAACTGTATCATACTAGCGGCTATTAACCTACAAGCCTCTATTTCGGTATCCGTTAATTCACTATCTTTTTGTGGATATGGACCATTACATTCATAATATTTTACAAATTTCAATATTATCTCTTTAATTGTTAAGTCTCTATTACTTCTTTCATTTCCTGACGATTGTGTTGTTTCTTTCATAAAATCCTCTCGATTATGGTTGTCAAAAAGGTCCGTCCCCACTGACAACTATTTCATCAAATATTCTGGATGAGCTAAGTACCAATCTATTGTCAAAATAATTCCATCTTCAAATTTTGTTTTTGGTTCCCATCCAAATTCATTTTTTAATTTTGTTGGGTCAATTGCATATCTGTAATCATGACCTTTTCTATCTTCTACATGTGATATTAAAGATTCTGGTTTCCCAAGTCTTTGTAAAATTAATTTTACAATTTCTATATTTCTCTTTTCATTATGTCCACCAATATTATATCTTTCTCCTTTTTTACCATTGTGTAAAACTAAATCTATTGCTTCACAGTGGTCTTCTACATATAGCCAATCTCTTATATTTAAGCCTTCTCCATATACTGGTAATTGTTTGTCTTGTAAAGCTAAAGATATCATATGTGGAATTAACTTTTCGTGATGTTGATATGGTCCATAATTGTTTGAACAATTTGTAACTGATACATTCATTTTGTATGTTTCACTATAAGCTAACGCTATTAAATCTGATGACGCTTTTGAAGCTGAATATGGGCTATTTGGTTTTATTGGCGAGTTTTCAGTAAAATATCCTTCTTCTCCTAATGTTCCATATACTTCATCTGTAGATATATGTACAAATTTGTTTGGACTTGCTTCTCCCCATACTTGTTTTGCAGCTTCTAATAAAGTATGTGTTCCTATTACATTTGTGTGTGTAAATATAAATGGATTTTTTATACTATTATCAACATGTGATTCTGCAGCAAAATGTACTACACTATCAATTTGATATTTTTCAAATGTGCTTTTTACAAAATCAAAGTCACATATATCTCCTTGTACAAATGTTATCTTATCTTTAATATTGTCTAAATTATGCATATTTCCAGCATATGTTAATTTATCAAATATTATGAAATTATATTTTCCCTCGTATTTTTTTACCATTAGTTCTGCAAAATTTGCTCCTATAAAGCCTGCAGCACCTGTTATTAATATATTTTTCATATTTCCTCCTAAAATTTATAATATACAGCTTAATAAATATATATTTTTCATTCCGTTTGGTGTCGCAATTTTCATATGTTCAAATATATAATAAATTATATATTTGAACTATATATGTGAATTGCTCCAGGCGCCCTCCGCTTACGCTCCGGTTTGCTGCCCATTGTTAAGGCTCTGCCTGTTACAATGGCAGTATGCAGAAGCTGAACGCTTACGCACTCCATTTAAAATATATATTTATTAAGCTTATACAATATTAATCACATTCGTCACATCTCAAACAATATAAAACTATATTTAATTATAAATTCTCAAATAATTTAGTTCCACGTAATTCTGCAAGTGAAGGCCATTTTGCATCTTTTTCAGATGTTAATAAGTCTTCTTTTTTCAAGTCTCCCATTGGCCATTTAATTGCAATTTCTGGGTCATCCCATTTTAATCCACCTTCTGCTCCTGGATTATATATATCATCACATTTATAACTAAATTCAGCTTCATCTGATAATACTAAAAATCCATGTGCAAAGCCTCTTGGTATCATAAACATTTTTTTATTTTCTTCTGAAAGAATTATTCCTTCCCATTTTCCATAAGTCTTACTTCCAGGTCTTAAATCTACTGCTACATCAAATATTTCGCCTTTTAAACATCTTACAACTTTTGCTTGTGTATTTTCTTTTTGGAAATGTAAACCTCTTAATACTCCTTTTTTAGATTTTGATTGATTATCTTGCACAAATACATAATTCAAACCTATTTCTTCAAATTCAGGCTTACTATATGTTTCCATGAAATAACCTCTATTATCTCCATATACTTTTGGTTCAATTATACATAGTCCTTCTATAGATGTATCTATTCTTTTAAAATTTCCCATAGCTATTCCTTTCCATTAATTTTTAATTTACATATCAAATAATTTTTACAATTTCCTCTAAGTACTTTTTGTCTTCTATTTTATTTATTCCAAAACACTTTTTACCTAAATCTTTTATTGATGCTCCACAGTGATATAATTCCTGATTATCTATTATAATAAATCTATCATGAAATAAATCTTTTCTAGCAAATTTTATAGTTGGATATTGAATATTAAACTTTTTGATATCAATATTTTGTATCTTTTTATTATTTGTTGATGTTATAATAACAACTTCAACTTTTCCCCTCTTTTTTGTAAGCATATCTAAAATTGTTTTGTCTACATAGTTATCTATAATTACTATTTTCTTATTTGCTTTTTGAATTAAATCAATTATAAGACTATATGCATCATAAATCTGACCATTAAAGAAAATTTTTTGAGTTAATTCTTTATTAGTTTGTATTTGATTATATAATTCTTGAAATTCCTCATCATGTTCTAATAGCTTATATTCAACTTTTGTTAGTCTTTCAAGTATTTGCCCATTCTCCCTCAAAAAATTTTTCATTTCTATAAAAGCATCCATAATATTAATACTTACTTGAACAGCAATTTTATTTTTTAAAAGAGGAGCAAGCATTGCTATTCCTTGTTCTGTAAATACTAATGGTAATTTTCTTCTTCCACCATATTTATTTTTTTCTTTCAAACTTGATGTCGCAAATTGCGACATCAAGTTATTGAATTCATCCAAGGTAAGTCTAAAACAAAATTTGCTTGGAAATCTGTCAATATTTCTTTTTACTGTTTCATTAATTCTTCTTGTTTCATAATGATATAATTTCGCTACGTCACTATCTAATATAACCTGTTTCCCTCTTATTGTATAAATTTGTTTTTTTATATAGTTAACACTCATTACTTGTTTTTCTTCAATTAGTTCTATGTTTTCATTCATATGGTTTCCTTTCTCCCACCATATTACTAATTTTCCCTTAATACGTCATCATTATAAAACAGTTGTTCATAATTGTCAATATGAATTTAACATCTTTTACAACTAATATAAAGACAGAATCTATAATATCTCTGATTTTATTAAATATTTTTTTCTATACAGTATTATTTTATTAATTCTTTTAAATATTTTCCATAGTCTGTTTTCATATATTTATCAGCAAGTGTTGATAATTGTTCTTTATTTATCCAACCTTTTTGGTAGGCTATTTCTTCAGGGCAACATACTTGCATTCCTTGTCTTTTTTCTATAGTTTGTACAAAACTTGCAGTTTCTAAAAGAGCATCATGTGTGCCTGTATCAAACCATGTCATTCCTCTTCCAAATGTTTCTACATATAGTCTATTTTGTTTCATATATTCTTCGTTAATTGATGTTATTTCAATTTCTCCTCTTGCAGATGGTTTAACATTTTTTGCAATTTCTACAACATCATTTGAATAAAAATATAATCCAGGTACTGCATAATTAGATTTTGGATTTTGAGGTTTTTCTTCTATTGAAATAGCTTTTCCATTTTCATCTATTTCTACAACTCCATAAGCTCTTGGGTCTTTTACTTGGTATCCAAATATAGTTGATTCTTCTCTTTCATTTGCTTTTTTTAACATTTCTGTTAAGTGAGAACCATAAAACATATTATCTCCAAGAATCATTGCAACATCATCTTTACCAATAAATTCCTCTCCGATAATAAATGCATCTGCTAATCCTCTAGGTTCTGGTTGAACTTTGTACTCAAACTTCATTCCCCATTGAGAACCATCTTGTAAAAGATTTTGAAAAGTTTCTGAATCTCTTGGAGTAGTTATAATTAAAACTTCTCTTATTCCTGCTTCCATAAGAACAGATAAAGGATAATAAATCATAGGTTTATCATATACTGGCATTATTTGTTTAGAAATTGCAAGTGTAAGTGGATAAAGTCTTGTTCCGCTTCCTCCTGCTAATATTATACCTTTTCTAGTTTTCATTGTGAGCCTCCTCTAAATATCTTTTTAAACCATCTTTCCATTCTGGGACATTAATTCCAGCTTGTTTTAATTTATCTTTTGACATTTGAGAATTAAATGGACGTTTTGCTTGAGTTACTTTCATCATTTCTATATATTCAGCTGTTGTAACAGGTTTTACATTACACTCAATTCCTTGCTCAGCTAATATTTCTTTTGTAAAATCGTACCAAGTTGTAAATCCTTCGTTTGTTGCATTATATACCCCATAAGGTATTTTTTTATTAACTGCTTGATAAATAATTTCTGTTAGGTCTTTTGCATAAGTTGGGCTTCCATGTTGATCTGATACTACACTTAATTCATCACGATCTGTACCTAATTTTGTCATTGTTTTAACAAAATTATTTCCACCTAATCCATAAAGCCATGCAGTTCTAAATATGTAATATTCTTCTAAGTTATTTTGAATTCCTTGCTCACCATGTAATTTTGTAATTCCATAAGCTGTAACAGGCTTTTTTTCATCATCTTCTTTATATGCTTTAGATAAATCTAAATCTCCACCAAAAACATAGTCTGTTGAAATATGAACCAGTTTGCTTCCTGCAGATTTTGCAGCTTTTGCTAAATTTGTTGGTCCATCTCCATTTATTCTATCAGCTAATTCAAGATTTTCTTCAGCTTTGTCAACTGCTGTATATGCTGCACAATTTATTATTAAATCTGGTTTTAAATTTGTAATAAAGTCATAAACCATTTTCTCGTTTGTAATATCTAATTCTGCAACATCTGTTAATGTAAGCTCATTACCTTCACTAAATTTTTCTTTTACTTCTTTAGCAAGCATTCCGTTTGCTCCTGTGATTAGGATTTTCATTATTAATACCTTCTTTCTAATTTTTGTACATATTTTGCAAAAATAATAGTATAATAAAAGATTAATTCTTCTAATCATTGATTATATCTAGCTAGCATTATTGTATGCTAATCCATTCTATATTTTTCTCTCAATCCTGCAAGTCTTATTTCTTTTTCATCTTTATCTTTCTGATATTTCTGATTTATGTACTTTTTCTATAATCTCTGATATACTTTTAGCTTTTCTTCTTATATACCTAAATTTTTTTAAATCTCTAATTTTAATTCTTTTACTATTTGATAAACTCATAGAAGTTACTGTTTCATCAGGTCCCATAGTCTTATCAGCATGAATGTCAGTTCCACCAGATGTGGCAATTTTATACTCTTTAGCTATACTTTTCATTTCTGATATAACATCAATATTACCAATATATGATGGATGATTAGTTTCTAAACCATCTATATGATTTTCTTTCTCTACCTTAGGCGAAAACACTTTCATAAAATCTTCAACGAATTTTATTGAATTTTTATGAGCTTTTTTTATGTCTTCATCGCTTCCGTTTTTTTGCAAAATATGATGAAGGATGAGCTAAATACGCCCTGCCTCCCATTTTATGTATTAAATTAATTACATCATTAACATCTGGATTCAAGTTTGCAACATCCAAGAAAAATGGGCTCTTTTTGTCTTTTACACACCTATTTTGAAATGCTCTCCAATTTTGTCTTAATTCAAATGGTAATTTATTATGAGATATTTCTCCTTCTTTACAGAAATTATCATCAATATTAAGCATTAAAGCTTGTGTAAATGCTCTTCCTGCAAATTTTCTATTATCATCATTTTCATCTAAATATGCATCTTCATCTTTAAAATTTAATCCAATTTTATGTCCAATTTTTATTAATCTTTGAAGTTCTTCTTGCTGATTTATTGATTTATACTTTGATCTTACGAACTCTTTTAACATGCTTTCTTTTGATAAATCAACTCCATAAGCTAAAATATGAACCTCTATATTGTAGTTTTCTCCATCCAAGTTTGTAAAATTAAAACAAGCAGGCAATTCTATTGAAGGTAATAGTTTAATATGAGCATATCTCTTTTTTTCTTCTTCTGATAATTGTTCCATTATTTCTGTATAAACCTTTAAACTTTTATAATTGTTTATTATTAAATACTTTACCTTCTCTTGATTTGCTTTTTCTAATAATTTTAATAAATCTTCTTTATTTTCTCCACAATGACAATGTAATCCGACATTATTTGCTTTATGTCGTCTTGCAGTTCTACGACCTTTTATTTCTTTCACTCTTATCCTCCTTTTTTTATTATTTAATCTCTGCTATACAAATCTCTTGTATATATTTTTTCTTTCACATTAAACAACTTATCATCTATACGATTTGCTAAAATTACATCTGACATTTTTGCAAATTTTTCAAAGTCCTTGATTACTTTACAATCGTTGAATTCTTTTTCTTTTAATGTTGGTTCATATATTACTATTTCAACATCTTCTTCTTTTAGTCTTTCAATAATACCTTGAATTGCGCTTGACCTAAAATTGTCTGAGGCTGTTTTCATTGTTAATCTATATATTCCTACTACTTCTGGATTTCTTTGCATTACCATATCTACAATATGGTGTTTTCTTGTTTTATTAGATCTTACAATTGCTCTAATTAAGTTTTGAGGTACATTATTGAAATTTGCTAAAAGTTGTTTTGTATCTTTTGGTAAGCAATATCCCCCATAACCAAATGATGGATTATTGTACTGATTTCCTATTCTTGAATCTAAGCAAACTCCTTCAATAATTTCTTTAGTATTTAGTCCTTTAATTTCACTATAAGTATCTAATTCGTTAAAATATGATACTCTTAGCGCTAAATATGTATTTGCAAATAGTTTAACCGCTTCAGCTTCTGTTGAGCCCATATATAAAACTGGTATGTCTTCCTTTAGAGCACAATCTTTTAAAAGATTAGCAAATGTAATTGCTCTTTCACTTTTTTCACCTATTATAATTCTAGAAGGATACAAATTGTCATATAAAGCTTTTCCCTCTCTTAAAAATTCTGGTGAAAAGATAATGTTATCCATTCCATATTTTTTTCTTACACTTTCTGTATATCCTACAGGAATTGTAGATTTAATAATAATAGTTGTATCTACTCCTAAACTTTTTACTTTTCCAATTATATCTTCTACTGTTGAAGTATCAAAATTATTTAATTCATCATCATAATTTGTAGGAGTGGAAATAATTACATATTTTGCACCTTGAAAAGCCTCTTTATAATCTAAAGTTGCTTTTAAATCCAACTTTTTATTAGCAAAAAATTCTTCTATTTCTTTATCTCTTATTGGTGATATTCTTTTATTAATTTTTTCTACCTTTTCTGGTATTACGTCTAATGCGACTACTTCATTTTTTTGACTAAGTAATGTAGCTAGAGATAAGCCTACATAACCAGTTCCTGCTATTGCGATTTTCATAATGACCTCCCCTAATTTATCCTGTAACCTTATTTTTTATTCTTTCTATAAGTCCAACAGCAAATTGTTTACTCTCATTATATAAATTATCATTTTTATAAATTAACATGTATAAAATATTCGGAATAATTAAACAAATAATTCCCTTTACAATAAATTCTATTATATTATTTAGATTTAAAGCATTGCACATTAAAAATGTTATACTTCCAATTATTAAAGTTACAATAAAATATTTTAAATTTGATTTAAAATATTCACTTATTTTTTTCCCTTTAAAATAATACTTAAAAACAATGCTTGAACCATATCCAAAATTAATGATTAACAAAGATATTAATGTAGCAAGTATTATTCCTATTAATCCAAAATATTTTCCTAATAAATAGTTTAATGCACAATTGGCAATAGATTCCGCAATTGCCCTATACCTTGTCTCCCACCATAAACCTGCTGCATCTGAATAAGCGGCTCTAATATCTCCCATTTTCAAAGCATAAAAATATAAACACATTGTTATTACACAAGACATTGGTAACATATAATCTTGTCCCATCCATAATTTCATAAATGGTTGATATAAACACAATAAGCAAATTGTACACCATCCTGCTATCCACATATACATAAAATTAAACTTTTTCATGTCGTTATAGTTTTTATCTACACTATTAATAACTATACTATTGCCAATACCTGATAGCATTGAAACTGTAATTATTGACATAATTGATATTATTGCATTCATTATTAGGTAATAGTTGTTATATATTGCAACTGTTGTTAATCCTAAGAAAGAAGATATAAATATACTATCAAGTGCATTCCTTGTTGTTCCACATATTTTATAAACAAATAAACCAGCTACTCTTTTCTTTAAATCTGCTTTTATTTCTAAAGAAACATTTCCCTTTGGTACATACTTTGGATATTTTTTCTTAACCTCATTTGCACATATTATATTATTTGCTATTGTTATAATAGGTTGTATTATAACATACAGATAATAATTTTTAAATACTATTAATAATACAAACTGTATTATTGCTTGAATAATCTGTAAAATCATATTTATTCTGCTTATAATATCATTTCTTTGAAATGCATTCAATATAGATGTTTTGTATGCAAATAATAAATAACTAAGTACTGTATTAAATAAATAAATAAAATACAGTATGTATATATTTATATCTGAAGGTGTTGACCCATTTATAAATTTATGTAAAAATGGCATTATAGCTAATCCTACTATTAAGATTATAATTCCAATGTATCGATATACTTTTTTATAAAGATTCAATAATGCACACATTGTTTGAGTATCATTCTCTGCAATTGGTTTATACATACTATATACAATAGCACTGCTAAATCCGAGTTCAGTTAAATTTAGAATTTGCAATATAGATGTAAATAAACTATTTAATCCAAGATATTCGCTTCCTAGAACTTTAATAATTAAAGTTCTCATAAAAAACGGGATAATAATTACTATAATTTTATTAATCACTCCCCAAATTAAGTTTCTAATCGTATTTTTTGTTTTATTTAAATTCATTTTGTATTCCTTTATCATTTTTTATCTTTCCCAAAAAGTCTTCATAGCTATTATAAATACTTTTATAGTTCAAACAGTCTTTAATTACTTCTTTTTTATTGTCTCCACTAAATTTCATTAGTTTATACTCCTCAACTGCTGATGAGGTATTGTTCAAAAATAATAAACTAAAATACTGAAGTTCTTGTACTGTAGGATCTCTATCAAACCTCTCATTATATGCTTGTACAGTCAGTCTTGCACCTTTTTCAAAATTTTTTTCACATTTATGATAGTATTCATCTAAGGTACATATGAATCTAGCTGGGTTTCCTGCCCAAACTTCATTATCTTGAATCTTTCCACTTACCACTGAACCGGCACCTATTATTACATTATTTCCGATTTTTGTTCCCATCAGAATTATGCTATTTCTTCCAATGAAACAATTATCTCCAATAATTGTTTCACCAGCTTTTTTAGGTATAGTATGATAAATTGGTCTTAAAACAGAATAGCTATAATCATGTGCTAATATTATTACACCGCTTGTAATCTTACAATTATTTCCAATTGTAATAAAATGTGCATTATCAACATCTATACTTGTATGCTGTGGATCAAAAAAATGCGTATATTCTCCTATCTTGCAACCTTTTTTTCTAAGATAATCTGTATAAGCTTTTGAACTATATGTATTTTTATGTATGATTTTCTTTATAAATATCTTTATTGTTTTTATTAACATCATATTACCATCTCGCTAATAGAATTTTTATTTTTAATTTTGTGACATTATTAAAATTAATTATCACCTTTATAAAATTTTTAATGCTAGGATCTATTTTAAAAATTTTATATAGACATTTTCTTGATTCAATATATTTTTTTTGACTTGTATATCTGTTTGATAAATCTTTAAGTATCATTTGTCTTCTTATTCTTTTTTCGTCAGTTGATAAATACTCAATCAAATCTTTATGTTTTTCATTTATATATTGAACAGCTTGTTTAAAGCCTTCAATATTGTTGCTTAATTGTTTTTTTCCATTTACATATTGTCTGTACAAAAGTAGTGGTTCGTCAATAAAATCAATCATGTAATTTTGACAAATTCTAATAACTAATTCTGTTTCTTGCCAAAAATTAACGTTCTCATCAAATAAGCCAACATTCTCTAAAGCTTCTTTTCTAAACATCATAGCTGATGTTACGGAAAAAATATTATATAAACACTTCTTTTTACAATCATTTTTATTCTCATTGTTAATGCTAGTTATATATATATATTGCCCATCATTAACTATTATTTTACGATTAGTATATACCATACCTATATTATTATTTCTTTTGATCTTTTTGACCTGCTTTTCTATCTTAGTACTATACCATTCATCATCATCATCTAAAAATGCAATAAACTTTCCATTACTATTCTTTATTCCCAAATTCCTTGCATAATTTCCATTTTTATGATCTTCTTTTAATATTTCTATATACTTTATTCCTTTTTCATTAATACAAAACTCCTTAGTTCCATCTGTTGAACCATCATCAACAACAATTATTTCAATATTTTTATACGTTTGTTCTTTTACACTTTTAATTGCTTTTTTTAAAAATTCTAATCTATTGTGCGTTGTTATAACTGCACTCACCAAATCAGTTTGTTCTACAATCATACTATTCTCCTAACTTTTATTCCATAATTCAGCTTTAACACTTTTTAATGCTTCTTCTATTACTTTATCCATATCAAAATACTTATATTGTCCTAATCTTCCACCAAAAATCACCTTATCATCTTTATCTGCTAATACTTTATACTTGCTATATAAAGTATTATTCCTTTCATTATTAATTGGATAATATGGTTCTTTTGTTTTATCCCATTTATCCGAATATTCTCTTGATATTACTGTTTTAGGTTGAGTACCAAATTCAAAATGCTTATGTTCAATAATTCTTGTATAAGGTACTTCATACTCTGTATAATTTACTACTGCATTTCCTTGATAATTTTCCATATCTAATACTTCTGTTTCAAATCTTACACTTCTGTATTGTAATTCTCCAAAACAGTAATTATAATATTCATCTATTGGTCCTGTAAAAATAATCTTTTCTGCAATATTTTCTAATTCTTCTCTGTGTTCAAAAAAATTATAATTAAGTTTTACATCTATTCCATCTAGCATTTTTTCAATTATGCCAGTATATCCTCCTTTAGGAATACCTTGATATTCAGAATTAAAATAATTATTATCATATGTAAATCGAACAGGTAAACGTTTAATAATAAATGCCGGAAGTTCTGTTGCTTTCATTCCCCATTGTTTTTCTGTATAGCCTTTTACCAACTTTTCATAAATAGTTTTCCCAATAAGTTTTATAGCTTGTTCTTCTAAGTTTTTAGGTTCATCAATATTAACTTCTTTTAATTCTTCTTCTATTTTTTGTTTAGCCTCATCTGGTGTAAAAACTCCCCATAGTTTGTTAAATGTATTCATATTAAATGGAAGATTATATACTTCATCTTTATACCTAGCTACTGGTGAATTTGTATATCTATTAAACTCGGCAAATTGATTTATATATTGCCATACTTCTTTATTATTTGTATGGAAAATATGTGCACCATATTTATGTACATTTATATCTTCTATCTTCTCAGTATATATATTTCCGCCAATGTGTGATCTTTTATCTATAACTAAACATTTCTTACCTTTTCTATTTGCTTCATATGCAAATATTGATCCAAATAATCCTGAGCCTACAATCAGATATTTGTATTTCATATTCACCCTTTCTTTCTTTTATAAATTATTCTTTTTATCAAATTCTTCATCACTATTCTACGATTATTATGTTCTTCTGTATTAAACACTAAAATTTCTTTGCATTTTAAGTCCGAATTCTTTTCAAGCCAAACATTAAATAATCTTTCAGACAAAAATCCATAAATTCTAGATTGATATTCATCATAATCAGATATATCTATTCTATTTTCTAATTCAAATAAAATATCAAATAGCCATTCCATATATTGATTATATATTGTTTTAAATGTAATCAACATATTATAACTATATAAATAGTGATTATCTATAACTTTATCAAAACTTTTGATATAATCTGGATATTTTTCTCTGATTATCTCTCTACACATAATTAAATCGCGTAGTCTATGAACTCTATTATATTGTTCTTTTACTGTTTCTTTCCTAAAAACTCTCATTTTAGGTACAATTATATCTGCTTTATTTAAATATTTCTTTATTTCTTTTTTATTTAATAAATGCTTCTTATTTGTAAAAACATTATACTTATAAAAATATCTTCTATAATGAGTTATTCCAACTATGTTAGATTCTTTATCGTTTTTCCAAATCCAATATAAAGCTGTTAATTCACAATAGTTTTTATTTTTATCTGAAATATTGTCTCCACTATCATCTCTCAGATAGGATAAATCATTTTTATTTGTCCCCACTTTAATAATTTTATAGATGTTTTTATCTAAATCTGTGCTATCGAACTCTTTATGTGTTACAGTATATAGTGTTATTTTATTTTTCATATTAAATCTTCTTTCTTATCTAAAAATAAATTGATATGGATATGTTTCATGATAATTTCGAAAACAATAATACCAATACCAGTACAAAACAAGTCCCATTATAAAAAAAGTATTCACAACCATTTTTGATTTTTGACCTTTAAAACAATTTCCTATTTGAGGTATAAGAAAAATATTAAAAATACCAAAATAAAATGACAACCTTTGTGCATCTAACGCATAAAAACCAATGCTATATAGAATTAGATCAATTATCATAAAATAAGATAAAAAATCTCCTATCCTATATGTATCTTTATAATATCTATTAAATACTAAATAAAATGGTATCATTATTATTTTAAATACTAATTCTATAGGCTGTATCCTGATTCTTTCAGCATAAACATATTTATAGTAGTTTTCTCCTATTATGTGTAAGTCTTTTATTAAAAATGTTAAAAAACTCCTGTAGAAGATTAATATAAATAAACTTCCAATAAAAATAGAAAACCTAAATATTAATTTATTTTTGTTTTTTTTATTCTCTGCATCAGTTATTAAAGGTATTAGCCAATAAATAAATATTGCTATTGCAGCAGATTTATGAAAACAAAAAGCGATTAAAACTGATATAAAATATTTTAAGAATTTCTGTTCCCAAGCATATGAAAAAGCAAATAAAACAATGCTTATTGCAATTGTTTGCCTACATATATTTAATGAGCGATTATAATATAGTAATAAAAAAATCAAATATGGCATACTAAATTTATTATCATTAGATATTTTTATACATGCTGCATATGTTAAGGACATTATTACTAACTGCAATACAAAATACATCCCATTTATATTGTGAGAAAATCTTGAGACTATAAAATTAATTAGGAAATATAATGGTTCGATTCGATTATTTCCATTCAGTAAATAATTTGTAAATTGAGATAAATTTTTCATATTGCATACAACTCTAAATGTTCCATCTATGTATATTTTGGTATCTGTTCCTATACCGGACTTTCTAAGACCAGCTAAGGCTGATGGTATAACAACTGCCAACATAGAAAAAAATATAAAATACTTGCTTTTTTTATTTTTTTTATATTTTTTTTCAGCAAAAAAGGCAAATATATAGCTCAGTACAAACACAATTAAATATATTATCATTGTCTTTTGACTCCTTTAAGATTTCAATTAAATATAGACTTAAATAATTAATATTTTATAATACTCTCTAAAACACTTTTAATTAATAATTATATTTAAAACAAAATAATTACTAATTTATATGGATAGATTTCAAATTATATAATCTATTTTATTGTATTGTTTTCCATTATCAATTTCTTAAATTCTTCTAATGATTGTATTAAACATTCATTTTGAAAAGTTAATTTCTTAGCATATGATTTATAAGTTGCATTTGTTGCAAGGTCTTCATAATGAATAACATGTAATTCAGGACTATAAACCCTTAACCAATTATTTTGTTCACACTGATAATCCAATATTTGAGATTCACAGTAAAATCTTGTATTTGGATAAAAAGCATATTCTCTATTCTTTATAAAATCTTTTGAAAATATTAAACAAGATCCATGTAAAGTGCAATTATACAACTTTATCAAATATCGCTTATCTTTTGATCTCTTTTTTCGTTTTATATAAGTAATAGCTTTTATTGCTCCAGGAATTCTTCTTAAAACTCCTTTTATAATGATTTTTATTTTAGGCGTATTTCTTACTCTTTCAATATCTTTATTGATTTTTTCTATGTTATTTATGACATGATTTGATGTTTCTGGGTTTTGATGTATTCCTTTCTCAATAGAAAATATATCTGGACCTAGAACAAAAAACTTTTCTTTATTGTATTCACTATAAATTTTTTCTATAAAGTCTTCTTGTTTTATTTCCATGTCGTTATTCATTACTGTTATAAAATCTATATCATTAAATCTATTCTTTATATATTCATATCCAAAGTTATTTCCATGTGCAAATCCAATGTTTTCGCTATTTTTTATAATAATCACATCATCTTTATTCTTATAATACTCTTTTAACAATTCATAAGAATTATTTGGTGAACAATTATCTACTATAACTATTTTTTTTTCTTCTTTTAATTTCAATATTGAGTCGACACATTTTTCTGTTACTTTATCAACCATATAATGCAATATTAGAAAATACACCATCTTTATCGTCCTTCCTTTTATTCTTTATTCTTAAAATACTCTTTTAAATTATTAATATTATCGGTTTTATACTTCTTTGACATTATATTAAACCCTTCGTTCCATTTTTCTAAAAAGCTTATTAAATCATTTCCTTCTAAAAAATCGATATCACATCTTTTTCTGTTTCTTTTTTTTATATTTTTTATACACTCATCAATACTACATGATAAACCAATATATTCAATTTTTTCAACCTTTAGTAAATCAATAATTTTCAGTATTTTATCTATTTCCAAATCAAATTCAACATAAAGTGAAATACAATAATGTATAATTCCTTCGTCTATAATACAATCTTTTTTTACTTTAGTTTCAATATAATAATCAAATAACATATATTTTATATACAAAGATATTTTTGTTTTTGGATTAATATAGTTGCTGTAATCTTTATAATTTCCAATTATTTTTTTTATCTGTTTATATTTTTTTAAAGATGCCTTATCTAAAAAAAACAAATATAAATATAAATGAAATATAACTTTACCTATAAAATCTTCAATATATTTATTTTTTATATCTGTAATATTGCAATTCTTTTCTACATAATCACATATTGTGCTTTTTCCTGATCCAGGTATTCCGAATAAATCATATATCATTTTATTTCTTCTTTCTTATTATGAATTAATTATTTCATTATAAAAGGATTTGATATTTTCTATATATTTATATGTTGTAAAATACTCTAAAAATTCAAAATTGAATTCCTTATAATTGTCATTGTTTATTAATTTAACAATTTTTTGTTTTAGTTCATCTATATTTTTATAATTGAATTCAGCATAGTATTCTCTTCCCGCACAATTATCATTGATTAAACATGGTATTCCTATACTCATAGCCTCCAATGGAGTAAGTGGGGCACCTTCATACCATAAGCTTGGAAAAATTAAACAGCGAGCTTTTTTCATATATTCGAATACTTCTTCACTTGTTTTCCATCCGACAAATTCTATATTTGAAAATTCGTTAGTTAATCTATTCTTTTCAGATCCATCTCCAACAACAATGCCTTTCAAATTTAGTTCAGTTATAACCTTACAAAAAATATCTACACCTTTTTCTTTGCTTACTCTTCCTACATATAAAAAATAGTCATTTTTACTATAATTAACTTTTTCCTCATTATGCTTAAATTCAATCGGATTGTATATTTTCTTAAGAGTTATACTAGAATTAATATACGGTTTCAATACTTTTATACTTAAATCAGATATTCCTATTGCATAATGTAACTTTGTTGGTAATTTCACAATTTTGTTTTGAATAAATTGTCTTATAACTCTATACATTTTAAATAAATAGTTTCTAGAATCACAATTACATTTTAAACATTTATATGATAATGGATTTAATTTACAAATCTGATTACACTTGTAATTATAAAATCCACCATTGGGACAAGCTATAAAATAATCATGTAGCGTCAATACTACTTTAAATTTCATTTTAAAAGCTATGTCAATTACGCTTGAAGATAAACATTTGGTCCAGCCATGAATATGAATTATAGTTTCTTCACTTTTTAACTTTTTTAGTAATTTCTTAAACTTTATTTTGGCTTTGATATTATAAATGCCATTAACGATACCTCTAATTCTATTTCTGTCTTTTAACGCTTCATTTTGATTTACAGTCACCTTTATTATTCTACTATTTAAAGTAGTACTGGATTTATTAGTTTTTCCTGAAAAGAAATAAATATTAATATTCTCTGTATGTTCTGCAAGGAGATTAGCGGTGTCAATTGATACTTTACTAGCTCCTCCCTGTATATAATCAAAATCATTTACAATAACTATATTTTTAATTCTTTTCATTGTATTTTCCCCATTTTCATTCCAATAAATCTTGCAAACATATCTGGAATAAATCTTAATAATACCTTAACATTTCTGTCTTGTATCGCCCTTTTTAAAATATACTTAGCTAAGCTTCCTCCAGATTTATTAGTACCATATTTATCTAGGTAACTATTCTGTTTAAAAAATTTACCTGTATCATAGTATCTTTTATATAACTGTCTTAATGTAAATTTATGTGAGTGATACACTATAGAATCTGCACAATATTTAATTCGATAACCATTCATAATAATTTTATATGCTATATACATATCTTCATTTGTTGGCAAATTCTTATTATCATATCCATTTAATTTTTTAAATATATCTGTTTTAATTGCACTAGAAGCATCTGAAAAGAAAAAAGTTCTCAATCCATTTTTTTCTATATCCGATTTTGTATTAATATATGACTCAGCAGGATAATTTTTTTCACGAATATATTTTTCTATATTATCATATTTCGTAAGTTGTCTACTGAAACTAGCTTCCGCTTGTCCATTAATAATTGGCTCTACCAATTTTTCTAACCAATTATCATTTTTAATCTCTATATCTTGTGTAACAAACACAATAATATCAGCAGAGGATATCATTGCAGCCTGTTCTCTTACCAAGCTGTGTGAAAAATTCTCAGGCTCAATTATAGAATAATCTGCTGATATTTCTTTTAATTTTTTTTCAGTTTCGTCTTTACTTCGAGTTAAAATGTATGTAATTTTATTTATGATTACATTTTGTTGCTTTTTTAAATTTCTATCTAAATTCTCTATATAATTTTCTGCATTATATAGTGGACATATTATTTCTACGTTCACCTTTCATTCCTCAAATCTTCAATTAATTCTATGCCTTCCTTATTACCTTGCTCCCTCTTTTTTCAAAACTGATAAAATCGTTTTAAAAAATATCTTTAAATCCAATTTCCATGAAATATTATCTATGTAATATAATTCCATAATCATTCTCTGCTCATATGTTGTGTTACTTCTTCCGTTTGCAGCCCAATATCCTGTTAATCCTGGAGTAATACTTAAAAACTTTCTTTTATTGTTTTCGTATTTTTCAAGCTCCATTCCTATTACAGGTCTTGGTCCTATTAATGATAGTTCTCCTCTAATTATATTTATTAATTGTGGTAATTCATCCAAACTTGTTTTTCTTAAAAATTTTCCCATCTTCGTTATTCTTGGGTCATTTTCTAATTTGAAATTCTTTTTAAATTCTTCCATTTGCTCTGGTGTAAATTCTTTAATCAAGTCTTCCGCATTATCTACCATTGTTCTGAATTTTAATATTTTTATCTCTTTTCCATTTTTTCCAATTCTTTTATGTGCAAAAAAAACTGGTCCTTTTGATTCTGCTTTTATCAATATTGCAATTATTAAAAATATCGGAAATAAAGCAACTAATGCAATACTTGCAATTACAACATCTAAAACTCTTTTTACATATTTATATGTAGTTAATTTTCCTAAAAGCTCTCTTTCTCCTTTGTTTGGTAAAACTAGTACCTGGTTAAATAAAATATTCCCAGTATTAGCTCTAACCTCCATTATACTTCCCCCTTAAAAACAATTTACAAATTTATCTTATTAATTATATCACATTTTCACCAATTTTTCAACAAAATTCGACATATTTTTTGCAAAATATCCAACACTTTTCTTTATTTTGTCGGATAATTTTGTTCGTTTTTTATAATGTATCACTATTCTGCTTTATTGTCAATGCACATAATTACGTTGCATAATACTATCCTTAATTCCCTATATCTATTTTATCTGTTGCATGAACTCCAGTTTTTTCTTCTATTTCATCACTTATTGCTTTTACTGTGTCATTTACTGTATAATCATCTTGCCCAAATACTTCTTTATGTAATTTTACAACATTAGTTTCTAAAGTTGCAGGTGGTCCATAGAATTGTCCGCTTAAATGAACTCCTGTTGTAGAATATGGCCATCCAAAAGTTTTAGATATGTTAAATTTCATTGCTTTAGGAATTAATCCTATCATTTCATTTGCTTTTATATTTGTTTTAATTTTAGGGAGCATATTATCTGCTAATCTATTTAATTCGGATACACTCATGTTTTTAGCTTTTTGCACAACTTTTTCTAAAACTGTTCTCATTCTTTCTGTTCTTTTATAATCCCAACCCGAAGTATATCTTATCCTACAATATGCAACTGCTTGAACTCCATCTAAAGTTTGAGTTCCTGCTTTTGTAATATTTTTAGATTTTGAATGTGTAACTTTATTTACATTTTCTATATATCCATTTATATATTTCAATTCTTCAGATGTAATATTTATTTCTACTCCGCCAACTTCATCAACCAAATCTTTTACAGCACTAAAATCAGCTAATACATATTCTGTTATGTTTAAGTCTAAATTCGTATTTATTGTTTTTATTGTATTTTGTACTCCACCATAATATGCATGGTTAATCTTATCTAATTTTGTTTTTCCTTTTTCTTCCATTTGAACATAAGTATCTCTATATATTGAAAAAATTTGAACATCTCCTGATTCTTCATTTATGCTTGCAACCATAATACAGTCTGTTCTATACCCAGTATCATAGTCATCTGTTTGAGAATCCACTCCAAGTAATGCAATATTTCTAAACTTTTTCATTTTAGATGTCTTTTCTTGAGTTTGCTCAGAAATACCTAGTTCTGTAGCATCTTGGCTTATTTCTTCATATTGAAGCTTTCCTAATTTATTTCTTATATATACATATCCTCCAATTCCTGCTATAGCAAATAATATTAATATTATCAATAAAACTATAGCAATAACTTTTATAAATTTTTTCATCGTTTTTCTCCTTCGCTTTTTATTTAAAGTTATTTTATCATTAATCATTTTATTATGCAAGTAATAAAAAAGAAATATGTCATCACCTACATATTTCATACTTCCAGATTTCACCTCTCACATCTAGTTTCCGACTTCCTACCTCATACTTCCTACTTCATTTATAAATAATTTACTCAAACAAAAACTTATAATTATATATGCAATAAATATCCCCATAATTACTCCACTAGAATCTATAAACACATCACTTACAAGTGGTCCTCTCCCAGGAATAAAAGCTTGATGAATTTCATCAGAAATAGCATATAAAAGTCCAATAATTGCACTTATGCAAATTCTATTTTTTTGCTTTATTTTATATGTGCTCATTAAGCTCATTAATAAAAATCCTATTACTGCATATATTGAAAAATGTGCTAATTTTCTTACAATATGTTCAATTCTCTTCAAAACTATTTGTTTCTCATCTTTTGGCAAATTTTGTATTGCACTAATATTCTTAGTAATTATTTCTGTGATTTTCCTACTAATTGAACCTGAAGTTTCTCCATCTTGATTAGAAAATCCAAAAATAATCCACATTTGTGTAATTAGAAGAAATATTAAAATTGCTCTTAAAACATTTATTTTCATAGTTTTGCCTTTCTTTGTTAAATTGGGACCGGGTACTTTTTTTAAAATCAACAGTTTTTCGCTATTTTATCACTAATTTCCCTGTTTGTCAAAAAAGTACCCGGTCCCAATTTGCACGTGCAAGAAAGTACCCGGTCCCAATTTGCCAATTGTAATTTATTTCCTTTGAATTATTATTTTATTTATGTTAACATATTGATAGGAGGAATTTGATTTTATGGAAAAAATAAAAAACATATTTATTAATTTGAATGAAGTTGATTTAAAAATTATGAAGTATGGAATTATATTTTCATTACTTATTGCTATTATTGGAACATTAATGTTAAGCTATAATCTTTTATTTTTACATACTATTTTTTTATTTAAAATTGGAATTGCAATTGTGAAACTAAGCTTCTATTTTGCGCTTGAATTCATTATTTGTGGAATAATAGTAGATAAAATTGCACTTGACCATATATAGCCAAAAATCTCCGGTACCGGTGACAACAACTATGTCAAAATTCTCCGGTACCAGTGACACGGTACCAGTGACAACAATTCACAACAAAAAAAGAGTAGTCACCTACTCTGATTTTTTATTATAATGTATATATAGTTCCTAGTCCAATGCATAATACAACTAGAACAATTCCAAAAATAATTGTCCACTTTTTTTGTCTTCCTTCTTTGGTATTTGATTTGTTTTTTTCAAAGAAGTTATTTGAACTTGATCCTGTAATTGTAGATGATAATCCAGCATCATCTTTTGATTGTATCATTGCAAGTATAATTAATGCTAAGCATACTATAAAATAAAATACAATTAATATACCTTTTAATATTTGCATTTTCTTTCCTCCTTGGGATTATTACTCATTATTGTCTTTTTTTTCTATAATTTGTTTTCCATCATAGTATCCACATTTTGAGCATAATGTGTGTGGTAATACTGGTTCACCACAGTTTGGACATTTTGCAAATTTAGGTGCTTCTAATTTCCATGTTGAACGTCTTTTATGTGTTCTTGCTTTTGACCATCTTCTTTTTGGTTGTGCCATTTTTATCCCTCCTCTTGATTGTTATTTTATATGTGTTTTATTCCATATTATCAAATCTTCAAATTTCGTACCATAGAATTATACTCTCTTTTTTCCTGTTTGTCAACCACTAAATGAACAAAAAATAAATTTTTTGCATATAATAAGTTACAATTCACAGTTTAATAAATATATATTTTAGAATGAAGTGCGTAAGGCGAGCAGCTACTGCATACTGCCATTGTAACAGGCAGAGCCTTAACAATGGGCAGCAAACCGGAGCGTAAGCGAAGGGCGACTGGAGCAATTCACATATACAGTTCAATTATATAATTTATTATACAATTGAACATAAGAGAATTGCGACACCAAACGGAATGATAAAATATATATTTATTAAACTGAGAATTGTAACTATAATACAAAACAAGGAGGTTATTTATGTGTGGATTTGTTGGATTTGTAAATTATAAAAAAGAATTACCAAATAAAAAAGAGGTTTTGAATAATATGCTTCAAACCTTACAAAAAAGAGGCCCTGATGAAGATGGAAATTATATTAATGCAAATGTTGCTTTAGGTCACAAAAGATTAATTGTAATTGACCCAGAAGGCGGAAAACAACCTATGGTTCAAAAATATTCACTAGGCGAATATGTAATAGTATATAATGGTCAAATTTATAATACTGAAGATCTAAAAAAAGAACTTTTAGAAAACAATTATGAATTTTACACTCATTCTGATACTGAAGTTTTATTAAAATCTTACATACATTTTGGAAAAAATGTTGTAAGAAAATTAAATGGAATATTTGCATTTGCAGTCTGGAATACTAAAACTAAAGAATTATTTTTGGCAAGAGATCACTTTGGTATTAAGCCTTTATTTTATACAGAATTTGATCAAGGATTAATTTTTGCTTCTGAACTAAAGGCGATTTTTGAATATCCTAATTTTGAAAAAATTATAGACTCTCAAGGAATATCTGAATTATTTGGCATTGGTCCAGCTCATACTCCAGGTACTAGTGTTTATAAAAATGTTTTTGAAATAAAGCCTGGTCACTTAGCTGTTTATAACTCATCTGGTCTTCATATAGAAGAATATTGGAAGTTAGAATCTAAACCTCATTTAGATGATTTTGATGAAACATGTTCTAAAGTTGAATATCTTTTAAAAGATGCCATTTCAAAACAGCTCATTTCAGATAAACCAATATGTACTTTCTTATCAGGTGGACTTGATTCTAGTATAATTACAAAATTTGCTGCAGATTATTTAAAAGAAAAAGGTGAACCTCCACTTGATACTTATTCAGTTGATTATGTTGATAATGATAAAAACTTTGTAAAGTCCGATTTTCAACCAAATTCAGATAATTACTATATTGATTTAATGAATAAATCAACTTATACTAAACACCATCAAGTTATGCTAGATACTCCAGAACTTGCTATAGCCTTAGAAGATGCAATGATTGCACGTGATGTTCCAGGTATGGCAGATGTAGATTCTTCTTTATATTTATTCTGTAAAGAAGTGAAAAAAGAAAAAACTGTAAGTATTATGGGAGAATGTGCAGATGAAGTATTTGCAGGTTATCCATGGTTTTTTAGAGAAGATGCTTTAAGTTCTGGAACTTTTCCTTGGTCAATTGCATTAAATGAAAGACAACAACTTTTGCATCCAGAAATATCTTCTAAAATTAGTTTAAAAGAATATGTAGATTTTAGATATAATCAAAGCTTATCAAATGTTCAAATTTTAGATTGTGATTCTTATGAAACTTCTCAAAAACGTAAAATAACATATTTAACCACTTACTGGTTTATGCAAACATTACTTGATAGAGGCGACAGAATGACTATGGCAAATGGGTTTGAAATTAGAGTTCCATTTTGTGATTATAGATTAGTTCAATATATGTATAATGTACCTTGGGAAATGAAAGCATATAAAGGCAGAGAAAAAGGGCTTTTAAGATATATAATGAAAGATTATCTTCCTGAAGAAATTGTATCAAGAAAAAAATCTCCATATCCTAAAACTCATAATCCAACATATTTAAATACTGTAAAACAAATGTTAACTGAGATTATGAAAAATACAAATTCTCCAATAAACAGCTTGCTAAACAGAGATTATATAATAAAAATCTTAAATACAGATGGTAAAGCATTTGCAAGACCATGGTTTGGTCAATTAATGACTGGACCACAATTAATGGCATATCTTTGCCAAGTAAATATGTGGCTGGAAGTATACAATCCCACAATTGAATTATAAAAAATCTAGGAGCAACTTTTTAAATAGCTCCTAGATTTTTTAGAAATTAATTTGGTTTATATCCATTCCTTCTAAGGATTATTTCATATTTTCCATAAATTTGCCTAATGGCCTCAGAATTTGTATCTTCATTTTGTACATATTCCAATTTTATGGTATCATTTTGAAAATTAAGAATAACTTCATTTCCATTAATAGTATATGTACCTATATGTTCGTTATTGACCATTGGTAAATTACCTGAAAATTTGCCATCTTCTGTAAATGCTAATCTCCCAACATTTTTTGAATAATCATCCCCAAAAATTTCTTCAAATGAAACCTGTTTATAAATTCTATTTTGTATGTCATTTTTATATGATGTATAATATTGCCATTGTCCATATTCTCTTGAAATCTTTTTATAAGGAGAATCTACATCTATTTCGCTTACATTATTTGAAGTTGTATCGTTTGTAGAATTTTCAGCATTTGTATTTATAGTAGTCGTGTTTGCGTTATTAGCTGTCTCCTCAGAAGGTTCAGAGTTTAATGTATTTTCTGTAATAGTACTGTTGTTATCTTGTATAGGATTCATTGCATTTTTTTTCATTAAATATTTTATTACTTTGAATGTAGAATACTTTTTATCTTCATTTACTTTGAAATATATTGTATCTTCTTGAGTCTCAAATTTACTATGGTCTGTTTCAAAACTATTATCTATATCTGTTAAATATGTAAATGTTGCATTATATAATCCTGCACAAAATGATATATCTTTAATTTCAATTATAATATTATTCTTATCTATTATTTGCGGTTCTGATATTTCTTTATAGCATTGTTTCCCATTGATGTTGATAGTTTGATAAAACTCTCCATTTATTAAATTTGAAATTTCTTCATATCCTAAACTTTTAAGCATATTGTTAACTTCATTTGCATCAAATATTAATCCATTTTGTGAACTATCTTTTAAAGTTATAATGTCTTTGCCTAAATTTTTTTCTAATCTTTTTAACAATACGATTTTACTATATGATTCGTTTTTATTTGTCCATCTTTCATATGAAGAAATAACAGACAAATAATTCTTTAATTCAATCTCTGAAATCTTTTGAAGTGCCTCTTTTTCTCCTTCAATAATAATCTCTCTTGTATTCAAATTAATTGTAATTTTAACTAATTTCTCATCATTAGAGTTATATACTTCTAGTATTAAACTGTTATCTTCTTGTTTATAGTTATTTAATACTAGCTCTTCAGTATATTCACTTAAATATTGATTTTTCGCTTTAACACTTCTTTGATTACATAACAAATTATTAGATGAATCATATACTTTATATCTTATTGGTACTATGTTTGTATATTTTTCTAATACTTCCTCATTTATAGCAATAGTAAGAACAGCATCATTATCTTTTGCTTTAAAATTTCTAATTTGCATTCCAACGTTTTCTGTTAATTTTATTGTTTCATATGATATAGTTATGTCTCTATCAGATAATATTGCATCTCTTCCAGCAATTACTTCCTTATCTCCTGTAACTAAATATTTTATTAAGAAAAAAACATTTCCAAATCCATTGGTTGTTGCATATACATTTGCTGCCCCTGTTATAGCAATTAAGCACGCAATTATAATTAATACTTTTTTCCATTTTGTATTTTTTTTCAAATTATTTGAATCTTTATTTTCTAAATTGTTTTGTTTTTCAATTCTTTCTTCCATTATTTATCCCCCTTCTATTATATTAGACAAAACTTTTTTATATTTGGTTCAAAAAAATCCATTTTTTTAGCAAAACTTTTCCAATGCTCTTGCTACTCCTTCATTGTTATTGTTAGCTGTAACATAATTTGCAACTTCTACAACTACGGGAGTGCTTCCTTCCATTGTGATTCCTAAACCAGCTTCTTCTATCATCTTCTTGTCATTCATATTGTCTCCGATGGCGATTACTTCTTCTTTATTTATTCCAATTTTATTAATTAAAAATTCAATTGCGTTCCATTTGTCAACATCTTTCATTGAAATTTCAGTATAGAAATATTCTATCGGATATTCTGTACTACCTTTTTTTACTACTTTTCTAGACATATGTGAAACATCTAAAGTCTCAACTTTAGGAATTTCATCAAATTTTTTCATAATAGATTTAAAAACAGATTCTGTTTTATCACAAATAAAAATCTTCATTATTTTTTCGTCTTGCATTTTTTTTATATAATCTTCTATATTATCTACTATTGCTATATTGGTTTTTTTTCTATCTTCTTTTTTTAGATTTTCTTTATAATAATATAATACATTATATCTAAGACTTTTAGTTACTATCTTTTTATTTGTATATACATTATAAAAAATACTATTTTGTTCACATATTTTTATAATATTAAGAGCTTTATCTAAAGGAATATAGTTTTCATATATGATTTTTTGTTCATTTGTATCAAATACAACAGCGCCATTTCCTGCTACTATATACTTTGAAGCTCCTATTTCATTTGAAATATTTTGTATTGAATCTATACTTCTTCCAGAAGCAATAACAACCTCTGTTCCTTTTCTAATAACATTTTTTATAACTCTTTTAGTATTTTCTGTAACTTCACCATACTGATTAAGTAAAGTTCCATCTAAATCAACTGCTACTAATTTATACATAATTTTATCCTTTCGTAAAAATTCTTAAAGTTAAATAATATCTATTAATGAATTATTTAGCTGTTTACTGTAAATATTATACCCATTATTCTAATATTTTTCAATTAGATATTATTATTTTTTTAAATTTCCAATTTTTTTCTGTTTATTTTTTAAATATTTGCACATTCTAATTTTAGAAAAAAGATTTCTTTTTTCTTTTGTCGATTTATTTCGATTAAATACTAATTTAATCAGGAGGTGAATGAAAATGTCAAATTCAAATAGTAACAAAAAAGTAGTTCCAGAAGCTAAAGAAGCTTTAAACAGATTCAAATATGAAGTTGCTAATGAAGTTGGTGTAACTTTAAAAGATGGTTATAATGGTAACTTATCTTCAAGAGATGCAGGAAGAATCGGTGGAAATATGGTTAAGAAAATGATTCAACAAGTTGAAAATAATATGGCTAACAAATAAGTACAGAATTATTAGGTAAATTTAGGGATTAAATAACTTAAATTCTGTAACTTATATTTGACAGGGGTATTATTCTTGGTTTTATACATTTATCTTAAAGTGGCTTGTCCCAAAGATAAATACATAAAGGCAGGAGTTGTGCTCCTGCCTTTTTAAGTTGTCAAAAAGGTCCGTCCCCATTGACAACATTATTTTGGTATTGCATTTCTTGCTAATTCATCACATCTGTTATTTAGTTCTACATTACTATGACCTTTTACTTTGTTAAATGTTACTTTATGTTTTTTTGTTAAATCATAAATTTCTTGCCAAATTTCTTGGTTTTTGACTTTTTCTCCTGATGCTGTTTTCCAGCCTTTTTTTATCCAGTTGTATATCCACCCTTGATTAAAACAATTTACACAATATGCACTGTCACTGTATAATTCAACTTCACATGGTTGTTTTAATGCTTTTAATGCTTCTAAAATTGCTGTCATTTCCATTATATTATTAGTTGTATCTTTACTTCCACCTGACATTTCTTTTTTATGTTCTCCTGAAATCAGTACTGCTCCCCATCCACCAGGACCAGGATTCCCTGAACATGCACCATCAGTGTAAATTATAACTTTTTGCATATACAATCCCTTCCTTATTATAATAACAAAACATCATCATCAGTTCTACTATCATCATCAGTTCTACTATCATCAGCAACAGTTCTACTATCATCAGCAGCAGTTCTACTATCATCAGCAGCAGTTCTACCATCATCACCAGTTCTCATAGCATAATATTCTTGTTTCCACTTTTCTTCTAGCTCCGGTGGAATAGCTGATAAACTAATATCATTATCTTGACACTTTCTATATAAATATTCTCCAAGTTTTTTAGCTTCTTCTTCTTCATTCATTTCTACTTTCATTGCGTTATAAGCAGTCGCAATTATAGAAGCTTCTCCAGCTGTAAATTGTCCAGAATAAACACTACTTCCATCAGGTACTTTCATTGTGTCTGCAAATGATTCACGGGGTCCATCTGAAGTAGAACTACCAAACAAATTTAAATCATCCAAATTCACCTCTGGATCTATTCTATCTTCAACTGTTCTATCTTCAACTGTTCTATCTTCAACTTTTCCAGCATGTTTATTTCTATTTTTTAAAGATTCAAACCATCCCATAATAATCACCTCAATAATAATTATACCATATTTTTATTGTTTTTACAAATTGAACAGGCTTTTATGCCTGTTCAATAGTTGATCTATTTTTCAATCCATTTAACTAAATCTAAGTTCTCACTATCAAGTAACATTTCATTTGTAGGCATTACTCTAAATGTATACCCATAATTTCCTCCAGAAGTAAGAGCAACTTTTGCAGTATATTTATAACGTCTATATTCTGCTTCTTCTTCAACTAATTTCATAGGAACAATTTTGATATCTTCAACTCTTCCATCATCTGAAATCTTACCACAGTACACTTCTACTCTTATATCTTCTTTTTCAATATTTGGAAGGGTAACTTTACAAGATACTTCAATTTGTTCACCTGCATCTATCTTTATGTTTTCAGGATTTTCTGATTGTTCTATTGTAATATGTTCCCAATTTGCTTTAATTTGATGCTTCCAATGTGAAAAACTTGCTGCATTTTCTAAATTAGAATAGTATTTATTATATAAATTAATTAGTGGGATATATAAATCATTTGTATAATCTACAAGCATTCTAGCTGTACTATATTTTCCACCTGTTGTTAGGATGGATTGTTTCATAGTTTCCATCCACTCTTCTGAATAACTATTTTTTTGATCTTTATTGAAGAACATAGGAATTATTTTATTTTCTAGTGTTTTATATATACTTGCACTATCTGCCATATCTTGTTCAGTATATGATGTAAATTCAGCATCTGTTCCTATTATCCATCCATTTGTTTGATCATATCCTTCTGCCCACCATCCATCTAACACACTAAAGTTTATAACTCCATTTACAGATGCTTTTTGACCAGATGTACCAGACGCTTCCATTGGTCTACGTGGATTATTAAGCCATACATCAACTCCACTTATTAAATACCTAGACATAGCAATATTATAATTTTCAAGTAAAAATACTTTTCCTCTAAATTGTGGTTTCATCGATACTTCATGAATATATTTAATTAAATCTTGGCCTTCTTTATCAGCAGGATGTGCTTTTCCTGCAAATACTAATTTAACTGGTCTGTCTTTATCATTTAGTATCTCTGTAATTCTTTCTAAATCATTAAATATTAATGTTGCCCTTTTATAAGTGGCAAATCTCCTTGCAAATCCTATAATCAAATCATCTGAAGAAAGTGAATTTGTTATTTCTCTAATTTCTTCATAGGCAATTCCAGCTCTTCTTAATCTTATAGTTGTATTTTCTTTAATATGTTCTATTAATTTTTGTTTTCTTTCTAGGTGAGCATTCCAAAGCTCTTCATTTGGAATGTTTTTTATTCTTTTCCATGTATCATCTAAATGAATTTTATCTTGCCAATATGGAGTTGTAGGACTTGTAAGATATTTATTATATAACTCTTTTAAATTTTGAGCAAGCCATGAACATGTATGGATCCCATTTGTTACATATGTTATAGGAGACTCATTTGCAGCTATATTTGGCCAAACATCTCCGAATAGTTCTCTAGATACTTCTCCATGAAGCTTACTAACTCCATTTTTCTTTCCTGCTATTTTAAGAGCAAAAATACCCATATTAAATCCTGGTTCTAATACCTCAGTTGGCTTCATACCAAGTTTTAAAAATTCTTCTCTATCAATTGTTAATCTTGGCCAGAAATTTTTAAAGTATTTTTCCATAAGTTCTAAAGGAAATATATCATTTCCAGCAGGTACTGGAGTATGAGTTGTAAATATAGTTTTAGAACTTACTATATCTCTTGCAATTTCAAAAGATACTTGTTTTTGTTCTATTATATCTTTCATTAATTCTAAAATTAAAAATGCAGAATGCCCTTCATTCATATGATATACTGTAGGATTTATGCCTAATTCTTTAAGAAGTTTAGTTCCTGCCATACCTAAAACTATTTCTTGTCGAATTCTCATTTCCTGATCCCCACCATATAGTTTTAGTGTAATCTCTCTATCTTCAGGATCATTTTGCTCAATATCAGAATCTAATAAATACAAAGATATTCTTCCTACATTTATTTTCCAAACTTTCAAATAAACAATTTTATCATCAAATTTAACAGAAATAGTTAAATCGTTATTTTCTGTATCTTTCACTGGAAAAATAGGCATATCTTCTAATTCTAAATTATGGTATTCACATTTTTGAGAACCATAGCTCTCTATTTTTTGATTGAAATATCCTTGTTTATATAATAATCCTACTCCAACTAGTGGAATACCTAAATCACTTGCAGACTTCAAATGATCTCCAGATAAAATACCAAGCCCACCAGAATATATTGGAATAGTTTCATCTAATCCATATTCTGCTGAAAAATATGCAATTAAGTCGTTTTTGTTATCTGGATACTTTTTATTAAACCATGTATCTTTACTATACATATAATCTTCATAATTTTTAAGAACTTTTTCATATTCTTTAACAAAACTACTATCATTAGCAGCTTTTTCCAATTTTTCTTGAGTTACTCTTTTTAAAAACTTTACAGGATTTTTCTCAACAATATCCCATAAATCTCTATCCATTCTTTTAAGAAGCCTTAGAAATTCAGAATTCCAGCTCCACCATAAATTATTTGCAATTTCATCTAATCTATTAATGCTTTTTGGCAATTGTGGTTTTACAATTATTTTATTAAATATGTACATTTTTATTTGTCCTCCTTAGTATTTTTAACCATTTTTCCTATTTGATATTATCTATTAAATCATTTTTTTTGTCAATAGATTTTTGAAACTTTTTGGGGACACCTTCCAAAAACAGGTTGATAGCAAAAAATAAAGAATAAATAATAGTAAAGATATGTCTGTAACTATCATTAGGATTAAAAAATTTTTAATGAACGATGAATAATTAAAAATGAATAGTGAATAATTTCAAATGTGCCCTTACTCTTTTTATTGAGATTCTTCATTCTTAATTATTCACTATTCATTTTTCACTGCGATTTGTAAAAGTCACACATATGAAGCGATTTCGAAACAGGTATGCGAAAAAATGACATACTTTGTTTTAAGCTCTTATATAATTCGATTTATTATTAATAATTTAACATATTTATAATGTAACATCAAGATTCTTTAAACACTTTAAAATATTTTTGACCAAGAAATTATTTTTTCATTTTAACTAGATAATAAAATTATTATTAAAATAATTAATAATACTATAAAGAATATTGCCCATGGTGCTATAAAAACAAATTTTAATATTTTTTTGTTTTTTTCTGACATAGTATTCCATTGTTCCTCAAATGTTTTTAAAGGATGTTTAAACTTTTCTTTAACTAATTTAATATTTTCATCTACTTTTCTATAAAATTCATCTCCAAAATTATTTTTAACCCATTCTTTATTATATAATTTATTTGCTTTATTATATGAATAGCTTTTTGATAAATTATAGGACTTATTAACTAAATATGATGAACTATATTCACTTCTATCTAAATATAATAACAATGCTACAATTCCATCACTTATACTTTCATAGCCATCTTTTAAATAACAACAATATTCGTCTTTACCATCTATAACTATATTAGATTTTAGCGCTTCACCGATTTGAATCTCACCATCATATATAGGAAAATGCCTAATATATCCATCCTCTACTGAATAACAGAAATATTGTTTATTATTTATCTCTATGACATATCTATTTTCCCATAGTGCTTTTTCTTCATAATAAATTTTAATTATATTTTTGTCTGAAGTAAATATTAATTGATTAAATTTTTGACTACCAGTTATTAAAAATCTCATTGGGATAAATTCTTCTTTAAAATTATTAATATATTTATAATCCGTAGTATATATACGATTATCATTTATATCAAATATTTCAATACTCCTAAGCTTTTCTAATTTTAATGGTTCTTTAATCGTAATAAAAGGCAATTTTGCTTTATATTGTAATGTGTCATTATATTTTATCTCAAATTCATTTTTTCCTTCACTTTGAATCTGTAACACATCTATTTTCATTAATCTCTCCTCCTCAAAAAGCAACTATTCTATATATAATTATAACATACGGCAGACGATGTCCTCAACCTAGCTAATTATCATGTTTTTTATAAAAATCAACATTTTTATATAGATTTTGCAAAATTTAAATTCACTTCGAAAATGCATAAATTTGGGGCGGTTACGAAACAGGTATACGAAAAAATGACATACTCTGTTTCAAGCTCCCTTATATAATTCGATTTATTGTATTTACTTTAGCAAAAAATTTTAAATTTTGCAAGTAGTTTATTGAAATAATTTGCAAACTTTTGTTTTTAGATATATTGACTTTTATTCTAGATTATTATATAATTTGCAGAAAAAGGAAGTGAAATCATTTAAATGAATATAAATAAAAATATTTATAATAAACTATTTAAACAAATCTTTGAACCAATACATTATAAAATGCAAAAACTAGAAAATAATCAATAATAATCATATTTTTGCATATAATAAGTATAGAAAATATAAAAGAACTTTTTATATTTTCATTGACTTATCGTATCAAAAATGCTCTACTAAATATAGAATATTTGAGGCGATATGCCGATGCCTAAACCTTCGGGTTTAGATGAAAAGAAAAAATAGCTTAATACTTGATGACAAGTGTTAAGCTATTAATTTTTGAGAAATATCATTAATTAATATTCCTATTTGAGTTAATCAGTTCGAAACTGCATAAAGTTGGAGCAGGTAGTGGGAATCGAACCCACGTAGCTAGCTTGGAAGGCTAGGGTTCTACCATTGAACTACACCTGCATATATGCGTTAAGGATTAATATTTGGAGCAGGTAGTGGGAATCGAACCCACGTAGCTAGCTTGGAAGGCTAGGGTTCTACCATTGAACTACACCTGCATTTTCCTTAACGCATTATAAATTATACCATCTTTTTTTTATTTGTCAAGAGCTTTTCCTAAATTTATTCAGAAAAGTCTTCGTATGTTTTTGTAACCTCAATTTTTGACTTTCCTTGCTTAATCTTATTATCTGTTTTTACAATTAAATCTACATCATATACTTGCTTTAAGTTACTTATATTTTCCCTTCTTTGACCCACTACATTATTAACATCTTGAGGATTTACAATTACTTCTACCTCTTTTACTTTTGCATTTAGTTTTTTGATTTTATCTACAATTACATCATACCACATGCCAGATTCAACCAGTTGCCTAAATGCTGAATGAAATGGTCCAGCAACAACCTCACTATTTTCGCTATTTGGTTCTGAAATTGTATCAGTTGGTTGAAGACCTATTCTTATAATATCTATTTTCTTTTTTGAAAACATTTTCACAAGTTCTTTACATATTTCAACTGCTTGTACAACTGTTAAAGGTTTATATTTTCCTTTATTATATTGTTTTTCTAATTCAGTACCTTTAATTACTAATACAGGATATATTCTTATCATCTTTGGTTTTAGTTTAATTAATTGTTTAGCAGTATTAATCTCATCTAATTTAGTACTTTCAGGTAGTCCAACCATCATTTGATGTCCTAATTTAAAACCATATAATCTAATTAATTTTGATGCTTTTTTTACATCTTCAAAAGTATGACCTCTACCAGCTTTTTTTAATATGTAGTCATTAGCTGATTGTACTCCAAGTTCTATAGTTTTGACTTTATATTTTTTCAATCTTTTTAAAACTTCTTTGTTGATATAGTCTGGTCTTGTTGAAATACGTATACTATCTACTTTTTTTGATTTTATAAATTCATATGCTGTACTTAAAAGTTCTATTTGTTTTTCTTCTTCAATTCCAGTAAAACTACCTCCAAAAAAAGCTACTTCAACTATTGAGTTTTCTTTGATATATTTAAGGTGTTCTTCAATTATTTTTTTTACATCTTCTTTTGTAACTTGTTTAGCTTGCCCACTTATTGACTTTTGATTGCAAAAAATACAGTCATTTGGGCAACCTAAATGTGGTACAAAAATTGGTATTATATACTGTTTTTTCATCTTTTCACCTCTTTTTTAGTTCTTCAATAGCAAATTTTGCTGCTTCCATTTCAGCAAGTTTTTTACTTTTTCCTTTTCCAACAGCTAATACTTTTTTGTTATAAATAACTTCTGCTTCAAATTTTTTATTATGATCTGGTCCTGTTTCTTTTATTATATTATAATGAATATCAACATCCCCATGTTTTTGAAGTATTTCTTGTAATACTGTTTTATAATCTTTTTGTCCTACATTTTGACTTGCAATTTTTATTTCATCTTTTAAATTATTAATAATAAACTCTTTAGCTGGTTCTAATCCCCCATCTATATACATAGCTGCAATAACTGCTTCTACACTATCTGCTAATATTGCAGGCTTAACTTCTCCTCCTGACATTTTTTCAGATTTTCCAAGATACAAAAAGTCACTAAATTTATGTGTTTTTGCGACCTTATATAAACTTTGTTCACACACAACTTGAGCTCTAACTTTAGTCATCTCTCCTTCTTTAAGATTTGTATAATTTGAATAAAGATATACACTTGAGATAAACTCTAAAATACTATCACCTAAAAATTCTAATTTTTCGTTGCTTTTTACATTTTTCTCATATGCATATGATGTATGTGTAAATGCTGTTTTAAGTAAATCTTTATTTTTAAAAGTATACCCTATTTGTCTTTCTAATTCTGAATAATCCATTTTTTAAACCATTCCTTTTTTGCTATTATTCTATATATCTTTATATATTATATACTATTATTTTATTTTTTCAAGAGAAACAGGAAATTTATTCATATTTATCCAACTTCGTCAATCATCAATCCCTGATATTTAGCTTGTTTTATTAAGTAATCCAATTTTGCTTGGTTAGCTTTAATATAATATGTGTAATAATCTATTAATTCATTTTCAGCATATTCAAAATTAACATGTGATTGGATAAGTATTTTTTTTGTGTTAATAATATTTTGTATCAACTCATATTTTTTCTCATCTTCTGTTCTATCAACAATTCTATTTTCTTTAATATACTCATTTTCCATTAATTAACACCTCATTCGTATTATATGCATTTTATTAATTTTTAGTCTATTTTTCATTGAA
Source organism: uncultured Clostridia bacterium (assembly GCA_947306755.1). Classification (GTDB taxonomy): domain Bacteria; phylum Bacillota; class Clostridia; order TANB77; family CAG-508; genus CAG-269. The sequence continues at coordinate 24,917 of CAMZHI010000004.1, read as the reverse complement.
AACTCCTCTGTCAATACCATCTATCAAAAGTATACAGTATTTTCCTATCCGAGTCTTACTCAATATTTCTCTTCTCATTTTTTTGATAATCTTTTTTTCTAACCTTGAAATATAGCTTTGTGATATTCCGAAGTTCATCAGCAACTTCTTTTTGAGTCTTTTCTTCACTATCATCTTTTAAGCCAAATCTCATTTCCATAATATTTTTTTCTCTTGGATTTAATTTATTAATAGAAATCCTTAATAAATCTTTGTCAACTTCATCTTCCATCTTTCTTGATGTTATATCTTCATCAGTTCCAAGAATATCAGATAATAATAATTCATTTCCATCTGCATCTTTGTTTAAAGGCTCATCTAAAGATACTTCTACTTTTGTTTTATTTGTTTTTCTTAAATACATTAATATTTCATTTTCTATACATCTTGATGCATATGTTGCTAGTTTTATATTTTTATCTGATTTAAATGTATTTACTCCTTTTGCCAGTCCTATAGTTCCAATAGAAATTAAGTCTTCTATTCCAATACCTGTATTTTCGAATTTTTTTGAAATATACACAACTAATCTTAAATTTCTCTCAATTAACATTTGTCTTGCTTCTAAATTATCTCTTTCTGATAATTTTTTTATATAGTATTCCTCCTCTTCTTCAGGAAGTGGCGGTGGAAGTGTTTGTGCTCCAGCAATATAAAAAATAGGTTCTTCTATAATACTTTCATTTTTTATATATTTGACATAAATTGAATTAATATTATTTTTAACTAATTTTAAAATATTCACTTGATTTCTTCCCTTTCTTTTTCCATTTGAAAGCAGTCCTTTTTTGTAAATGATCGGATTTTTTTCAAAAAGTACCTGTTTCTAAATGAAAAATTAAAATAATCCAATTAAAGCATGATATTCTTTTCTTTTACTTAATTTTTTATTATATAAACCTATTATTATTTTTTCCATTCTTCTTATTTCTTCATTTTGTTCGATTATTACTTCTTGTGCTTTTATTCCTAATAACAAACCATTCTGTTTACCTAAAGACGAAAATGGTATAATTCTCATTTTTGGTAAAAGCTTATTTTTTGCAACTTCTGATATTCCATTTAAATCACCTCCTAATATATTTTCAGTATGTTCTAATATATCATCAGGTATTATTCCCTTAAATAACGTATGTTCAGCTACAATTACTGATGTATTTGTAATTGGCTCTTTTAACAAGTTTCCTGTATCTATTAATGCTTTTGTTTTTAATCCTTTATTATTTACTCTTATAGTTATATTGCATATTAAATCTGTCTTATATATTTTATTTTTAATTAATTTAAAAGATATTATTAGAACCATAAATGATACTATTATACCTATCACAATAGTTAGAAGTGTATATTTTCCATATATTACACCATCGTGAATTGAAATTTTTCCTGTATTTACTACATAAATTATAGCTAAAGCACCCCCAGCAAATGCAAATGATGTAAGATAAAATAATAATAACTTTTTTATAAGTTCCTTTAAATTTTTTGTCTCAAATGCTATATATATCATTACAACTGATAACAATAATTTCATAATTATGCTTTGAAAAAAAACATTGTTTATTAAATAAGCTAATACAGTATAAGCACTTCCAATAGAACTTGATAAAATTGTTTTTAAGATCTTTATCTTTGATTTTGTTTCAATTCTAACTGCATATAAAATTAGAAAATTCAATATTAAATTTTCTAAAAAAATAACATCTAAGTAAATAGTCATTTTCTCACCTGAATGCATTGTATCACCTTTGATTTAAAAAATTTGTCATTTTGTGATGTAGAAAAAAAGAAATATTCTACAAAATCAGAATATTTCTTACATTATTATTAAAAATTATCTTTACAATTTATTCTATTAATTATTTCCTCACAGTTATTTATTATGTCTTTTTCATTAATATTAATTTTTAATTTTCTATTTTCCATTAATATATTACCATTTACTATTGTGGTCTCAACATTTGAGCCCTTTACATTATAGACAATTTGTGAAAATATATCATTAATTGGTCTTGTATTTGATGTATCAATGTCAATTATTATTATATCAGCTAACTTTCCCTCTTCTATTGTTCCAATTATATTATCTAATCCTAATGTTTTTGCACCATTTATAGTTGCCATTTTTAAAACCTCATAAGATTGCATTTTTATTGGGTTTTCTTGTATTCCTTTTTGCATAAGTGCTGAAAATTTCATTGCTTCAAACATATCTAAATTGCTACCGCTTCCCTGACCATCAGTTCCCAATGATACACATATATTTTTTTCCATCATTTTTGTTACATTTGCAACTCCACATCCTAATCTTAAATTACTAATTGGGCAATGTGAAATAAAAACATTACATTTTGATAAATATTCAATCTCTTTTTCAGATAACTTTACACAATGTGCTAGAATCAAATGTCTATTTTTAAAATATTTTTCTATTACTTCAACTGGACTATTTACATTATACATTCTTTTTATATCTTCTGATTCTTTCGAATTTTCTACAAAATGCATATTAATTGGTAAATTATAATATTTTGCAATTTCTATTCCTCTTTGAACATATTTTTCACTGCATGTATATAATCCATGAATTCCAACATTTAAAGTTATATTTTCATATTGGTCTTTATTATCTTTTATAAATTCTTCTAATTCATTTATTCTTTTTTCTCCATCACCATCAATATCCATTATTGTTCTTGTAATTTGTAATCTAACTCCAGAATTCATAGCACTTTTTAATGTTGCATTTTGTAAATAATACATATCATTTACAGTAGTTGTTCCATTTTTTATCATTTCTATAAATGATAACATTGATGCATAATAAGCATCTTCTTCAGTTAGTTTTGCCTCCATTGGCCATATTTTTTTTTCAAGCCATTCTTGTGTTTTATACCCATCAACAGTTTCTCTAAAAATACTCATTGGAATATGTGCATGTGTATTAATTAACCCTGGCATAACTATTTTTCCTGTTGCATCTATTATTATTTCTGTACTTTCTTCTATATTTTTATCTATTTTTATTATTAAACTATTTTCTATTAAAATATCAATTCCATATATAATTTTTTCTTCTTTCATTGATATTAAATTTGCATTTTTTATTAATATTTTTCCCATTTTTTCTTTATCCTTTAATATTATTTACATCGTGTCTTCCCTAAGAATAGAAAAAAAAAACGGAATAAAGATTTTCATCTAAAGTCCGTATTTTTATTTATGCATTTTTTGCAATTTTTGCTATTTCTGCAAATGCTTTTTCATCTGAAACAGCTATTTCAGCTAACATTTTTCTATTGATAGTAACATTTGCTTTTTTTAAACCTGCTATTAATTTGCTATATGTAATTCCATTCATTCTAGCTGCCGCATTAATTCTAGCAATCCATAATTTTCTAAAATTGCTCTTTTTGTCTTTTCTTCCAACATAACTATATGATAATGATTTTAATACAGCTTGATTGGCATTTCTAAATCTATAATGTTTTGCACCAAAATACCCTTTAGCTTGTTTTAATACTTTTTTATGTCTTCTTCTTGTAATCATTGCAGTTTTAACTCTTGCCATTTTTATTTCTCCTTTCTAACTTCTAGTTACCATATGGTAATAATTTCTTAATTGTATTCTCACAAGTTTTATCCGCATAAGATCCTGGACGTCTACTTGTTAATTTTTGTCTCTTTGTTTTATTTGCTAATAAATGTCTTCTACCTGATGTAGTTCTTTTTACTTTTCCTGTAGCTGTTAAACTATATCTTTTTTTAGCAGCTTTATTTGTTTTCATTTTTGGCATTTTGTATTAACTCCTTTCAATTTATATTTATATCTTACGCTATTTTAGCATAATTAACTTATATTATTTTTTTGATAGCATAATAAACATATTTCTACCTTCAAGTTTTGGAGCTCTATCAACATTTGCTATATCAGATAGATTTTCAATAAATCTATTTAGTACTTTTTCTCCAAGATGTGAATTGTTGACTTCTCTTCCTCTAAATCTAACTGTAATCTTTAATTTATTTCCATCTTCTATAAATTTTCTTGCATTTTTTGCTTTAAATCCAAAATCATGTTCTTCAATATTTGGAGTAATTCTTATTTCTTTAATTTCAGCAATTTTTTGTTTTTTCTTAGCTTCTTTTTCTTTTTTAGCTTGCTCAAATTTGTATTTCCCATAGTTCATTATTTTACAAACTGGTGGATTTGCTTGTGGCGCAACTAATACTAAATCAAGCTTTACATTTTGAGCTCTATCTATTGCATCTCTCAAGCTCATAACTCCAAGTTTTTCTCCTTGTTCTCCAATTAATTGAACTTCTTTAGCTCTTATTCTCTCGTTTATTGGTAATTCTTGTTTTATATTAAAACACCTCCTAAAAAAAGACTTTTCTTTGTTACAAGAAAAGCCACTTAATCCACATAAAAATAAATATAAATATTTATAAAATTCCAACCTTTTCCTAATAGTTAAGGTGAGAAGTGGATACTTCTTCTTGTAACAGCATATATTTTATACTGTTTTTTTTCTTTTGTCAATACTTTTTTATTGATTTTTTATAAAAACACTTGTATTTTTATGAATTTTGTAGGATAATAGATATATATTATATAGAAAAGGAATAATGATTATGGGTATATTAGTTGCAATAAAAAATACACCAATGAAATTAATTGATAGATTATTAAAAAAATTAAATGTTAGTAGAAATACATTTTTCACTTTTATTCTAACTTTAATTTCGTTTTATATATGCATAGATCGAATAGCCGAAATGCTATTATTGATTTTTACTGGAGTTTCTTCAGCTTATTGGGGCCCAATAAAGTATTCTTTTGCACTTGTTTGCCCTGCTTTTGCATTTGCATTTGCACCAAAATCAAGTTTTTGTGATAGTAAACAAAAAAAGACAACATTTGCATATTCTTATTTTGTTGCTATATATATTATAGCAATGTCAATGGTTATACAATGGATAAATCAAGGTCTTTGGCTACTTTTATTATCTGTTCCAAATTACTCAAGTATTATAACACAATTTCCTAGTATGGTTAGACATGCTTTTTCAGCAATTGCTATATATCTTCCTTTAACTACTTTTTATCCTTTTATGAGGAATAAAATTTTACTTGGTGTAAATGATTCTACTGAATTAACTAAATCAGTTTGGGATTATCAAGGAATAGATTTATCAGATAATTCTATAAAACATAATTCATATATGTGTGATGTAAGTTTTACTTATGATTACTATACAGGTCAAAAGGTTATTTATGGAGAAACTTGTAGATATCGTTCTTTATTAGTTTGCGGTGGTACTGGTACAGGAAAAACTGCTAGAATTTTTGAACCAATGATTGCACAAGATATTGAAAAAAAATACTTTTTTAAAGAAGCATCTAAAGAACTTGGTTTTACAGCTTTAAAAACTGGGATTGCAAGTATAAATAATCCTTATAGTAATGAATATCTAAACGATAATTTCAATTTAAATATGTTATCTCCTGCTTTTGGGAAAGAAACTATTTTTAAAACCTTTATGAAAAAAATGATACTTTCAGATTCTCCTAAAACTATCTATAGAAATATAGGCTTAACATATCTTTCTCCAGATAATGAAAGTATAGAAAAAATGATAGAAATTTGTAACAATTATAATGTTAAATATACTTTAATTGATCCAAATATACCAAATGAAAAAGGATTGAATCCTTTTATATATGATGATCCAAATAAAATCGCTACAACTATATCATATACGTTAAATGCGATTAAATTCGAAGAATCACATGAAACCTCAGAAAATCTTATTATACAAATGCTAGAAAACTTATCGATACTTTTAAAAGTTGTTTATCCTAAAATGCATGATGGTGTTTTACCTAATATGGAAGATTTGCTTAATATGATTAACAACTTTGATTTGATAACAAAAATGTGTGAAATACTTAAAGCTGATAAGGAAATTGTTAATGATTATTCATTATTAATTACTTACATAGAAAGAAACTTCTATCCTAATTCTATAGGACTAAAAAAGATGCAAGAATATGCTCTTTCAGTTGGTAGTAGATTAGAAAACTTACTTAGATCATCAAAAATCAAAAATATTTTATGTAATAGGCAGAATAATATTAACTTTGATGATGCATTAGCAAATGGAGAATTTATTTTTATATGTACTCGTCGTGGTGAAGTTGGAAGATTTACAAGTACTTCTTTAGGTTTCTTTTTTCTACTTTCTATGCAAAATGCTGTTCTTAGACGTCCAGGAAATGAAAAATCAAGAATACCTCATTATCTATATATTGATGAATTTCCAGATTTTTTAAGCTATTATACAGAAACCATTTTTACAATGTACAGGAAATATTGTGTTGGAACTACAATTTCTGCTCAAAGTATTTCAATGCTTTCAAATAAGAAAACTGGTTCTAATAAAAATGATTATAATAGTGCTGTTCTTACTAACTGCTCTAGTAAAGTATTTACAGGTGGTGCAGCTCCAATCGAAGAACTAGACTGGTGGCAAAGAGAAATTGGTCAATGGATGCAATGGCAATATAAGCAAGGATTTGATGCATCTAAAGGTCCTACAGGCCAAATGGATTCAAAACTTTCAGATTTAAAATTCGACTGGAAAGATAAAATAATTGCTGGAAATATGCAATTCTATACAGATAATAAATGTGCCTACAAAATAGTAAGTGACAGTGGTACTCCTAAAAATAGTGATGGTATTATTAATTTTGTTCCTGCAAAATACAAAGAAAAACATAAAAGCAAAAAATATGATTTTGCAAAATATGTATCTGGTGCCGCAATTGCAGATGAACCAAAAGGAACAAAAAAAAGCTTTAATCGAAAAAATTCATCTTCAAAAAATAACTCTATTACAGAAGATAACCCTATTCAATCAGATAATTCTTCAAAATATTTATTTGATAATGAAGATGCAATAGTAGTAAATTTCAAAAACAATAATAAAGATAATTAAACAAAAAGATGAAGCAAATTATTTTGATTCATCTTTTTTATATATTAAAAATAGTAAATATATTATTAATCGAAAAAAATTACTCTTTTGTAGGTACTTTAATTACTACTTCTGTGCCTTCTCCTACTTTGCTTTTTATATCTATACTTCCTCCGTTTTTATCTAATATTTCTTTTGCAATTGAAAGACCCAGTCCACTACCTCCAAATTCTCTACTTCTTGCTTTATCTACTCTATAAAAACGTTCAAATATTCTATTTAAATCATCTTCTGGTATTCCAATTCCGTTATCTATAATTTTTATATATGCATCATTATATACAAACCCAACATATATTTTTATCAAACCACCATCAGGAGTATACTTTATACTGTTTGTTAAAATATTTAAGACTACTCTTTGAATATCATCTTTATCTGCAAATACTGGTGGAACATCTGCTGTAACAAAGTTTTCAACTTGATGATTTTTCTTTTTTATTTCTATCGCAAGTTTTGCTTGACTTTCTTTAACCAATTTTCCTAAATCAAAACTTTCTTTTTTAGTTCTTTTTCTATTGCTGTCTATTCTAGATAGTTCTAATAAATCTGTAACTAATTTTGCCATACGCCTAGCTTCTGATGCAATAACTCCTAAAAACTCCTTTTGAGTTTTTTCATCATATTCACCCTCTAATAGAGTATCACTATATCCCATAATTGAAGTAATTGGTGTTTTTAATTCGTGAGAAACATCAGCAACAAATTCTTTTCTCATATTATCTAGTCTTTCATGTTCTATTATATCTGGAATAAATGCTATTACACCTGCTGGAATATCTTTTTTATCTCTGAATGGAGAAAATAGAACATTTAAATTTATTCCATCAACTGAAACTTGCTCAGTAGTTGATGTCCAGTTATCTAGATAAATAATCTTCTCCATATTGATGTTTTTATCATACTTATAAAAAATATCTTCAAACGAATTATCTTCTGGTGAAATTTTTAGTAATTTTTTTGCAGCCGGATTAATTAATGCAATTTTTCCATCTCTATCAAAAGCAATAATTCCTTCTGTTGTATGTAATAATATTTTTCTCATTTCTATTTGCTCTGTTGATTTTTCTTCATCTTTGCTTCTCAAAAACTTATTTAATGGATAAACTATTACTTTTGACATATAAATACATAATAATATTGCAATTATTACAAATACTATACTAGCTACAATTAGTATACTATCTAAGTTTTTAGATACTTGCTGTAAAAGTATGCTTATTTGGTTTAAATTAGTTATTTGATCTTTATTTATTTTATCAGAAATATTTCCTAAATTAAGATGTATAAATACTCCGCAATCCTACTAATACAATTATTTCTGTTATAAATATTATTAGCACAACTTTTAATGGTGTATTCTTTTTAAACAATTTTTTCCCTTCTTTCTAATACATTGGTTTGATTCATATTTACAATTTTTATTTTATGAATTTTTCTTGGAAAACTATATTAATTTTTTAATTTCAGCATATATTTTTTCTTCCACATTTTCATTTGAAATTTTAAGTGCATTTTTACCCATTTGTTCACATTTTTTCTTATCTAAAACAATCTGTTTTATTGTATTGTTTAATCCTTCTGAAGTTAATTCGTTATTTTTTATTATAACAGAAGCTCCAACCTTTTCTAAAACTCTTGCATTATACATTTGATGGTTATTACTAACATTTGGCAAAGGTATTAATATTGATGGTTTTGCTAAATTTGCTATTTCTGTAATAGTCATTGCGCCACTTCTAGAAACTATTAAATCTGATATATTTTCTATTTCTTCCATATTATAAATATATGGATAAATTTTGCAATTATTAATATTATTAATATTAATATTTTTTCTAGATAAATCATTTTTTATAATATCAAATTGTTTAGGTCCTGCTGCCCACACTAATTGATACTCATTATTTTTCTTTTTTTCTATTATTTCACACATGGCTTCATTTATTTTTTGAGCCCCTTGACTACCTCCAAAAACAAGAACTATTGGTTTTGTTTCATTTAATCCTAATGATTTTATAATATTTAATCTTTCAGTATTTGAAAAATTTAGTTTTTTTATTCTTACTGGTGTACCAGTATGTACAACATTTTTACAAAATGGAATCTTTTTAACAGCTTCTTCAAAAGAAACAAGAATTGTATTACTTCTACTTGCTAACATCTTTACAGCTTTACCAGGAAAGGCATTGCTTTCATGCAATAAAACTGGAACTTTACATGATTTAGCAGCAATAACAGCTGCTCCACATATATATCCTCCTGTACCTATTACAATATCCGGTTTAAATTCTTTAATAATTTTTTTTGCTTCAAATATTCCTCCAACAGTTTTTTTCATTTTTCTAATATTATCCATTGAAAGCTTTTTGCTTAATCCATATGCATTTATAGTTTTTAATTCATATCCTGCGCGTGGAACCAAATCGTTTTCCAATCCTCTCGTAGTTCCAAGAAAAATAATCTTTGAATCTTTTTCTTTTTCTTTTATAATATTTGCAATTGAAATTGCAGGATTAATATGACCTGCTGTACCTGCAGCAGCAATAAGTACTTTCATTCTATTCCTCCCAAAATATATGATACAATACTATCAAAGAGAACTATTATAAATTTTGAGATGAGAGGTGAGAAATGAGAAGTGGGATATAATATACTCGACTTATTATTTATTATTTATTGTTTATCATTTTTCACTTCTCACTTCTAACTTCTCACATCTCACCTCTATATATCAATTTCTTTTTCCTGCTCTTGATATATTGAGTAATACTCCAATTTGGCACAATAGTATTACAAGTGCTGTACCTCCATAACTAAAAAATGGTAAAGGCATACCTGTTGCAGGCATAGATGATGTAACAACCGCAATGTTTATTATAACCTGTATTGCTATCATAGATGTTATACCTACCGCAACTAAACTACCAAACATATCTGGAGCCTTCATTGCAATTAGAATTCCTCTCCAAATAAAAATTGCAAATAAAACAATAACAAATAAACATCCTATAAAACCAAGCTCTTCTGCTAAAACTGAAAAGATGAAATCATTTTGAGGTTCTGGTAAATATAAATATTTTTGTTTACTCTGACCAAGTCCTGCACCAAAAAGCCCTCCTGATCCAATTGCATATAAACTTTGAATTACTTGATATCCATCTCCTAGCTTATCTTTCCACGGATCTATAAATGTTGTAATCCTTTTTATAGCATGTGAAAATTTTTGAACTTTAAATATTAATACTCCAATTATTGGTATACCTAATCCAACCCCAGGAACTATTATTTGCCATAACCTACAACCTGCTGTTATCATCATTATTCCTACTATTCCAACAATTACAACAGATGCGCTTAAATGTGGCTCAATAATTAGTAATCCAATTATTGGAACTAACATTGCAAGATGTTTTAACCAACCTTTAATAAAATACTTTAATTCGTCTCTATTTTTTGTTAGTATTCCTGCATAAAAAATTATCATAAAAAACTTAACTAACTCCGATGGTTGAAAAGAAAGTGACTTAGTAATAAAAATCCATCTTTTTGCACCATTAATTCTTGAGCCAATGACAAGAACTGCACCTAACAATATAATTGCAATTATATATGAAATTTTATAAAACTTTTTATAAAATCTATAATCTATATTTGAAATAAATGTCATTAAAACAATACCTATTGCAGCAAATATTCCTTGTTTAACAAAATATTTATAACTATTTCCACTTTCTGCAAGTGAAGTTGGAGAGCTAGCAGAAAGCACCATTATTAATCCTATTGTTAATAACAATAGGATTGTAATTAATAATGTATAATCTATGGGATTTTCTAAAAAACTTGAAAATTTTTTACTTTTCGCCATTAAAAATATTCCCCTTTCTATATTAACAAACCATTAATATACCAAGAACACAAACTAGGAATGTTATAACTGAAAAAACTCTAACAACTTTATTTTCATTCCATCCAGATAATTCAAAATGGTGATGAAGTGGTGCCATTTTAAATACTCTATTTCCTGTTTTTTTATAATAATAAACTTGAATGATTACAGATAATGTTTCTATAATAGGTATTAATGCAATAACTATTAATATAAGTGGTAATTCTAAGTATAATGCAATACATGAAATTAGCCCACCTAAAAACAATGAACCAGTATCTCCCATCATAACTTTTGCAGGGTAAAGATTAAATATCAAAAATCCAAGTATTGCTCCAACTGAAATACTTCCAATAATAGAAACTGACGAAGCATTATTTATCATTGAAATTACAGTTAAACATGCTATTATTATTGAACACACACTTGATGATAGACCATCAACTCCATCTGTAAGATTTACAGCATTTGTTGTTCCAAGGATTACTAAAACAGCAAATGGTATATATATGTATATTGGGAGCACAATTTGTCTTTTCCAAATAGGAATTAATATTTCTGTTCTATGATCTGAAAATTTCAGCATAAATATTATATATAATAATGATATAATAAATAACCCCATCATTTTATTAGCAGGATTTAAACCTTTTGTATTTTTTAATACAAGTTTTTTAAAATCATCTATAAAACCAACTACTCCAAACCCGATTGTTAATAATAACATTGGTATTAATCTGTTTGAAATGTCAAACTCTCCTATTCTTCTATAATATAAATAACTAATAATTGTACATATTATAATTCCAATTATAAATATTACTCCTCCCATTGTTGGTGTCCCTTGTTTTTTTAAATGTGATTTAGGGCCATCCTCTCTTTCTATTTGTCCTATTTTTATTTTTTTTAATATAGGTATTATAATCAGTGAAAGTACAATTGTAATTGTAAAACTAGCTATAAGTATTGAAGTTTGAAAATTCATCATATGTAGCTTAGAAAATCTAAGCTCTCCTCCTCTCTATTTTATTATTAATTATTGCTCCAGGCACTCTATGCTTCGCTCCGGTTTTCTGCCCATTGTTAAGGCTCTGCCTGTTACAATGGCAGTATGCAGTGGCTGAACGCTTACGCACTTCATTCTAAAATATATATTTATAAGTCTAACCAATATTATTATCTATTTTTTACTCTTCATTTTACTTATTATTTCTCTAACAATAACTCTTTCATCAAAAGGATATTTTACACCATTAATCTCTTGATAAGGTTCATGACCTTTTCCAGCTAGAACAATTATATCATTTTTGTTTGCCATTTTAATAGCTTTTTCAATAGCTTCTTTTCTATCAACTATTACTTCATATTTCCCTTTAGTTTTAAAAATTCCATTTTCAATTTGTTTTACAATTTCTTCAGGACGCTCTGTACGAGGATTGTCTGATGTAATAATTGTATAATCTGCCACTTTTCCAGAGATTTCTCCCATCAATGGTCTTTTTCTTGTATCTCTATCTCCTCCACAACCAAATACAGATATTACTCTTCCTCTTGTATAGCTTTTAACAGCACGAAGTATACTCTCTAAGCTTTCTGGAGAATGAGCATAGTCTATCATAATTGGAATTTCGAGCTTATTTTCTACCATTTCAGATCTTCCTGGAACTTTTATTTTTTCTAAAGCAATTTTAATATTTTCTGCATCAATTCCCAATTTCTTACAAATACAAATTGCACATAATGCATTATATACTGTAAATCTTCCTGGAATATCTACTTTAACTCTTTCATTTCTCTCTGTTAATTTTACTTTAAAATCAACATAAGAATTTGTAATTGTTATATCTTTTGCAAGAAATGCCCCAGAATTATCAATTCCGTATCCTGTAATGTCATTATCTGGAAACATTTTTGGAATTTTATTTCCTTGCAAATCATCTATATTAACAAACCCTGTTTTACACATATTAAATAGTTTTAATTTAGATTGAAAATAATCTTGCATGTCTGGATGTTCTTTTTCACTTATATGATCTTCTGAAAAGTTTGTAAAGGCAACTAAATCAAAGTCGCATCCATCAACTCTATGTAGCTTTAAGCTTTGAGAAGAAACCTCCATAACAACATATTCAACATTTTCTTCAACCATTTTGTTAAACATTTTTTGTAATTCTAAGCTTTCTGGAGTTGTTCTATCTGAATCTTCTATTTTTTTACCATTTATATATGTAGCTACTGTTCCAATTAATCCGACATTTTTACCTGCTTTTTCAAGTATTTCTTTTATCATAAAGGTTGTAGTAGTTTTTCCCTTTGTTCCTGTGATTCCAATTAATTTAAATTTTCTTGAAGGATTACTATAAAAATTACAAGAACTTAATGCTAAAAATTTTCTCGTGTTTTCTGCAATAATCAGTGTTATACTCTCAGGTAAGTTATATTGTTTTACTTTATCTATATTTTCAGCAACTATAGCAGTTGCTCCATTATCAATTGCATTTTGTATATAGTCATGACCATCAGAAGTAAAACCTGAAATTGCAACAAACATATATCCTGGTTTTATATTTTTAGAATTACTTTCAATTCCCTTTATCTCAATGTCTAAATTTCCTTTTGCTTTTATTTCATTTATATCCACTAATATTTTTTTTAAATTCATCTTATAGGTTCCTTTCTATTTTTATATTGGACATTATATATCAAAATCAATTTTTTGTATACCTTTTTTTAGTATTTTTACTATTAATTTGTATGTATTTTTTTTTGCAATATACTCATTTTAATAAAAAATATTGCACTATTATAAAAAATATGATATAAAAAAATTAAGGAGGATTTATTATGGATGATAAAAATAAAAAAAATCTAGAAGTAGTATCTGGAAATGGAGAGGATTTAGATATCTCAACTGTATTTGAACATACAAAAACAACAACTTCTCAAAATGATAATGAAGATACCGAAAAAAAAGAAATAATTATACCAAAAGGTAGTTCAGATAAAAAAGATGTTTAATATTATTTATATTTGGGAGTCAAATTATGTATAAAGAAGATATTGAATTAGCAAAAAAAGCTAGATTAAATGCATATACCCCATATAGTAATTATAATGTTGGGGCATGTTTAAAGTGCAAGGACGGTTCTATATATTTAGGCTGTAACATTGAAAATCATGGTTTACAATCTATATGTGCTGAGAGAACTGCTTTTGTAAAAGCATTATCTGATGGTAAAAGAAAATTTTCATCAATTGCTATTGTTGGTGCATCAGCAGGCAAAGAATCAACTGTAAAATGTATGCCATGTGGTTATTGTAGGCAATTTATAAGTGAATTTGTTGATGAAAATTTTACTTTTATTGTTGAAAGCAATGGAAAAATACTAACATATACTATTGACGATCTATTACCAAATCGATTTAAGTTTTAATAAGTTTAAATATAATATTTAATAAAAAAACCGATTGATTAGCCTTTAATCGGTTTTTTATTAAATATTATATTTCCATCTGACTTCCTAAAAAAGATGCAGCTGATTGCGCTAATTTTTTTTCTACATCATTCATTTTAGTATTTGCTTCTTTTGAAAGAAGAATTACAGAACCTATAGTATCGCCATTTGAAATAATTGGATATACAACTTGTGCATTCGATTTTTTATTGCCCTCATCATTTTTTGTTATTGGCATAGCTTTATCACTATTTTCTCGACTTGTATATATCTCTTTATCTTCCATTAATTGCTCTAGTTCATTACTAACATTTTTTTCTAAATATTCTTTTTTCGAACCACCTGAAACTGCTATGATAGTATCTTTATCCGTTATAAATGCTATATGTCCTGTAGTTTTTGATAAAGTTTCAGCATATCCAGTCGCAAATTCTGTAAGTTCTCCAATTGGTGAATATTTTTTTAAAATTACTTCACCCTCTTTATCTGTAAAAATCTCTAATGGGTCTCCTTCTTTTATACGAAGTGTTTTTCTTATTTCTTTTGGTATTACTACTCTACCTAAATCATCTATTCTCCTAACCACTCCTGTTGCTTTCATTATTGTCCTCCCTTCTTTCTTAGATTTTGTCTAAATTTTGAATACGTAGTATGAAGAAATTTAGTTACAAAATCTTAGATACAATTTTTCATCAAAATACTTGCGAAGCATGTATTTTGATATTTTTTAAAAATTGTATACTTACTTTTTGTCTAAATTTTGAATACGCAGTATGAAGAAATTTAGTTACAAAATCTTAGATACAATTTTTCATCAAAATACTTGCGAAGCATGTATTTTGATATTTTTTAAAAATTGTATACTTACTTTTTGTCTAAATTTTGAATACGCAGTATGATGAAATTTAGTTTCTAATTATAATACATTTTTTAAGTTTATATTGTTATTATTTCAATATTTTACAAAAATATACGAAAAAAAAAAACACATACCATATGTATGTGCTTATTTTCTTCCAAATAATTTTGCAATTCCTTTAAATGAAACTTCTTGGTGAAGAAATTCATTAATTTCATTTTCAACTTTTTGTTGATATGGAGTTAATTCTACTTTTATTGGTGCAGTTAAATCTATTTCTTGGAAAAGGAATGATCTAATTTTTGACCATAATCCCTGTTTGGTAACCGCTTTTTGTCTGTCTATTGGTTTAAATTCAACACTATTATTTACTGGTTCATTAATACTTCCGGCTTGTTGAACACCAAAATTTCCAAATACTCCATTTGAATTTGCATTTTCTGCTTTAAATCCATTATATGCATTTTCTGTATTAATATTTTGTTGTGTTTCACCAAAAAAAGATGTATTTTCAGTTCCAGTATTATTTTCTCCAAATCCAAAGCCACCAAAAACTCCATTTTGATTTTCATTATTAAAATCAGCCATATTTTCCTCCTTTGTATTATTTAAATACTCTATAAACTTTATACTACAAATTTTGTAAATAATCAATAGTATTTGCGAAATTGTTTCTTTACTTTTTTGTTACATATTTATTACAAAATTGTTACGTTTTTCCAATTAGGAACATATTGAACTTCGTTTTTTTCAAAGCCCTGTATAAAACCATTTTTAAAGTTTAAAGAATAAATAAATTCCTCAATTTTTTTTATTTCTCTTTTGGTTAATTTCCTATTTAATTCTTTAATTTCTTTTGCTTTATATGTAGGAAAATACTGATTCATAACACTAATATATATATCTTGTGGTAATTTATCATTTATCCATTTTAAAACTTTTTTACTGTTTTCTATATGGTTTGGCATTACTAAATGTCTTATTATAACACCTTTTTTTGCTATTCCATTTTTATCACATTCTATATTCCCAACCTGTTTATACATCTCTTTTATTGCTTTTGTTGCAATCTCAAAGTAATTATTTATTCCCGAATATTTTCTTCCTAATTCATTTTCAGCATATTTCAAATCTGGTAAATATATATCTATATACCCTTCTAAAAGCTTTAGTGTTTCAACATTTTCATATGAATTAGTATTATATATTATTGGAATTATAAGTCCTTTCTTTTTGGCAATTTTAATTGCTTCTATAATTTGTGGTACATAACTTGTAGGTGTTACAAGATTTATGTTATTTACATTTTCATTTTGAAGTTTTAAAAAAATAGATGCAAGTTCTTCAATTGTAATTTCCTTACCTAATCCCAATTGACTAATTTCATAGTTTTGACAAAAAACACAATTCAAATTGCAATTTGAAAAAAATACTGTACCAGAGCCATTTTTACCACTTATACATGGTTCTTCAAATTCATGTATTGATGCTTTGGCAACTTTAACAGTATCTTTAGATTTACATCTTCCTATTTGATTATTAGTTCTATCTACTCCACATCTATGTGGGCAGATTTCACATCTTTTTAAATATTTTAGCATTTTAAAATTCCTGCTTTTTTAGATTATATTCACTCTTTATAATAGTGGTAATAATTTGAAGTGTTTTTTCTAAATCATTATTCTTTAAAACATAATCGTACATTATCATTTTTGATTCTTCATAATCAAATCTGTTTAATCTTAAAGTTATTTCCTCTTCACTTGGTTGATCTTCTCTCTGTTTAAGTCTTCTACGTAATGTTTCCTTTGGAACTCTTAAAAAAATAGTAATAATCTTTGTATCATTATGTAATAGTTTAATTAAGTTTTCTGTACCATTAACATCAATATCTTTAACAATTATTTTATTATTTTTAATCTTTTCATTTAGTAGTTTTTTTGATACTCCATAATAATTATTATGATGAATGTCATATTCGTAAAATTCACCATCTTTTATCATTTCTTCAAATTTTTGCTTTGTAACAAAAATATAAGTTTCTCCATCTATATCACCTGGTCTTATTGGTCTTGAAGTATATGATGGAAGTGTTTCAGCATTCTCCATTCTTTTAATTAATTGACGTTTGATTGTGTCTTTTCCTGCTCCGCATACTCCTGATAATATTACTAACATTTTTAACTCCTTAATTATTTTTAATACTATTCTTCTTCACTATTATCTTCAACTATATTTTTTTGATTTCCAATTATTTCAACTTTTCCTTCATTTATTTCATTTGCAGCTAATGTAACTGGTGATTCTTCTTCAACTTCTGTTAATATATTATCACCATTAGCAATTTCTCTTGCTCTTTTAGATGTAGCTATTACAAGTGCAAATCTATTTTCAGCATGCTCTAAAAGCTCATTTACTGTTGGTTTTACTATCATAATATCCTCCTAATACTCTAATTTTCAATAATATCTTTATCTATTCTTCCGGCTATTGTTTCTGCTTGAACAGCAGAAAGAACTAAGTGATTTGAATTCATTATAATTACAGCTCTAGTTTTTCTCCCAAATGTAGCATCTATTGCAGACCCATTATCTTTTGCATCTTGTACCATCCTTTTTATAGGTGCAGAATCTGGACTCACAATAGCAATTACCTTATCAGCTGATACTGTATTTCCAAATCCAATATTTATTAATTTCATAAATCATCACTTTCCCTTCTAAATAGAATTAATCTATATGTATTTTATCATATAATTATCATAAAGTCTAGTAAACGCTCTAATTATTTCTTTTTTGGGCTTCTTTTTTTAATGGTTCTGTGTTAACAATTTCTTTAATATCACTTAAACTTTTCACATATTCTCTTTTGTTTATTGTATAGTTTATTATAAATTTAAAAATATAATAAATTATATAACATAAGCAAGATACGCTTATATATTTTTCAAAAGAAACGTTCAATTTACTTATCATAGTTATTGAAATTATAGTGTTTATAGAAAGAAGAAAAAATTCTAAGCCATATATTGTTATAATTCCACTCTCATTTTTATATGCTATTTCAAAAATAATAATTGTAACAAAAACTATACTAATACTAATATATTTATATATCTCTATGAATTTTTCTCTACCTAAATTAAAAAACAAATGATTTAATAAATAAAAATATAAAATAAAAACTACCAATATAGCAAAATTTAAAAATAACTTTTTTTTATAATTATTCATTTTATCAAATACCTTTCTTTTAAATTACACAATATATTTTAAACTTATTACTAAAAAACCGGAACTAAGGTTTTGCCATATTAATTATTCATTATTAATTATTAATTGCGAGGCAGTTATGCCTCGCACATTTGGTGACCCCTACGGGAATCGAACCCATGATTCGGCCTTGAGAGGGCCGCGTCTTAACCGCTTGACCAAGGGGCCAAAATATATTTCTTATTATTTATATCATTTTTTTAAGAATTAGTCAATGGTTTTTGTGTTTTTGTCAAGGCAAAATACTTGATAATAGTTAAAATATAAGATATAAGAGATATAAAATTGAATATGAGAAGTTTGAAAATAAATTATTATTGTATTTCGCACATCTCCCTTCTCACATCAAACATCTCACTTCACAACTTAATTTTTTAATAATTCAGCAGAATTATCCACTCTTTCTTTTTCTGTTTTTGTTTTCTTTTTAAAATCTGTATATCCCATATTAATTGTAATATCAGAAGTATTTTCTAAATGTTCTTTTGCCTTAATTTCTTTATTTGTAAGTTTACTTTTCTTTTCCTCTAAATTAAAAGGAATTGATAGTTTTGTTAGAATAGTGATAAATAAAGGTTCATTTTTTATTTTTCTTGCAATCTTCTTACTATTTAAATCAATTGCAATATTAGCATATTTAATTGCTAAATCTTTATTGCCTTTCATCAGATTTATTTTAGAAAGCTCATAATAACTATCTGCTGATAATTCTTCATCATCAATTGTTTCTTGAAAATATTTTTCTGCTAAATCTAAATCTTTATATAACATTGCAATTTGTGCTAAACTATATTTAGGATTGTGAATCAAACTATTAATCTCTGCTGATTTTTCATAATACTCTTTAGCACTTTTAAAATCGTTTAACATAGTGTATGCAATTCCTAATTCATAATTCAACTCAAAACTGCCAGGATTATATTTTATTGCATCTATTAATACAGAAACAGCTTCTTTATAGCTTTCCTTTTCTATTAGTAAATCTCCCAAAGATAAACTAGCATTATAATAATCAGGCTTTTTTTCTAGAAGATTTGTAAGCATTTCAATTGCTTCATCTTTCTTTTCTGATTCACTCAATAATGTAGCAATTTTATAGTATGAATCATAATCTTGTTTATTAATCTCAATACAAACAACATATTCATCTATAGATTTTCTTATTCCACCTTCTTTTTCATATATTTCTGCTAATATTTTATGAGCATTATAATTTTGGGGATTATTTTCTATTAGACCTAATAAAATACTTTTTGCTTTTTTTGTTGAACCAACTGCTAATAATGCTTTTGCAATATAATATGTAATATTTTCTAGAATGCTTATTTTTTTATATTCAAATATTAGTATTCCTATTGGCATAAGAATAGAGATTAAATAAATAAATGTTTTTACAATTATATTATATTTATAACTAAAAATAAGTCCGTATAGCATCTATTATAATGCCCAAAGCTTGTATCCCTAAAAAGTATAAATATCCTGTTTCATTTTTTCGAATCATTAAATAAAAAATTAATCCAAATAAGCAAACAGATATTACAATAAATAATATTTGTTCTATCATAAAAAACTCCATTAAAAATCATTTTTTTATACTTTTGTAATTTCTATTAATATGTAATTTATACATAATATATCCTATTATACACTCAAAGTTGAAATTTGTAAATACCTATACAAGAGTCGATAGAGTAATTTTATTGGTTTATATAAAAACAAGAATACCAAATATAACTTTGATATCCTTTTGCTTCAAATAATTAATTTTCTTCTCTTCCTTCTGGAAGTGCATTACTTGGTAATTCAATTCTAATTCTTATTCTAAATACATATGTTGCAGCTCTTACCAATTTACTATTTTTTATTTTTTGCCATAATGATGTTTTTGTCTTAAATGTTGTTTGTTCTTTATATTCTTCTAATTCACTATTTTCATTTGCAACTGTTTGATTGATTTCTGCATTTTGTATATTATTTGTTTCTTTATTATCAGCTATTATAGCATTTTTTCTTTGTTTTTCAACAGTAGCAACTTCTTGAACATTAGTACTTTGTTCTTCTTGAAGTTCAGCATATGCAACTTTTTCTTCTGGAGCTGGTATTAGTTTAAGCGCATCTGAAATTTCTATTCCAATAAAGCTTAATGCTTTTGAACTATCTTCTAATCTTTCCATATCAATTTCAATATATAGATTAGATTCTAAATTTGTAACTTTGGCATTTAAAATTTTCATTGCATCTTGATATCTTTGTGAAGTCTTGCCTTTACATCTTCCAACTACTCCTAAGTTTTCAATTATATCTTCTGAAAACTTTGAAGCTGCATTCTCAACTTTATCTTTCCATCCATCCTGTTTAGAATTAACAGCATCTATAAGATCATTTAACTCACCTGCAAGCACAATGTTTTGCTCTCTTTGTTTTATTAATTTTTCAACTTTTTTAGTGTTTTCTTCAAATTGTTTAATTGATGTCTCTACTAATCCATAAGCTGCATTGTATACACTACTAGGAAAATTTTTCTTTTTTGGATATTCTGTTATATATGATTTTACGGATTCTATTAAATCCTTAAAATATGTATCTTCTTCTAATTGAACAATTTGTTTCTTATTGTTTGGATTTATTAGTTTTTGAATTTTATCTATATTTGATATTATTTTTTCCTCTGTGATAACCATTCTCACATTTACTATGCCAGATCTAGACATTGTAAACTTACCTCCTTTGTTATTATTAAAAAGATTTTTACATGAATCATTTTTATTATACATCAAGCCACAAAAAACTACAAGAAAAATCATATTATTTTTTCTTTACAATTTTATTACATAATTGTTACAAAAATATTACAATTGATTGATTTTATTTATCTTTAACTTGATATATTTTTTCCATCTCAATATTTCTTTTTATTTTTAATGTTGTAGTTTTTATAAGTTCTTCATCCGTAAGTATTAAGCTTTTTACATATTTATATTTTGGAAGTGTTTTATTAACTTCTTTTACCCAATTCCAAATCTTATCTCTAATTTGTTCTTCATCAATTTCTCCAAATTTACCTTGTATATATTCTTTATCATACACAACTTTTACACCAATTTTTATATCATCATCATCATCTGGCATACCAAAAACCATTGATTCTTTAACTAAATCTGAGC
Organism: uncultured Clostridia bacterium; assembly: GCA_947306755.1. Lineage (GTDB taxonomy): Bacteria > Bacillota > Clostridia > TANB77 > CAG-508 > CAG-269. The sequence goes on along the minus strand of CAMZHI010000004.1, from coordinate 3,195 downwards.
TATCTATTAAAGCCTCAATTTCTTCTGGATAAACATTTTTTCCGTTTTTTAATACAATCACAAATTTTTTTCTTCCTGAAATAAAGATATATCCATCTTTATCAATTCTAGCTAAATCTCCTGTATGAAACCATCCCTCTTTATCAAATACTTCTTCATTTGCTTCTTCATTTTCATAATATCCAAGCATAACTGAATTACCTTTTGCAAGAAGCTCTCCAACTCCATTTTCATCAGGATTATCAATTTTAACCTCTACACTTGGCATTTTCTTTCCAATTGAACCTATTCTTTTTCGTTTAGTAAGTTCTGCTGCAATTACTGGTGAGGTTTCTGTTAATCCATATCCCTGTAAAACATTAAATCCCAAATCCCAAAATCCTTTTTCTTTTTCAGCTGAAAATGGTGCACCTCCTACAACAATTATTCTTAAATATCCACCGAGGTTTTGATAGATTTCTTTAAAAATCTTCTTTTTGATATCAATTCCAACCTTTAAAAGTGCATTACTTAATGTTATACCTTTTTTTACAGAAGATGTTTTTCCTTTTTCTTCAATAGCTTTCATTATTTTATCATACATCTTCTCTACTAAAGCTGGAACACTAATCATTGCAGTAATTTTAAATTTTTTCAATTCTGAAGCTATGTGTCTTACTCCTTTTGAAAATACAATTGTACTACCTACCGAAATTGGATATAAATATCCAACTGTACATTCAAATGTATGATGTAAAGGTAAAAATGATAAAAATGTATCTGTTTCATCTATTTCAAAACATTCTCTAATATCGCGAATATTAGTACATATATTTTTATGAGAAAGCATAACTGATTTTGATTTACTTGTTGTTCCAGAAGTAAATAACATTATATTCATTTCTTCATTATTAATTTTAGCATCGATAAATTCTTTATTTCCCGAATTCAAAAGTTCTTGACCTTTTTTTATTACTTCCTTTTGCGAAAACTTATTAAAATCATTTTTTTCTAAATCCATAGAAATAAAATATTTTAATTTGGATTTTCCATTTTTTTGTATAGTTTGCATAAATTCATTATATTTTGAAGAATAAAATATAGCTTCAGCTTCTGATCTTATAATAAGACTTTCAATTTCATCTATCTGTAAAGCTTTATCTAGAGGAACCACTACACCTGTCCCACAACAAACCGCAAGATAAGCTACTTCCCACTCATATCTATTTTCTGAAATAATAGCTATTCTTTTTCCTTTTAATCCCATTTCTATCATGGCTGTTCCTAAACAGTTAATGTCATTTATATATTGATTATATGATATTTTTCTTGAATTTTCAATTTCATCTCCATCAAGATAAAAAGCTGTTTTATCTCCAAATTGTTCCTTTGTATTATTAAGCATTTCTTTTAAATTATTAAAATTCCTTGTTTTATTTTCCATTTTTTATTCCTTTCTCAAGTAATATGATTAGCTTCAATTTGTTTTTCAAAAATAATAAATTTTTAACTTTTTATATTATATCTATTTTTATTAAATTTTTCAAGCCTAAAAAATAAATTGACTTTTTATGTATTTTATGCTATTATAATTTCAATATAGTCAAATGACAAGGAGGAAGAAAAATGTCTAAATTATTAAAAATAGTAATAGTAGCAATTATTACAATTATCTTTTCATTTTCAATTACTTATGGAATTGATTTAAATTTAACTGCAAATTCCACAACATCAAATGCTAATGAAAATCAAAATAACAGTTTAAATAATTCTTCAAATTCAAACAATACATCAAATAGTTCTTCTACAACAAAGTCTTCAGAGAACTCATTATCAACAGGTAATTCTTCTGCTCAAACTCAAAAATCTTCAACTATCGTATCAGGAGTACAAAATGTTCAAAATGATGATAATTCAACTATTCCGAACATTCTCAGCATTTCATTAATAGTAATAGGTGTTTTATTAATATTTTTTGCGATTGCAATTTTAATTAGATTAGGAAAAAACAATTAAGAATATATTTTTTATATTTAAAAAATCATTATAGATGAAGTAGAATTTATGAGTTTAGAAATATCTCTTTTCTACTTCATTCTTTATATTATTTAGTATTATTATTCATTTGTTAATAAGTCAACTTGGAAAACGAAAATAATTAATTACATATTGTCTATCAATAAATTATATTATTTAATCTTTTTGAATTTTTTTCATAGTATATTTTTACTAAAAAAATCAATACTATAAATATGTTTATCTTAAACAAATTTTAGGAATATTAGTTTAACTATTTAAACTTAATATTTACTTTAAGGAAAGGATGGTAAATAATGATGAAAAAATTTCTATTAACTGTTTTATTAATAATATCAATTATATTGTTAATGACTTGCACCTTTGCAACTGACTCTAATATGATGCAAAATGCTACAAATGCTGTTAGAGATATGGTGGGTGGAGCAGAAAATGCTATGGAAGATGCTGCAGGCGCTGTTTCAAATACATCTAAAAATATGACTGGGGATATGCAAGAAGGTCTTAATAATATGATGGACAACAATGACAAAAATAATGATAATACTAATAACGACAATAATGGTGATGACAGAAATACTACAACAGGTGCTTCATCAAATAATACAGACAATAATGGAAATGGTGCAAATTATGACAACAATGGAGATAATTCTGGAGATTATACTGCACAAAGAACTGCTACTACTACAGATGAAACAATGGCTGGAATGAATTCAACAACTTGGATATGGCTAATAATGGCTGTTCTTGCTATTGCAATAATTGCTCTTGTTTATTATTATTCAGTTGGAATGACAACTAATAATAGAAATAATTATCATAATGATGATGAGTAATTAGTAGAATTGGGGTGTGAGAAGTGAGATGTGAGATGTGAAATTCCCACCTCCCACTTCACACCTCAAACCTCTATTATATATTTTATTTAAATATAATTATAAAGGAATAAACTATGAATTTAAACTACACTGTAAACCAGCCAAACCAAACAATTAACCAAATACTAAAAACAAAACTACATATTTCATCAAGGCTTTTATATAAATTAATAAACAAGAAAGCTATTTATTTAAATGATAAAGTCTGTGACACTAGAGATTTAGCCAACATTGGAAATCATCTATCAGTAGATTTATCTTATGATGAAGATAATTCAAATATTGTACCAACTAAAAT
>CAMZHI010000003.1 GCA_947306755.1 uncultured Clostridia bacterium | reverse complement strand
TCATAAATATCTAACAAGAATAAAGGCTATAAATTAGATTAATTATATGCAAAAATTAGTATATGAATTTTTGAAAATAAAGAAATGCCAGTAGTTTGAAGGGTATGATTTTTTTGCCTAAATTTGTTAAACATTGTTGTTAAAAACTTGATTTTATGATATAAAACAAAATAGAAATAATATGTTAGTTTTTTAGGAAAGAAAAAGAAAGTAGGTTTTTATATGAATATAAACACAGTGTTTTTTAAAGCAACAGATGGAGTAAGTTTAAATGGAATTTTATATAAATCAGAAAAACAAACAAAAAAAGTATTAATATCAATACATGGAATGGTAACTAATTGTTTAAAACTAAGAGATGAAATAATTGCCAAAAAAGTAAATAGTGAAAATATAGATTTTCTAACATTTAATAATAGGGGACATGATATTGTAAGTTATATAAAAAAAGGAAATGAACTAAAACATGAACTTGCAGGAACAGCATATGAAGAAATATCAGAATGTTATGAAGATATTTTAGGTGCAATTAATTATGTGTTAGATAATAAATATGATGAAATATATTTAATGGGACATAGTTTAGGATCAACTAAAAGTGTATATTTTTATAACAAATTATTAAATGAGAATAATGAATTAATATCAAAAATAAAAGCAGTTATATTATTATCTTTAGTAGACATACCATTTGCTATACAAGTATATTTAAAAGAAAAATTTCAAAGTATGGTTACATATGCAAAAAATATGAAGAAAGAAAAAATGGAAAATATATTAATGCCAGAAGAAAGCTTTATTCATCCAATAAGTGTAAAAACCTTTTTAAGATATGCATTAGAAAATGATGATATGAATTTTGCAAGATATACAGATAAAGAATATGATTTTAAAGAATTAAATAATATCAAAGTACCTTTATTTATGAGATGGGGAAATGATAGAGAATTAATAATTCAAAACGCTGATGAGTTATGCAAGTTTTTAAAAACAAAAATAAATAATAAAAATTTGAATATAGGTTATATTGATGGTGCAGATCATAGTTATACTGGTAAAGAAGAAATTTTAGCAGATGAAATATTAAAATTTGTTGGAAGAGTTTAAGAAAAAGGCGAAAAACTTTGGTGTATAAAAGGAGATGAGTTTTAGTATGAGCTTTGAAATATACAATAATTGTTATAAATATAATTTTAAATTTGAAGATGAAAAAAATTTAAAAGAAAATGCAAAAAAATTACCAAAGTTAAAATCAAGAAAAGTTGAATGGAAAGAACCAAAAAGAAGAGAAGATGACAAAGAAGAAAAGGGCAAATATGTTCATAAGGAAAGATATTACGGACATTGTTCAAGAAGTTTTTATGTAGGAGAGCAAATTGAAGAAGATGATGTAAGTGCTGAATTTAAAAATGGTATACTAAAGATTTGTATTCCTAAAAAAGAAGAAGGAAAAGAACTTCCAGAAGCAAAACATATTGAAATTAAATAGTATTATAAGGAAATGATTTTATATAGAATCATTTCCTTTTTTGATATTCTTTATTTCCAATTACCAAAGATAAAATAAAAATATATAAAAAATAAAAATATTATGATATAATTAATGTATAAAAAATGAAAGATTAACATTTAAAGAATAATCGAAATTTAAAAGTATATAGTAGGTATATGTAGGGAGCATAGATACATGGAAAAAGTTATGTGGCAATTAACATTTGAATTTTTAAAAAATCCATTTTTTTTGGGTGTAATAATTATTGGAATTTTGTGGGTTATATTTTATAAAAAGATAATAGGTAAAATAGGAGAATTAGATGTATCACATGAATTAAATAAATTACCAAGTAACAAGTATTCAATTATTAATAATGCAATGTTATATGATGAAAATGGAAAATCTCATCAAATTGATCATATAGTCTTTTCTAAATTTGGAATTTTTGTGATTGAAACAAAAAACTTTGAAGGCTTAATTAAAGGAAATAAATATGATAAACAATGGATTCAAATACTAGGAAAGACAAAAAATGATTTTTATAATCCAATACATCAAAATTATGGACATATAAAGGTATTAGAAGAAAAGCTGAATATAAAAGAAAACAAATTCATTTCTATAGTATGTTTTTCTGATAAAGCAAAACTAAAAATTACTGGTAATGGCAATGTAACAAACACTAGAAATCTAGTTAGTAAAATAATAAATGAATATACAGAAACTATTATACAAGAAGATATAAATGATTTAATGAAAAAGATAGAAGCATTACAAGACAAAAGTTTTAATAGAAATTTTAATCATGTTAACAATATAAAAAAATCATTAAATAAAAATCCATCTGAAGATAAAATTTGTCCAAAATGTGGAGGAAGGTTAATTGAAAGAAAAGGAAAATATGGAGACTTTTTAGGATGTTATAATTATCCAAAATGTAGGTATACAGAGAAGTTAGATGAAAAATAGTGAATTAGGAGATGATTATTTTGGTAATAAAAAGAATATTAAATGAGGAAAAAAATTTTGTGATGGGCATATAGCATCTTATTTGGAAGATGGAACGATTGAAAGGTTAGGAAATAATAATGGTTATATTTTTTATGTTGCTTTGTTTATTTGCTATTTTTGTAACAGTGTTTTGGATAATACAATTTAATAAAATAAGAGAAAATGAAAGAATAAAAGCGGAGCTAGAACGAATTAACTCATTAAAAGGATTAGAAAAAGTTAAATATAAAATAAAAAATGTATTTAAAAAACAAAAAATGCCTGAATTAAAACCGATTAAATATACTAAAAACCAATTAAAAAAATATTTAATTGCTTCAGTAATGACTATTATGATTAGTTTTATAGGAATAGGGATTGGAACTATAGTTCCAACATTTATAAATACATATTCAAACAATACATATATAGCTAAAAATTATGGTGATAGAAATAAAGAAAATGAAATAGAACATGAAGAAAAAAATGAAAATGATTTTGAAGAAAAACAAAATATCCAAGACACTGACTTTGAAAAATCAGATAAAACTAACGAGAATGAAGTTCATACTGATACACATAATGATGAAGAAACTAAAAATGATACAAAAAAAGAAGATCAAATAGAAATTGAAGAAAATAATACAAAAATTCAAGAAGCTGACAATAAATCAAACATAGAGAACGAAAAAGATGAACAAGAAAAAAAAAATATAGAGAAAAATCAAAAAGATAGTTCTGGTTCAAATAATAATGAAAAATCTTCTGCTAATGTAAATACAAATAAAAAGCCATCATCAAATTCTCAATCAACATCAAGTTCAGCATCTACAAACAAAGATATTAGTTCTAGTTATGTTCTTAATACAAATACAAAAAAATTTCACTATCCAAGTTGTGGAAGTGTAAAGCAGATAAGTGAAAAAAATAAACAAGAGTATGAAGGGTCAAGAAATGATTTGATTTTAAAAGGGTATGCTCCATGCAAGAGATGTAATCCGTGAATAGGAACTCATAACCCGAAGGTCGTAAGTTCGAGTCTTACCCCCGCAACCAAACTAAAAAGATACATTTTGCTTAAAATATCAGCATTTAATGTATCTTTTTTCTTATTATTTAATGCAGTAAGTATGCAGTAACGTTTTTTTTAAGATATTTTACACAATGTATTTTTTACAAAATCAAATGATGTTTCGATATAAACTTCATCTGTTATTGTACTTCCTTCAACGTGTCCTGCAAGATATTGAATAACCCTTTTAGGAATACCTAGTTCAGACCAATGTGTTATAGCATAGTGCCTTATTCTATGTGTTGTCAAATTTTCGCCATCATCCTTATCTAATATGTGATATTTCGCTTCAAGTCTATATAACCACGAATTAATCTCTTTAGGAGAAATAAAAGTGTCATTCTTATAATCCCAAAATAGTACATTATGAACATTATTTATACTTTTTACCTTTTTTGCTTTTTCTTCTTTTACTATATCAGCTATTTCAGCAAATATAGGGTTATCTAGTGGCAAAAATCTTTGTCCTTCATCTACACCAGAAAGTTTATTGTATGTTTTTGTGTGTTCACTCCAAATAACATGATATTTATCATCTTGAGTTAGTGTATTCCAAATATTAAATGTGTTGTTTTCTTCATCAAAGTCATTTTCAGAACGAGCAAGGGTTTCGCCAATCCTTGAACCAGCTATAAGATGTAGTTTTAATAGATTTCTATATTTATGATTTCTTTCTTCATTGTCAAGAATATGCGTTAATCGTCTACATTCATTTTTAGTCAAGGGCTTTACTTTTTTACTTGGTGTACTTGATATAGGTTTCTTCAAGTTTATATCTTCCATTATATTATACAGTAATATTTTTCTTGATGGAGAACAAGCTATTTTAAATGTTTTGTGTAACATCTGCCATATTTTATCAATAACGGAATTTGAGTATATCTTTAATTCTTTTTTTGCATCTTCTATATGCTTTATTGTTACCTGTTGAATAGGCAGATAACAAAAATTATAACAAGTTTTTTCTAATTGTTTTAAAGTAGATAATTCTCGCCCATAACTCCTAGCACTTGTTGTTCCATCTTCATATTTTAATTTGATATAATGTTTAGCAAGAGATACAACCGTTTCAGAGCTTTTACTTATGTAAGTTCCATTATTAAGACTATTTTTAACCTTTGTAACTCTTGCTTTAAAATCCTTTGTGCTTTCCTTTTTCTTTTGCTTCATAGTTTGCCTTTTTCCGTTTGTATCATAATATTGAAATACCCAACAAGATAGAGTATCGCTGTAATATAATGAGCCTTCGCCATTTCCAACTTGTTTCGTTCTTTTTCTATTTCTTCCCATAATAAAAAATCACTCCTTTTGCTTTACAAGAATGATTTTTTATACTATAATTAAGTATAGAAAATCACTCTTGATTTTCAAAGGGATTATTTTTTGAGCAGTCTAGCAATTCGTCCAAAAAATATTCCCTGTTTTTTTATTTAATATCTGATAGATATTTTTCTTTTATTTTTTTAGCTAATGCTGTTGTAATATTAGTTATTCTAAATAGATGTACAGCTTCTAGTTCTTTTGCATTCTTAATCTTATAAGGGTTATTTCCTTCTTCTATATCTTTTTCTAAACTTTCTATAGAAAATGGATTATAATCATCGTAACTATCATTTGCTTCTGCATCGGCATTTGACATATCAGATAAGTATTTAATAATATTTAATATGCAACTTTTGAAATACTTTGATGTTTCTTCTGTATTATCTAGCAGAAGATTTAATACATAGGCAAATCCATCATTGTTTTTATTCATTGCTTTAACATTCTTAATAGAGCCATCTGATAAATTCAAAACTTTGTGAACAGTTTTATAATCTTCATTAGGACTTTTTAATTTTGTTAAACCTAGCAGATAATCAGTGCTAACCCCAAAATATTTTGCGATTTTTACTAAACTGCTTATTTTTAACTCCGCTTGAGCATTTAGATGTTTACTTAATTGTCCTTGTCCAATTCCTATTTCGTCGGCAATTTGATTGTTACCTAGTCCTGTTTTCTTTTTTTCATCTTCTACTAAATCATCTAATATGTCAGCAAAAGTATTTTTTAAGTCATTTTTTAACTTTTCATTATTTGCCTTTTTTTCATCATTCATGATTCGTTATCTCCTTTCATTTCCTATATGAAATTTTTTTATTAAACTATGGTAATTAAATCCTTTTAGGCTATATTCGTTTTTTAGAATAAATATGTGGTAATATTCTCCTTGTAGGAAACGTACTTACTGTAAGATTTCCTATACAATACTACATTTTAAATAAAATGTCAAGTCCAGTAAGAAAGGAGGTGTCTGATATGACTTTTTATGTCGATACTGACATTGATTTAAACATAAGAAAATTAGATGAGCTACTAGAGAAACTTAAATTGATGGAAGATAAATCTAAAATGATACATTTTGTAACCATAAAGGAATTTGCAGAAATTCGCAATTGTTCATTAGCCACTGCAAGAAAAATTTACCTACTTCCAAGCTTCCCAAGTGAAGACGTAGGCAAAACTAAAGTGGCAGAAATAAATTCGATTATTAACTGGTATAGCCAAAAGAGAGATAAGAGAAATGAATTGCTAGACTGCTCAAAAAATAATTTAAGGGGGAAAAGATAATGACTTTAACAGAAATAAAAAATCTTAATAAAGAAGAAAAAATAATACAAATAAATAATTATAAAACAGAAATTGATAAGCTATCTAATATAATTGCAAAATTGAGTGTACCTTATAATGATATAAATGTACTTTTAGATAATTCAAGGGAACTAGAACTTGTTAATTATTTCTTTGATAGTATTAGTTGCAGTGATAAAGGAATTGAAACATTACTTTATGAAGTAATAGGATATTCATTGTTTAAAACATCAAAACTAAATAAAGCATTTATATTTAAGCGGAAATCGGAAGAAATGGAAAATCTAAAATATTTCGTATATTAGAAGCAATGTTAGGAAATCAATGTTCACATGAACATTTAGAACAATTATCGGGGAATAAATCTGGAAGCAAAAACACGATTGAGAAATTAAAACGGATGTACAGTTAACATATCAGAAGACCAAAAGCAACCTAAATACATTAATACATCAATTATAACAAGAATAATATCAGGTGAACCTATTTCATTAGAGGCTAAAGGAAGAAATGATTATTTAAAATCATGCACTACGATGTTATTTTCTATAAATGAATCAATTAATTTCAAAGAAACAGGGCTACACATAACAGATCGATTTGTTGTAATTCCTTTTAATGCTACATTTACAGACAATACCGGTAATCGTGATATTGATATAGGTAATAAACTATGCAGACCTCTTGCATTACAAATTATTGCTACTAAATCAATATTAGCATTTTATAGAGTATTAAAGAATGGCAAATTTACAATTCCTAGCAATATAGAATTAGAAACACATAATTATTTTATGCAATGTAATAGTGTATTGGAATTTTGTACTCTGTTTCCAATAAATACTTTTATAGGAAAAACTCAATATTATTCAGAATATTGTAAATGGTGTCAAGAAAACAATTATAAAGAAGTTTGCAATGCTCAATTTGGTAAACAAATTTTAGCGTTAGGTTATAGGTCAGAAAGATATTCTTTTAAAGGAGTTAGAAGTACTTATTATTCTAATTCTAGTTTTGATAATAATAGATGTTTGGGCATTTATCAAACTTTTCTTGCAGATAAGGACGACAAATTTATTAATAATAGTATGACCTTTGAAAACTATCTTTGGAAAAGGCTTTATGATGAAAATAATTAAAAATAAAAGAGCTATTTTAGCTCTTTTATTTAGCCTTTCACTATTCCACTATGCCACCATACCAGATATTGTGGTTTAGTAGCATAGTGGAATAGTGGTGTGCTTTCTTAATAGCTTGATTAAACTTAATCTTTAGACTTTAGCTTTAACATTAGGCTTTAGCATTAGCTGGCGTATCTTTGGTGGGTATTACTATGTTTCAAGGATAGATGTTTTGTATTTATTGGGAAACTCACGTTCATATATTTACTTAACATCATCTTAAACATAGCATACCTTTAAACTAATATAATTCTCTTTCTTTCTATCTACTTTATTTTTATTATCTTAATTATCAACATTATGTAGATTAACTTCATTTTAATCTATATTTTATTTATTTTATACTTTTCTATATTAGAGTTATAACTTTAATCTCTAACTAATTTTTAATTTAACATTTTACCAGTTTGACTTTTACTTAATATAGTTTGTGTTAACTTTGTAATATGTAATCTTTATTGTACTTATATGTGTATTGTTTTTAATAAACCGACACTTTATTTTACATTTTAATTAATGATAGGTGCATTGTATTTATTTTGGAATCTTACGTTCATATATTTACATAGCATTATCATTTTATCATTAGTATATCATTCTTTTTTATCTTATCGTAAAACTTCAAATTCTCTTTCTCTTTAATATTACCATTGGCAATAGCATAAACATTAATATTATCATTATTGATAAAATTATTATTTATGGTAGCATAACTAATATTAATAATATTTTCTTTCTTCTTATTATTAAGAATATTTTTATTTCCAATTCTCGAGGAAGTTATAGGTACAATATGATATTGTAATTCCTATGATTTCTGACACTTTATTTATAAAACTATATCTTTCGGCCGATATAAGAGTAGTTTTATAATTTTAACATTGTCACTTCCATCTTTAACTACGAATAATATCTCATTATATTTTTCATTTCAAAAAATCTTTGTATCAATTTTTATTAGCTTTTAAATTAGAATGAATAATATAAACTTTTGAACAGCCAGTAATTTCTATAATCTCTTTTAGAAGTTCTTTACTTGCGTGTCCTGTTGCGTGTATATCTGTTTCTATTATTGTAATACCTAGTGCTTTAACAGACTTTAAGAAGTTCTTTATATCTTCTTGTTGCTTGTATCCATCCCACATTGAATAAATTAGACAAGAATTAGTCAAGATATGCTTTCTCTTAAACATCCTTAAATCGCCTAGCATACTTGTTCTAATATTCATAATGAACGGCTTATATAACATGTCGCTATTATTCTTATCATTAAAACAGTTCAAATACTTATCCTTAACCTCTGTGTCCTTCTTGTTAAAATAAATAGGCTTATAAACCATAACATTATCGTAACTTATAGGATTAGGAACATTAACATTATCAGTCTTAAATATTGTTGTCGTGAGATGTGCCATATAAATATCTTCAATTAAAGTATGGCCTGTTTTATTACAAGCCTTTAATAGTGTTGTAACTCTATCAATATTAGATGCAGACATCAATACAAGGACTTGATTATATTTTTGTATTATTCTTACAAAATCATTTACAAGACTACTCTCTTTTCTAATAATATGAGTGTTATCGTTTGTAATATTGGTGCCTTCTGTAATTAGGTAATCCACTTTTCCTATTGCTTCAAATGTAGGTAGTAATCTATTACCAGTATATCCGTTGTTTCTGAAATCTCCCGTATACAGTGCTTTTTCTTTGCCATCATCTATTACAAACATACAGGAATTATAAGCAGAGTGATCCACCAAATAAGGTGTAATCTTTATATCATTTAAAAGAGTAATAGGTTTATTAAAAGCAAATGTTTTTACATTGACTCTTGGTTTACTTTGAAAATCACAGATAATGTCATAAAGTATCTTTGTTGTTTTCTCTATATAAATAGGGATATCTTTCAATACTCTATCAATAGCGCCTATATGGTCGAGATGGTAGTGTGATATAAACACTGCATTATATTGTGGTGTTCCATAGGTTAAGCCTTCAAGGTCTATTTGAGGAGAATCATCTAAATTATTCCCATAATCAAAAATTATTCTAGTGTTTCCGCTTCTAATTTCTGTTATACATCCACCAATTTTATTAGCTCCATAAGTTTTAATTTCCATTGTGATTCACCCATTATTTAAATATCAGAAATATAAAACTATCGCCATTTGTACTCAATTTTAGGATTTTTATTCTGGTGTATATGTAGATGGATCCAAAACTCTAGTTTTATTAGAATTTACATTATTAATGTTGCTTGAATTACTTGTATATTGTTCATAATACATTTTTCTCTTTTTCTCTCTTTGATAATCATTAATTGTAGATAAAACTATAATTACTATTCCAGCAATTACCACTGCAATTATAATATCAGCCCATAAAGGTATTTTCTTCTTCTCTTTCATTTTCATTCCTCCTAATATTTTTATTTGATAACTCTTTACAAGTTTCAATTACAATTTTTAATCAAAATTTAAACTAACCGCTTCTTGATAATATTCTAAAGCTTGTCTATTGGTTATTACATTTGAAATTTTAGCGTTTTTGATCAATTTTTATAAATGCTATCATATCTGATATTTTTTCACAATTTAAACAATAAATGATATAGTTTTTTTTTTATATTTTAATCATTCTTTGACTAATCTAACCCTTCTTTTAAACCTTCTTGATATTCTTCTAATGTTTGTCTATCATTTATTATTCTTGAAATTCTATCATCTTTTGATAGTTCTTTGTATACGCTATCATATTTGCTATCTTCTATCAAAACAATATTAGCATAGCAATCTTCAGTAGTGTATGAGTCAATAACTTCTCCGATAATTACTGCAAAATGTATAAAACTCTCTACTTAAGAACTTACTATCTTTACCCCAAATCTGCATAAGATACTTTTTAGTGTTGGCACTTTTCTTAAAATCTTCAATATTATTTACTTCATAAATACTTTCTATTTGATTATGTTCATTATAAGTAAAAATGGTATATGATTTTGTGACATTATTATCTTTATAATTAGTTTCAATCTTCATTAGCTTGTTATCAGCTTTTATATAATCATATTTTGATTTTATTGTATAGTCGCTATTATATGACATATCTTCAAGTCCATCTTCATTATATGAATAATAAAATTCACTTATGTATTTACAGTAAAGTGATTTCTTTATTGTAAATGGAAAGAATATTTCCAATAATGGAATTCGATTCTGGTTAATTATTGTTGTTTCATCTATTTCTATAAACGATTGAAATAACAGTGTATTAAAGTATTCTGATAGACTATTTTGACTTATCATATCATCTTTTTGAAAATAAAATTTTATACCTTCGCCTTTGGACATCAAAATTTTGTTATCTAAATAGTCAAATGATATTAGATGATTAGCATCTTTAACATAATCCTTACCATAAAATAATACTTTAATCTTGTCATAGTCATTATTTTCCTTATAAGAAAAATGATACTCTACTCTTGTATTATCCTTATATAGAGTACAATTTATAGTTTCTATCATTCCGTTATCTAAGTAAGATATTTCGTATAAAGCATTTTTTGAAAAAGCGTTATATTCAATAACAGTAGATTTAGTATCATCAAATCGGATTTTAATAGGTCTACCTTTATTGTCAAAAGTATAAGTTAAATTTACTTCTATACTTTTATTTTCATTGTTTTTTTTATCAATAAGACTATAGTATAATTCATCGATATAACCCTTTTCGTTTATATTGGTTCTCGACTCTGATATAGTGTAAAACATCCCGAAATCTTGATAGTATTTTCCAATTTTATCTGTCAATTTACAATTATATCTTGAGGAATTAAAATTCTTTAATATTGATGTTAATTCTTGTCGTTCTTCTTGTGTTATTCCAGAAATATTAATATTGTTATTAAAACTTGGGATTTCTATATTTATTGAATTATTTTGACTTACCGTCTTACTATTTCTACTTAAAGTTGAAATTGATATTAGTATTATAAAAAACAACACAAATAACACTACTAGTAGTATAAACTTGGTAAAAGAAATTCTTATTACATTTTTCTGAATTTCTTTTGATGATGTATTGTTTTTAGCCTTTGTTTTAATTACATTATTTATTTCTAATTCATCTAACTTTATACTGGTATCTTTATTGATATTATTTTTCATTACTTTAGTTCCGCAATATTCACAATAATTTTGACTATTTGAAACTTCTTTACCACAATTCGAACAAAACATAATACATTTCCTCCTTTGTAATTTTTTATTAATTTTAATGTTTTTATCTCTAATGACATTATACAACATTTTTTGAAATTATTAAATACAATATACCATAAAATATTCAAAAAGTAAATAGTTAAGTGAGCATTCTTAAAAGAGTTATCTTTTTTGTGAATATTTTATAGACTGTATTCAAATATTAATACAAAGGGGTTACAACTATGTTGAAATTAAATGTTATTTCATTATTAGAGAGCAGAGGTTATACAAGATATGCTTTATTCAATAAATTAAATAATATTCGTGCTATTAAGGGCGAAAAGCTAATGAACTATACTAATTTTCAGAATATGATAAATCAAGTTAATAAGTCTGTTTTATATCAAGATTTAGATGAGTTATGCGAAGCACTAGAATGTGATATATCTGACTTGCTAACAAGAGAGTAAATTCTTATAGTAAATATTAGTCATTGCTATCTACAAGTAATTATTATTAAATATGAGTAAAGTAACGAACTTTGATTTTAAGATATATGTACTATATGGCGAAAAATTTTCAACCTATTATATTATAATGCTTCACAGTGGCAACAGTAAAGTCCTACAAGCAATATAGCATAATATTATCATAGCAGATAGACTTGATCCATCTGCTATATTCTTATTTGATTATATTTTATAATTTAATACTTCTGACATAATGCGAGTTGCTAACACAAATCCAGATACAAATTGTTCATCACATTCCATAGAATTTGTTTGTGAAATTATATCTACTAACTTGTCCAGTTTCTTCTTATCCTTCTTACTCTTTAATCTCTGTCTTAATTGAGTATGTAATACTTCTATCCTATCATTCAACAAAAAATATTTCCTTGGCATTGTACTAGGCCCATCAACATAATTTGTATTTATATCCTTTATAATCTCTGCTGACAATATTCTAATCTCCTTTCATACATTAAAATTCTTCACTAGGCATAATTAACCCATAGCCACTATTAACCTTTGTCTTGTTGTTTAAATCCATTAACTTGAGATTAGTTAGTCTGTTTGTAAATGTAAACAGATTATTGATGTTCTTTCTCTTGTACTCTGTTTCATCTATAATTGCCGTTTTACCCATTCCAGTAGTTACAGCATAATTCTTGTTAGGTTCTTTACGAAACTTGCTTATATGGACTATTATTTGCTTTCTATTGCTGTAACACAACCTAAATTCAAGATAATATTCATCATCAATAGGTATTTGCTTAATTAAGGTCCTCTCATTATGAAACATATAATATTGTACATCCAAGTACCAACCGTTGTTACATTTACCATTAATGGTATTAATCTCTTGCTTTGTAATAACTGACATCTTAACACCTTCCTTATTCATATTGATTAGTTCATAAAATATAACTATCTAACATAATAAATACCATTATTTTACGCAGTTTTCAAAGTGTGCTTATAATTGTAATTGCACATAAAAAATAAGAGTGTTAAGGGATACACTCTCATTAGGGTTTATTATAATAGCAGACAAAAATAAAATTATAACTTAAATAACTTTAACATATCATTTATACCAATTCTATATGCAAAGACGCTTTCATAATCTATTAGGTTATTCTTCAAGTCGATAATGTTATCTAATTGCTCCTTCTGTTCAACTGGTAATTTGTGATACAGTTCATTATAGAATTTCTTATATTCTTCATTAGTTGTACTCCATTCTTTATCCTGTCGTAACCTGTCATAATTGCTGTCTATCCTTTTGTTTATAAAATCATTTAAAGCTTGATCCATTTTCTACACCTCCTACTGCGACCTTTGATATTTAATAAATACCATATTTTGAGGTACTAGGCAAGTTGTACTTAAAATAATAGCCGCTTCTTAAAGAAGTAATGCAGTAATTAATGCAGTGTAAGAATATTTTAAAATACCTCGTATAAATTTTTAATTCATAGGATTCTTAAAATAGATTAAAAATCATTGAAATAAAATATCTATAAAATCACTCAAAACTACTTGAAATACAAAGAATTGTCCCCCGCAACCAAAGTTTAATCACTAGAACCATAACGGTTTTAGTGATTTTTTTATTTTGCTTAAAGGTTGCTATAATCACTAAAAATTGGCCTCTTATGTCAATTTGGAGAGAAATTGGGGATGAACTCCTCAAACTTGACCTTTGTAATACTATAAATTTCAATAAAAATCAGTGCTGATAATTATGAGGTACAAAAAAGATTTAGTAATATTGAATTGTTAATGTGCGTTTGTAACTAATAAATTTTCTAGTACATTTCCTGCGTGTTTATCGTGTGATTTTAAAGGATGTACATAAAAATTATAGGTTGTAGTAATTTGCGCATGACCAAGTCTTGCCGATACAGTTGCTACATCTACTTGTTGAGCTATAAGCAATGTTGCATTTGTATGGCGTAAGCCGTGAAATGTTATAACAGGTAAGCCAATTTGCTTAATAAATTTTTCAAACCATTTACTAATTGTTGATGGTGTAATTGGTTTGCCATCTACTTGTACAAACAACCTATCAGAATCGTGCCAGAAATCGCCTACAATCGATTTTTGTTCTTCATACCATAACTTATATTCCTCAAGTAAAGAAACGATAAAATCGGGGATAGCGACTTCACGAATTGAACTTTCTGTTTTAGGACTTTTGGTAAATATTCCTTTGTCAGATAAATATTGACTTGATTTGTTTATGCTGATAATTCCGTTTTTTAAATCTATGTCAGACCATTCAAGTCCAGCTAGTTCTCCGAGCCTTGCACCTATGAATATGTCTAGTAAAACTGCAACTTTGTATTTGATGTCATTACCTGTTAGTTTTTCTAAATTATCAATTAGAATTCTAGTCTGTACTTCATCATAGCAATCTCTTTTTGGTTTAGGTGCTTTAGGTGGTTGCACTCGTTCTGCAGGATTATTTACAATCATTTGCCAATAAACAGCTTTAGTTAGCATTGCGTGCAAAAGTCTATGATGTTCTAAAATTGTTTTCTTTGATAATGGCTTTCTTGTTTTCTTTCCATTGTTGTTTTTCTTTCTAACTATTTGTGTGTCTTCATCTAGCAAGTTGTAAAACTGCATAATATCAATAGGTCTTATTTTATTTAACTTAAAATGTCCGAAGTAGGGAAGAATTCTAGAATCTAACATTCCTTTATATCTGCTATATGTAGATGGTGCAAGTTCTTTTAGTCCATAATCTCTTTTCCATATTTCAACGAATTCTTTAAATGTTGGGACAGTTCCATCAACTACAAATCCATTTTCTACTTGTGCAATGTATTTTGCAAGTTCTGTTCTTGCTTCTGATTTATTTTTACAGTGTATTGTTTTTTGATGTTTTATAGATTTTCCATCTAAATCATAGCCTTTAAATACTACTAATCTGTAACTGTTCTTTCCATGCTTTTCAATACTACCAGTCAACTTTTTGCCTCCTTTCGTTTTATTTAGTAATAGAGTGTATTACTATGATTTTATTGTAGCATGGTGGAAAAAGAAAACAAAACCCGACAATTTAATAATAATTAGAATTAGTTTTATTCGGGGGAAAAATTATAACAAATTACAAGATTTAACAAATTTTGTAATTTGTGGAATACTATATTGAAAAAAAAACAAAAAAATATTATAATAAAATGTAAAATGAGGGGGAATAATAATGATACCAGATTGTTGGGCTAATGAAACGGAAAATTATATTACTAATCCTGTTTTAATAGAATTTTGTACTAATAACAAAATAAAAAGTCAATGTATGAGAATGGATTTGTTAAAAGCAATAAATGAATTTGCACAAGAAAATAATGAAAATAAATCAAAGGTTGAAGATTGGTTAGAGGTAGTTTTAAAACAAGGAATGAAAAATATTTTGTTTAGGAAGATTGAATTTACAACAAAACCTAACTATGATACACTTCAGCAAACATTTAAAGAATGTAGAAATAGAAAATTATATTCTAATATTACAAAAGGAAATGGACTTAATTTACAAAGTATGAATATTATTAATAATAAAATTGAATTTGTTTTTACTATTTTTTTGATCGAAGAAAAAAAAGATGTAAAAAGCAGAATAATTTATCCTATATTTGTAGATATTGATTTAAATAAAAAATTAATTTTTGGTAGGGCAAAATCCAAAACTAATATTCATACAGTAAGTTCGGAAAACATAGATGAAATAGGATATAATACTTCAACAGATAATCTTATAATAGAAGCTGTTGAATATGTTGAAAAGAATCTTAATGCAAAAAAAATAGATAAAGAAGAATATATTGAAAGCGTAAAAAAGTCAATTTATAATATTTTAGAAAAATATACATTTACGCCTGAATCAATTGAAAATAAAATTGTTGAAATGGATGAATATATAGACTCTTTTATAAATACTACTTTAGATATGTTAGAAATTAATAATCCTATAAATTTTGAGAAAGCAAAAGAAGATATGAAAATATTTATTGAAAAATATATTTCAATAAATATTAAAAATAAAGATATTTTTATGAATGACAGAGAAGCGTATCCATATAAATTAATTGCTACAGATAGTGAAATGACTAAGGTAGAAGAAACAACTACATCACATGAACCTTTACAATGTAAAGAAAAGTTTTTTGACAACAAAAAATCAATAAAATATGAAGGAACGTGTGATGGAATATTTTTAGTTTATGCTAGAAAGCAAAAGGGACATTTTAATTCAAATACTTTTAGAGCTAAAATTTCGGTAAAAAGAAAATTTTGTTGCGTAAGGTTTGAAGCTTATGTAATAGAGGAGGATATAAATAATGTATTATCAAACATTATTAACTCTTGAAAAAAAATATGACAAAAAAATAATTGAAAAATATGATTCATGGTTATATAACATTCCATCGAGGATAAGTGACAGGATTTCAATAGCAAAAGCAACTAATGAATTGGACATTGAATTTAGTATGGCAAAATCTATTTTAGAAGATTCTGTTAGTTTAGATATTTTAGAGCGTAGATATGCTATAAAATGTCCAGAATGTAATCATGTTATAAAAATTGTTTCAATAGAAGATTTGTACAATGAGATTAATGATATTAATAATTGTGATGCTTGTGAATTTGAGAATTTGGAAATAACAGATGAGGATATTCAAATATTATATAAAAAAAAGAAAATTGAATCAGATATAATTGATTCAAATAATATAAAAAAAAATTTGAGTTATACTGATACAGATTCTTTAAGAGGATTTTTTGAGGATAAGATTTTAAACCCAAATGACATTTTTTATAGACCTACAGAAGAACAAAAAAATGACATGATAAAATTATTTGAAAAAATAGGACAAAAAGAAAATAATACTACGGCTTTGGGAAATCAATTAAGAGATTTTACAGAATATGTTTTAAGAATAGTTAAAGTTTTTGAATCTGCTAATGTCAGGACAGAAACAAATGAAATTGATTGTTTAGTTAAAAATAAATTGAGAATTGGAATACCATATTTTTTAAATGAATTAGGAAGTCTAATTATTGTAGAATGCAAAAATGAAAAATCAAGTCCAGGAAATACATATTATCACAAAATACAAGGGATTTTGAATATATTTAAATCAAAGAGTGGTATTATAGTTGCAATAAAAGATCCAACCAAACCAGCATTGAAAGTAGCAAATGCAAATTATTTAATGAACGGTACCATAATTGTAGCAATTAACTATGAAGAATTAAGAAATGTTGTATATGAAAATCTTAATTTTTTAGATTTACTTGAAAATAAAATAATAATGCTGAAAACCAATGCTACTACATATTTAGGAGATAATAAAGTATTTGAAAAAAAATAAAACTAAAATATTTAGTTTTATTTTTTTGATCTCATGAATTCAAGCCAATCCATCAATTCTTCACCTGTTATTAATCCTTCTTTATATCTTTTCTGATAAACAGGATATTCTTCTTTAAAAATTCTAAAACGATTTTCTACTTTTTCAGAAGCACCTATTGAGATTTGTTTGTGCAAATTTTTATATCTTTTTCTGCATTTTTGCAAAAAAATATCATCTTTTTCATTTTTTCTATCACGTTCTTCTTTTGCAATTTCAAAACAAGTTTTAGTATCAGTATATAGGTCATCACAATATTGCTGTTCTTTGTTTTTAGTGTGTATAAACCAATAGTTACAATTTTTACAACATTCAAATTTTATATTCTTAATATTACTTATTAATTCTTTTACAATACAGTATAAAAAGTTTTCAACAGAATCCGAAGAAAATGTGTAATTTGCTGATAGGTTTTCAGGTATATTGTTCATAAAAAATGTGTTTAAATTATAATTTATAAATAATGTAGGATTTTCTTCTAATATAGTGTTTATAGCAGAGTAATTATGTTCTTTTTCAGCAAGGTCTTCTATAATATCATAATCCTTATCTAAAATATCAGTAATATTTAAGATGTTCTTATAATAGCTATTTGTAAAAACTTGTTCTAATCTAATTTTAAGCATTGAAAAATCTAATGATAATTCATCATATATCCAGTCAATAAAGTCTTGTAAATATTCTCTATTTAATACAACAGAATAATTATTCATATCACCTACAATAGTATTATCATATAAGCTTAATAAATGAATAAATAGATAATCTTTAACAAAAATAGTAAAATCTATATGGTCATTAAACTCTGTGTTCATAAAATCTAGTAAAAAGTTTCCTAATTCTTGTTTCTTTGGATAAGTTGTTTTTATTCTTATTTTATTATCGTCAACTTTTTCTAATGAATAGCTAGAAATGTATTCTTTAGAATTTTTAAAATCAAAAAACATTTCAATATTTGAAATCATAAAATACCCCCTACAACTCAAAAATAAATATTTTTTTCATTTGTATGGTTTTTAATTCTTAAATAGACAATTAAAATAACAATTAGTAATTAGCTAGTTACATTATACAAAGCATATAACAAAAAAACATTAAAAATGCTGAAATTTGCTGATTTGTGTAATTTTGTGCAAATTTGTGCTGATTTGTGCTGAAATGTGCATAAAAATGAGGAGGTGATTTTATGAACGAACTACCAAAAGTTGAAAGAATAACACTAACAATGAAAGAAACAGCTGAGTATTTAGGAGTTTCATATTGGTTAGTAAATCAATTAGTTAGAAGAAAACAAATACCATGTGCAAGAGTTGGTGGAAGAGTGTTATTTAGAGTTAAAGCTTTAGATGAATACTTAAGTGCAAAAGAAGAAAATTCATTAAATAAGTAAGAAAGGAGAATGACTGTATGCAATGGATTAAGATTTTTACAAGTATATTTGGAAATCCTAAAATTCAACTATTATTAAAAGAGCGTGATGGAGATACAATATTTAGAATATGGATTCAATTATTAACAATTGCTGGGACAAGCGCGCAAGGTGGAAAGATAATGTTTTCAACAAATCAACCATTAACTGTGGAAGATCTTGCAAAGATTACACAAAAAACCAACAAAAAAATTAAAAATATATTGGATAAGTTAATCCATTGCGAAATGATTATATTTGAAAATAATACATACATAATTAAAAATTGGGAGAAGTATCAAAGTGCTGATAAATATGAAAAAATGTTAGAACAAAATAGAGAAAGACAAAGAAGATTTAGAGAAAATCAGAAAAATGAAAATAACGTTGATGTAACGTTACGGTAACGGAACAGAAGAAAAAATAAAAGAAAAGAATATAATAGAAAATAATAAATACAAAAGTGGGTATGTAAATTATGAACAAAGACAATATCCACCAGATTTTTTTGATCAGTTTATTGTGAATAAGTAGGGTTGTGAGTAATGGTAAATGAAAAAGAATTTAATAAATTTGTTGATAATTATATTAACTCTGCTGTATAATAAGAAAGATTGCTCATAAGTTCCCAATGGGGAATAATTGAGCAATCCCTTTGATTCCAATGCGTTTGTGCTGATTTTTGAATTGTAATTTATTTTTTATTATAAATTGTTGTCGTTATTTCAATTTTACACTTAGATTTTCCATAAGATAATTCAACAATAGGATATAATTTTACACTTATACTATCATTAATTTTAAAACTGTTAGATGGACTTTTAATATGTTCCATAATAGCATCATTTATATATGATTCAGAAATACTTGAATCCAAAGCTTTTATTACTTCTTTATAAACATTAATTATTTTATTAATATCTTCTTCTTCATTTCCACCATATATTGTTATATTAAAACAATTAGCTAGAGATCCTGTTGAGTTTAAAAACTCACAGTATTGTCCATTTATATAAGCAAAATATTTAGTATTAATGTTTCCTTTCTCTATATCAGTTAGTTCATAACTTGAAGAAGATTTGAAATCAGTAATGAATTTATTAATTAAATTATCTTCAGCATATTCAATTTCTTTTACTTCATTATTTATAGGTTCATTTACAGTTTGTGTTTCATTATTAGTTTGATTAGAATTGGGATTATTTGTATTAATAAATGGTGATATTATAATTATTAAAAAAATTATAGACCAGAACCACCATTTTTTCCAAATTTTTTTATCATTATTATCCATAGTTATTCCTCCATGAAAAATATTTTTTCATATATCCTTATATATTTTTTCTTTATAGACAGTATAGCATATATAATGATATTTAACAAGAAAGGTAATTATATAAAAATTCAAAAATTCTCATGATGAGAAAAATCTATAAAACTGCTGAGATAAGCTGAAAATAGCGATAAAACTAATTGAATTTATAGAGCTCTTATTTAAAAATTATCATTAAAATTATTAATGAAATCAAAATGCATTAGAAACATGATACCACAATAAAGTCTCCTCGGGAGAATTATCTATCTAAGGCTTGATATATCAACAAAAAATAACTATTTTTAGATTGCAAAAATTATAACCAATAAGCAATATTTTAAATGCAAATATTATATAGAATTAATCTATTTTTTTAACATATAGATAACAGCAAGATTCCCATTTGTGTACACAAAAGGTATTTTTTGATTTATGGGAGTAACTCCCAGCCCCTTTATTTAAAATAGAGCAATAATAAAAAAAATAGAAGTTCAACATTTTTAAAGTTTACAAAATTAAGCATATATACTATAATATAAAAAGGAGGAGATTAAAATGTTATATATACACGAAAACAATTATCAAGCTAAAATAAGAAACAACTATAATGGGAAAGGTGAAGAAATAAAAAAGTTTTATGAAGAAAAATATTTAAAAGTCAAGGATAAACTTAATAGTATTACTTTTTCTAGTGAAGATGAGAAAACATTTAAAAAAGCAGCAAAAATAATGGATGATTATATTAACGAAATAAATACATTTGAGAGTGAAGTAGGTATAAAATCACAATCAAAATTTAGATCTACTTTTATAGAAGAGATTAGCACATATTTATTTAAGGATATAGAGCCAATAAAAAGCGGGGCTTTAGGAATATTTAATAAAGGTATTTTTGCCGGGATGAAAATTAATAATGAACTTGATATAGATATTCTAACAAAAGATGTTGATTTTTGTATAGGAAAAAAAGTGAATATAACAATTGATAGTAAAAATTCAATAGATTTAATAATTCCAATAGTTTGCGTTGAGGTTAAAACATATTTAGATGCTACTATGTTTGGTGAGGTTAAATATTCAAGTATGCAAATAAAAAATGCAACACCTAATGCGAGAACATATATTTTGATGGAAGGTATTGTTGTGGCTGAAGAAAAAATATTAGCTGCTAGACATGATAATGCATTAGATGAAATGTTTGTATTGAGAAATAGAGGAGATAACAATGAAGATCCAATTTCTTTCAAGGTATTAAAATCATATTATGAAGAAATCGTGAATGCAATTGATGAATCAACTATATTCGAAGAAATATTATATCCTGGAAAGTTATTGAAACCGAATGATTAATATATAAAGAGAACTAGAATTAAAATCCTAGTTCTTTTATATATTCAATTATATTTTTAGCAATTGCTTTAGCTAATAGAGGAGGTACTGCATTGCCAATTTGTTGGTATTGAGAAAGATTTTTTTCCCAAGACATTGTAGTTCTTTTGCCACAAAATATATAAGTATCAGGGAAGGATTGTAATCTTGCTCCTTCTCTTGCAGTAAAATTACGATTAAGGTACGGGTGTATAAAATTACTTTGAAAACTTGCTGGAACAGTAGGAGATGGTTTATTTGGATATGGACGCATATTATTTTGTGAAAATACTTTTCCACTGATTTTTGACGCATCACCTCTTTTTCTTTGTTGATGACATTCATCGACATCAGCAACAGATTGCCCAAAGTCTATATTTTTAAAACGCTCAATGAGTCTTTTAGTATGTCGCATTGCTATATGATTATATACACCATCGCTATTATTTCTAGCCCATTTTTGATAATTGCTTTTAGGTTTTTGAGAATATTCTATAAAATCTTTTCCTTCACCAGAATCTATTTGAGGTAAGTCCATAATTGCTTGTTCTATTGTAACTTGGTCTTTCCCAAATAAAAACGGAATAGGTCCTATTTTTTCTTCATTAAAAGGTATATCTTTTCTAATACCAATAAATACAATTCTTAATCGAGATTGAGGAACACCGTATTCAGCTGCATTTAATCTACAAATTTTAACATTATATCCTGCAGTATCATATTCTGAAAGAATAAGATCTTTTACGCTTTTATTATCTTTTGTTTTCATTGATAAAATTCCTGTAACATTTTCCATTACAAAAAATTTTGGCTTAAAATATTTAACGAATCTAACGAATTCCATAAATAAACTATTTCTGGGATCATTTTTATCTCTGTTACCACTTAATGAAAAACCTTGACAAGGAGGACCACCAATTATTCCATCAATTGGTAAATCTTTTTTTGAAATTAAATTTTCTAAATCAACTATTTGTGTAATATCACCAGTTAATACTTTTGTTGAAGGGTGATTTTTTTTGTATGTTTCAGACGCCCATTCGTCTTTTTCAATTGCAAGAGGAATATTGAATCCAGCCATTTCAAAACCTAGACTTAAACCTCCACATCCTGCAAATAAATCTATTACATTCATTTATTTTCCTCCTTTTGTTCTTTTATATAATTAACAATAAGCTCACAAATTTTTACAGAAACATTTGAACCATTTTGTGATACTATTTTTTGAAATTCATTTTTTAAATCAGATGATATCATAATATTTAGGCGAGTATCTTTATTTTTTCCTTTTGGCCTTCCAACTTTTTTCATAAGCTTCCTCCTATGAAAATAATTATAATACATATTAAAAATAAATTCAATATATTTAATAAATATTTTTTATATAATTTTAATACATACAAAAATATTATAAGAATTAAATCAATTTATTCAGATTATTTCAAAATACTGGAAGGTATGTTGTTTAAAAATCAATTTTGTGATATAACATATACTAGAGTAATTATAATGTTTTGAGAGGTAAAGATGGAAGAATTAATAAAAGAAATAGATATTTTTAATAAGGAAAGAGATTGGGATCAATTTCATTCTCCTGAAAATTTAGCAAAATCAATTTCTATTGAAGCTGGTGAGCTTTTAGAGTGTTTTCAATGGAATAATGATTATGATAAAGAAGAAGTATGCGAAGAATTGGCAGACGTTTTTACATATTGCATTCAAATGGCTATGAAATTAGGAGTAGATCCTAAAGAAATAATTTTAAAGAAATTGGACAAAACAAGAAAAAAATATCCAGTAGAAAAAGCTAAGGGAGTTAGTACAAAATATAACAAACTATAGGGGGGAAAATGTTATATATAAATGGAAAAAAGGCATCTAGATTACAAAATGTATTATCTACAATTTATTTAGAATGCAAAAATATAAGAGAGGCCATAATTCAATACAATAAATGTTGTGATATTGAAAATGAAGAGTTGCTTGAAAAATTTGATGAATATCCTAAATTATTTGGAACTGTTTTAGATAGTATGAGATACAGAATTGTTATAGGCATGGGAAATTTGTTTGACAAAGATAAAGCGTGTGCATCTATTGTAAAACTTTTGAATATAAGTGAAAGTGAAGGTATTTCTGATTTAAATAAAGTTGTAAAAATAATAAGAAAGGAGCTTGAGGAATATGTTGAACTAGAAGAAAATATAAAGATATTCAGAGATAGAATGTTTGGACATATTGATGTTGTATATGCTCTAGAAGAGGAAGAAATTTTTGATTTAGATTTTGAAAAATTAAATAAACAATTTGAAGAAAGCTTAAAGTTATTGAATTATATTATGAGCGAATGTGCTAATATTAGTATAGCATATGATAATGATACAATGGGACTTAAAGTGAGCAGACAATTTGATGTATTAGATTAAAAGTAAATAATAATTAATGGGGGCAATTATTATGATAGTATATGAAGCAACAAAGCAACTGTTTGTAGAAGATGTTGTGCAAGATAGAATTGAAGAAAATATAGATAGAAGATTTTATGAAAAGATGGGATATCATACATCTCAAAATGAAAGAAAAGCATGGAATAATTCTATGCAATATATGATGAAAGTTTTAATTGATAACAATATACCAGGGAATGTAGGAATTGCAATTGAATTCAAAATTCCAAATACATCTAAAAGAGTAGATTTTATAATTACAGGTAAAGATGGAAAACTTAAAAATACTGCTATTATTGTTGAATTAAAACAATGGACAGAGGCTGATATAGTTGAAGGGAAAGATGGAATTGTACAAGCGTATACAGGACATGCATTAAGGGAAGTAGCACATCCTTCATATCAAGCATGGTCTTATGCAACAACAATAGAAGACTATAATGAAACAGTGCAAGAAAGACAAATAGATTTACATCCATGTGCATACCTTCATAATTATTTAACAGTAACACCTCCAACATTATTAGCAGATAATTATAAATACTACTTAGATAAAGCACCTGCATTTATAAAGGGAGATGTAGAAAAATTAAGAGACTTTATAAATAGATACATAAAATATGGTGATGATAAAGAGACACTATATATGATTGAAAATGGAAAAATTAGACCTTCTAAATCATTACAAGATGCATTAACAAGTATGTTAAAAGGTAATGAAGAATTTGTAATGATAGATGATCAAAAACTTGTATATGAAACAGCATTAGAAATGGCAAGGAAATCATATAGAGATGGAAATAAAAGAGTTTTAGTTGTTAAAGGTGGACCTGGAACGGGAAAATCAGTTTTAGCAATTAATCTTTTAGTAAAATTAACTAATGAAAATATGGTTTGTTCATATGTTACAAAAAATGCAGCACCAAGAAATGTATATGCAACTAAATTAAGTGGAGATTTTAGAAAAACAAGAATTAATAATTTATTTAAAGGTTCGGGTTCATTTGTAGAATCTGCAGAAAATGAATTTGATGTTTTAATTGTAGATGAAGCACATAGATTAAATGCGAAATCTGGAATGTTTCAAAACTTAGGAGAAAATCAAATAAAAGAGATTATTAAAGCTTCTAAATTTTCAATATTTTTCATAGATGAATCACAAAGAGTAACCTTAAAGGATATAGGGAGTATTGATGAAATACAAAAATATATAAAACAAGCTAATGCAGAATCAGAAATAATGGAATTGGAATCGCAGTTTAGATGTAATGGTTCAGATGGATATATTGCATGGTTAGATGATGTATTAGAAATTAGAAGGACAGCCAATAGTGATGGTTTTGACTTGGATTATGACATCAAGGTATGTGATACTCCAAACGAAGTAAGAGATTTAATACTTGAAAAAAATAAAATAAATAATAAAGCAAGATTATTAGCAGGATATTGCTGGAACTGGATAAAAGATGGAAAAAACAAAACAGATGTATATGATATAACTATTCCAGAATATGATTTTGCAATGAGTTGGAATCTTGGAAATAGCCAAACATGGGCGATAGATGCTGAATCAGTAAATGAAATTGGATGTATACATACTGCTCAAGGACTAGAATTTGATTATATTGGTGTAATTATTGGAGATGACTTAAGGTACGAGAATGGTAAGATAATTACAGATGTAACAAAAAGAGCTAAAACAGATCAATCTATAAAAGGTATTAATAAGTTAAGTAGAGAGGACTCTGAAAAAGCTAATACAATAGCAGATGAAATAATTAAGAATACATATAGAACATTAATGACAAGAGGACAGAAAGGCTGTTATATTTATTGTACAGATAAAAACTTATCAGATTATTTAAAGAAAAGATTGAATCAAAAGAATGAGATTACATATTCAATTGATGAAGAAGATAATGATGTCTTAATGGTTGCAGAAGATAGTGAAGAATATAAATATGAGTAGTTTTTTACAAAAGATAATTAGAAGAACTCTAATTATCTTTTTATGAATTTTGGGAGGAAATAGATGCAAAAATTTAAAAATCCATTTGCTATAAATCAAAAGAAGGAAATGATTTATATAAAAACAGGAGATATAAACAATAGGGAAAATTATAAAAACTGTTATTGTCCAGAATGTGGTGAAAAATTAATTCCAAGAATGGGAGAAAAAAACAAATGGCATTTTTCTCATCTGAGCAATAAGCAATGTAATGGAAATTTTGAAACTAGTTTACATTTATATGCAAAAGAATTAATTAAAAAGAATAACAAGATTTTATTACCAGACTTAACTGTAGGTGAGTATTTACGATTTGATGAGGTAAATATGCCGCTTATTCAAGATATTTATAGGTGGGAAAATGAAAATAATGAACGAATTACAAATCAATTCTTTATAAAAGAGAGTATATATCCGTATAAATGGGTAGAAAATGAAGTAAGGATTGATGATTTTATTCCAGATTGCATTGTTGAAATAGGCAATAAAAAGTTAGCAATAGAGATTTTTGTTACACATGAAGTTGATAAACAAAAAGAAGAAAAGGTTAAAAAATCTAAAATAGATATGATTGAAATATGTTTAAGTTTTATTAAAGAAGATATGCAAAAAGATGATTTCGATTTGGACAAATATATACTATTTAACGCTATAAGAGGATGGATTTTTAAAACAAGAGTAGAGAATGAAGAAAGAAAAATATATGATAAAGTATATAATACAAAGCATTTTGTATTAAATGAGAAATACACAAAAAAAGAGTTGTGTGAAAAAAGAGATTTAGAAAATAGAAAAAAAGAATATGAAGAAAGAATAAAGATGATTCAAGAACAGCAAAAGGAAGAAAAAAGAAAATATGCTATAGAACATAAAGAAGATTTAAAAAGGAAGAAAGTGAATAAATTTTTAAGTGTAGTAGATGACTACAGTAAAAAAAATATAAAAAATAGTATAAGTGTGTATAATATACCAGTTAAAGGAGAATATGCATTTGATTGCACTAGAGAAACATGGCAAAAGGCTATATATGATATGTTTATATTAAATAGAGAAGGGAAGAATATTCAATTAGCTAAAATAATTTCATGGGTTGAAAAGTATTCTGGATTAAAGTATTTTAAGGAATTTGATTATAGTAAAGATGAAATATGGGATTCAAAATATGATGCTGTTAAAAACTATTTGATTGAATTGGAAAAACTAAAAATTATAGATCCACTAGAATACAACATAACAAGATTTGGAGATATAAAAATTATAAATAGTAATGTAAATAATGCAAATTTAAAAATAGAAATGGAATATAAAGCATCTTTATTTTGTAAGAATTGTGGGGAGATTTTTGATAATAATGATATAATTAATAAGTTTTATTTAATCAATTTTGGATTAGATAAAGATTGTTTTGAAAGAATGATAGATAATATAAAAATTTGATAAGTTGTAAATGTAATTAGCTTAAAAAAGGAGAAATTATGAAAAAAGAAAAGATAGAAAATGTGATAAACTTTGCAGATGCATCATCTAATGTTTTGGGATTAGTTAATCCAGCCTTTAGTGCTATACCATTAATTACATATGCTATAAGAAGAGTGGTGGGACTAATTTCAGACAACGATATAGTAAAAAGAATTAAAAAGATAGAAAAAGAATTAAAGAATAAAAAAATATCTATAGACGAATTTAAAGAGAAAATAATAACTTTACCAGAGCATGAAAAATACTTTATTTCGAATTCATTACAACATATAATTATAAAATGTATACCTGAAACGGTTGATATATACATTTCTATATTTATTGATTGTATAATGAAAGAAGAACATAATTTAGAAGAAGAACTTTGTGAAATAATTGAAAGTTTAAACAGCAATGATATTATTTTATTAAAAAAAATAAAATCCTTTCTAGATGCGGGATTCAAAAATGAGTATATATTTAAAAGCAAAGAAAAAAAGCTAAATATAGAAAAAAATAAAAAAGAAAATTTAAAAATAGAAAAGTATAATAATAATCATAAAAATGAATTAAAAATGCTAAAAATGGATTTTATAGATAGAAATATTATATTAAAGAATACTACTATTTTTTGGAAAGATTTTAGAACTTTTTGTCAATTTCCTGAAATACCATTAAATTATTTACTACTTTTAAATGATGATGAAGAATCATTCTATGGAGCTTTATTTGCAAAGTCACTTATGAAATTAAATGATTTAGGGGTTTTACAAGTTGATTATTTGGTAACTGTTGGTACAGCTAATAATTTAAATATAGACAGGTTTCATATTACTCTTTTAGGTAAAAGAATACTTACATATGTTAGTAAGAAATAATATATAACTTCCAATAAGTTATTTCCATAAAAATTATTGTTATTAATCACTTTATTATTGGTAATGTCAAGAGAATTTGAAATGTATATAAATCTTTTTTGGAAATAAAATACAAAACGCCGAATAAATACTTTCTTTTTTGGAAATAATATGATATAATAGTATTATAATCAAAAAGGAGAGTTTTTATTATGTTAGGAGATAAAATTAAATTATATAGAGAAAAGAAAAGAATGACTCAAAATGAAGTTGCTGATATATTAAATGTTAGTCCTGCAACTATTTCTAAATATGAATCAGGAGCATTAGAGCCAAATATTGAGTCTTTAAAAAGATTAGCTGAATTATTTGAGATATCAATTGATGAATTATTAAGTGATGAAAAAGAATTTGATATTTCAAATATAAATGTGTTAGATATATTAAGAGAACAAAAGGATATGAAATTAAAAGGTAATCTATATCATAATACGCAAATTGCTTTCACATATAATACTAATCATATTGAAGGAAGTACATTAACAGAAGAGCAAACACGATATATATTTGAAACTAATACAATTTTATTTGAAGATAAAACAATTGCAAATGTTAATGATATTATAGAAACAACAAATCACTTTAAACTAATTGATTATATGATTGATGTTGCTAATGATGAATTAACAGAAGATATGATAAAGAAATTTCATAAAATACTAAAAACAGGAACTTCTGATGCACAAAAAGAGTGGTTTAATGTAGGAGAATATAAACAACTACCAAATTCAGTTGGTGATATGAAAACAACAGCTCCAAAGGATGTTCAAAAAAATATGCAAAAATTAGTAGAATGGTATAATTCTTTGATACAGATAACTATTCACGAAATAATTGAATTTCATGCTAGATTTGAAAAAATACATCCATTTCAAGATTGTAATGGCAGAGTTGGTAGAATAATTGCATTTAAAGAATGTTTAAAAAATAATATAATTCCGTTTATTATTCTAGATAAAGATAAACTATTTTATTACAGGGGCTTAAAAGAATATCAAAGTAATAGAGAAAAAGGATATTTAATTGATACCTGTTTAAATGCACAGGATCAGTATATTAAAATAATAGAGTATTATTTAAAATAGAAGAGGTAATTATGAAAGTTAATTGTAAGGCATCAAAACTAGCTATTATGATTTCAAGTATACTTTTTATAATGGCTATATTATTTAAAGTATTAGATATAAAGTATTCAAATAATTTCACTGGATTTATGAAAGATGTTTTTTTAGGATCATTTTGTAGTTCAATTGTTACAGTATTTTTCTATATATCTGCCTATAAAGTTGAGAGAAAAAGAGTATTAGAACAATATTGGAATGAATGTAGAAAATTGATTATAGGATTGAATAGTATAGACTATATGAATATAGATTATGATAAAGACATTTTTGTAAAGTTCATAAACGAACAAAGAAGAAAAATAGGGATAACAGAGTATTATAAACAAATTAAACTAGAAATTCCCGCAAGAGAATTTGAAAATACTAAATTAATAAGAGAGCAAATAAAAGAAGATAATAAAGAGTTACTAGGAAAGATATCTAAAGATGCATGTAAAAAATATATAGATGAAAAGATTGAAGAGTTATATAGTAAAAATACTAAAAAGATTAATACAATAGTGGATCAGTATTTGAATTATTTAAATCAAAGTACAGATAATTTGAATTTTATCTTAGGAGATGTAGAGTTTTTTACAGGAAATGCTAATTATATAAAAACATATGAACTATTTCAAAAATTATATGATTTACGTATAAAAATACAAGAAGCTGCAAGACATTTTAGATATTACAAAGAAGGAGAAGGAAGACAAGCTGTAGTTTTATCAGAAATACTGAAATTACAAGATTATATTTTTAGAATTGAAGAAACTGAAGACTCAAAGATAATTTATAGAGAATTTAGTGATATGATGCAATTAAAATTGGAAGAATTCAGGGCAAGGATTATTTACAATATTGAACCTGATAAAGTTGAAATTTTACCAATTTATGAGCTTATAAAAGGGCATAAAGAATAAAAAGGAGTATGAGAACATGGAGTTTCAAAGTAGGAAAGAAGAATTATATAAAGAGGTTTTAAAGTATAATTCTGAGTATAAAAAAGCAATTAAGAAATTATTAGAAATTGAAAATGTTAATGAAGTATTATCTCCATTAACAGCACTAATAATGCAATATATTGAAAACCATTTAAAAGCAATTTTACAAGATTTTTTTGAAATAGAAGAAACAGCACATACTTTGAAAATTGATAACCATAAAAGTTTAGAATTAGTACAAGGTGTTAGGAGGAAATATATAAAATACTTAAATATTAATTCAGTTAATAACCAGCTTTTAAGGATTGAAGAATGTATAAACTATTTGGAAGGAATTTATGGAGATAATACAATGATTAATGCAAGATATCCAATAGACAAATATGTTCTAAGAATTAACAGAAAACAACATACAATTATTTCAAAACAATATAAATTAATGTTTACAATATTACGATTGGCGATAGAAAATTTAATAGATTTTTATGGGCTAGAGAAAACTTATCAAAAAATAATAAAAACTTCAAAGGCTAAGGAACAGTTGCAAGATTTTATAGAGTTTTGCAATAAAGAATATAAAAACCCTAAAAATAATATAAAAATAGATTTTATTACGAAAATTGATAAGTGTAATAATAATGTTCTTGATACATAATAAAAAGTGTGAAAATTGTACTTTATACAAAAGTAAAGATTCACACTTTTGTTTTAGCTATTCCTCAAAACATCCACACATCATTTGCACTCCATCACAAAATCCATTCCTATAATACTTCTCACTCCAATACCCAACATACTCAGAAAAATTATCATCAAGCTTATTTAGTTGCTGTTGCACAAACTTCCTATTTTGTTTAGGAATGCTGTTTAAGATTTTGCTTGTAATTTCATCAAAATAAATCATATGTTTTTTATCTTCTTTAGTCATAAATGCAAATGCAGTTTGGTCTCTGTATTCCCAAAACTCTTTTAAAATATCATCATTTACTTCTCTAAAACTCATTTTCCATTTCCTCCTACACATATATTAATTCATTAAAAACAATTTCTTCAGCTCTGTTTTTAATATTATTCATACATCTAACCCATTCAAATTGGTTAGATTGTTTTAAATCTTCATTCACATTTTCTGTTTTAGCAAGTTTATTAATTATATTTTTAACTCTTGCAGTAGCAGTTTTATCAATATCAATTAAATGATCTGTTAAATTTCCATTAATCATTAATTTAGTATATAATCCTCTTTTATGTTCTTTTAAGAATTTATTTCTTAAATGTCCATATTTTCCAACATTATAAGTTGAATTAGATTTCTCCATAATCAAATCAGGAATCAAATAATCTCCTTCCTTATGATAAGTTATATTAATCACAGTAAACCTCCTAATATAAATTTTGATTGTTTTTATTTCAAAAACTAACCCATAAAAAGCCATGTATAATTCATTGGGGAAAAGTTGATGAAGAAATTCTCCTAAAAGGACTTGAAAAGACACAAATGTTCGAAATAATCTTCCCCAATTTTCATTGATAAATAAGCTAAAACCCTTAATTTCACTAAATTACAGTAACTTCTCATAACCCGAAGGTCTAGAAAAAATTCCAAATCACAAAACCGTTGAAATAAATAAGCATTTATGATATAAATAAAACATATTAAATGCAAAAAATATATTTAATAATAAGATATAGTTCTATTAAGGAAATAATTATAAAATGAATGATATATGGAATCCATGGCATGGATGCAAAAAATATAGCGAAGGCTGTGAAAATTGCTATATGTATTTTTTAGATAGCCAAAGGGATATAGATGGAAGTAATATTTATAAAGTAAAAACCAATTTTAATTTACCACTTAAAAAAAGTCGAAATGGAGAGTACAAAATTCCAAGTGGAGCGACAATCAGAGTATGTATGACAAGCGATTTCTTTTTAGAGGAAGCAGATGAGTGGCGAAAAGAAGTATGGGAAATGATTAGAACTCGCTCAGATGTTACTTTTTGGCTTCAAACAAAAAGAGCAGAAAGAGTATTAGATAATCTTCCCGAGTGGTGGGAAGATGGATTAGAAAATGTAATAATGGTATTTACAGCAGAAAACCAAAAAAGGGCAGATGAGCGATTACCAATTCTATTAGATTTACCTTTTAAGCATAAAGGAATAATGTGTGCTCCAATGATTTCCGAAATCACAATAGATAAATACTTAAAGACAGGAAATTTTGAAATTGTACTGGTTGATGGAGAAAATTATGAAGGAAATAGACCTTTATATTATGATTGGGTAAAAAAACTTTATGATGAATGTATAAAATATAATGTAAAGTTTGATTTTTGTGGTACAGGAAACGTTTTTATAAAAGATGGAAAAACATATAACATACCAAAAGCTTATCAAAGAGTTATGGCTTTAAAATCAGAACTACAAAATCCTTTAATATATAAAGAAACTGATATAAAAATTCAGCCAAGATGTAAAACTTGTAAAAGAAGAAATAGCTGTAATGGTTGCAGATGGTGTGGAAAATGCAACAGCATTGGTAAATAATTTGATTGATAGTGATAAATAAAGTAAATTATAAAGGAGAGAAAATATAATGAAAGTATTATTAGTAAATGGAGGACCTCATAAAGAAGGATGTACTTATACCGCATTAAGTGAGGTCGCAAAAGAATTAAACAAAGAAGGAATTGAAACAGAAATATTTTGGGTCGGAGTAAAACCTATATCAGGTTGTATCGCTTGTGGTAAATGCTTTGAAAATGGTAAATGTGTGTTTAATGATGTAGTAAATGAATTTGCAGAGAAATGCAAAGAAGCAGATGGATTTGTTTTTGAAAGTCCAGTTCATTATGCAGCTGCAACAGGTTCAATAAGTTCTTTTATGGATAGACTATTTTATTCAACATTTACAAATCCTGAATTATTTAGATTAAAACCAGCAGCTAGCGTAGTATCTGCAAGAAGAGCAGGAACAACAGCTACATTTGATCAATTAAATAAATACTTTGCAATGAATCAAATGCCTATAATTTCATCAAGATATTGGAATATGGTACATGGTGCTACTCCTGATGATGTTAGAAAAGATGAAGAGGGGATGCAAATAATGAGAATACTAGGCAAAAATATGGCCTATTATTTAAAATGTCAAGAAGCAGGAAGAAAAGCAGGTATACAAATGCCAGAACAAGAACAAATAACATTTACTAATTTTATAAGATAAATAGTAATATTGCATTTAGATAGGAGAAATGAAAATGGAATTATTTGAAATAATAGCAATAGGAGTTGGACTAGCTATGGATGCTTTTGCTGTATCTATATGTAAAGGTCTATCAATGAAAAAAATAAATTGGAAAAAAGCAATAACAATAGCATTATATTTTGGGGTATTTCAAGCATTAATGCCAGTTTTGGGATATTTTTTAGGGAGTACATTTAGTTCATTTGTTCAAAGTGTAGACCATTGGATTGCTTTTATATTATTAGCAATAATTGGTGGAAATATGATAAAAGATTCTACAGATGATGAGGTAGAAAAAAGAAATGATAAAGTTGATGTGAAAACTATGCTTTTATTGGCTATTGCAACAAGTATTGATGCATTAGCAGTTGGTGTAACATTTGCTTTTTTTGAAGTTAATCTATTACTTTCAATATCAATTATAGGAATAATTACTTTTGTATTGTCTTTTTTAGGAGTAATAATTGGAAACAAATTTGGAGATAAATTTCAAAACAGAGCAGAACTTGCAGGAGGTATTGTTTTAATAATAATAGGATTAAAAATCTTATTAGAGCATTTGGGAATATTAGCATTATAAATAGATAAATAGTAATTTGTGGAGGAGAATGAATATGAGTGATGATGAAATAATATTAATTTTAGAAAAAAGATTTATTCAAAATAAAAATATGCATAAAGATATTAAGTGGGATGATGTAAAAAAAAGAATAACAAGAGAGGTAATTCCATCTTTAAAATATATGGAAGAAACTGGTGGAGAACCTGATGTTATTATGTATGATAAAGACAATGATAAGTATGTTTATTGTGATACTTCAATAGAATCTCCTGTTGGAAGAAGAAGTTTTTGTTATGATATAGATGCTTTGAATAGTAGAAAAAGCAATAAACCAAATTCGGATATTATAACAGAAGCAAATAATAATATGGTAAAAGTATTGGATGAAGCAGAATATAAATATCTTCAATCATTGGGAGATTTTGATTTGAAGTCTACAAGCTGGATATTAACTCCAATAGAAATTAGAAAATTAGGTGGAGCATTATTTGGAGATAAAAAATATAATAGAACATTTATATTTCATAATGGAGCAGAATCTTATTATTCAAATCGAGGATTTAGGGTTTTATTAAAAATATAGTAGGTACGATAAATTACAATTTATAAAGATGTTTACAAGATTTTGGCATTCCTAACAAAATAAAACTTTAAAGGGAGAATTTTCTCTCTTTTTTTTTATATTAAGTTGAATAAAGTTCATTGACTTTTGTTCAACAAAATGATATACTGTGGAAAAATGGAGGTGATAGTTCAAATGACAATGAGGCAAGAATTAGCCTTAAAAACTAGAGAAAACTTAATTGAGGCTGCAAAAAAAGTAATATCTAAAAAGGGTTTTAGAGAAACATCTATTCAAGATATAACAGAAGAAGCTGGAGTTGCAAAAGGAACTTTTTACACATATTTCAAAACAAAAGAAGAAATAATAGGAGAATTAGTTTCAAAAAAACATATAAAATATGAAGATGAATTGTTAAATAAGCCTTTAAAAGATAAAATCGAATATTTTAATAAAGAATTAATGAAACAAATTCAATCTTGTGGTGTTGAAATATGTAGACAATGGATAGTCAATAATTTAAAACCAGTAGAGCTAGATAAAATAGGGTATGACTCTGAATGCATAAGAATGTTATTAAAATCTAGCATAGAAAATGGAGAACTAAAAAAGGACACACCAATAGAAGAATTAGTGGGCTTCATTATAAATACAATTTATGGAATGATGCTTAATTGGTGCATGACAGACAAAAAGTATGACCCTCAAGAACATTTGAAAACAACCACAGAATTTATATTAATTGCAATTAAACCTTATATGAAAGGTGAAAAGTAATATGGAAGATAAAGATATTATTAAAGAACTATATATAAAATTATGTGATGCAAGTATATATAAGGATGTAGATACATTAAATAAAATACTTGCAGATGATTATGTTCTTATTCACATGACGGGAAAAAGGCAATCAAAACAAGATTATATAAATTCAGTTTTAAGTGGAGAGTTAAATTATTATGAATCAATTCATGAAAGTATTGAAGTAAATATAGATCGAGATAGGGCTACAATAATTGGAAAAACTAAAACACTTGCTTCTCCATTTGGATTTGGCAAATCATGGTGGAAGTTAAGACAGGATGTATTATTAGAAAAGGTAAATGATACTTGGATTATTAAACAATCTAAAGCATCATCATATTAGAAGGGAGATATTAAAATGGGATTATTTGGAGGAAACAAAGAAAGTTATAAGGATAAGAAAAGTTTAGTTATATACTTTTCAAGAGCAGATGAAAATTATGCAGTTGGTTATATTGATAAAGGAAACACAGAATATATTGCAGAATATGTAAGAGATATTACAGGTGCAGATTTATTTAAAGTAGAGCCACAGGTACCATATTCAGCAGATTATAATACTTGCATTCAAGAGGCAAAGCAAAGGGTGGGAAATGCACCAATCAAAGAAAATATTTCAGACATATCAGAATATGAAGTTATTTATATAATGTCACCAATATATTGGGGAACATATGCACCAGAACTTGAAACAGCTCTAAGAGAATTAGATTTCACAGGAAAAACTATTCGAATAGTAACAACACATGAAGGCTCTGGACTCGCAAGTGTACCAAGTGATGTAAAAAGAATATGCAAAGGAGCAAATGTATTAAATGATTGTTTAGCTATTAGAGGTGCAGATTGCAAAAATGCTCGTAATAAAATAGAAAGTTGGATATAGGAGTGATTAATAATGAATAAAATGAAAACAAGTACAGTTAATACAAATGGATTAGCAATACAAGGAAAAAAAGCAAGACAAGAAAACTCAAGAAGTACAGTAGAAAATTGGTTAAAAGGTTTAGGATATTAATATATGAAAAGTGAAAAAATGATTAAAATAATTTAGAATGGAGAAAAAATAAAAACATTATTAGTATATTATTCTTATACGGGAAATACAAAAATTATAGTTGATATAATAAAAAGCAAAATAAATTGCGATATAAAAGATACAATAAAATAGTAATTTCTATGGGAGGGAGTTATGGTTATTTTAATAGCTGGAAGTTCACATACAGGCAAAACTTTATTAGCACAAAAACTATTAGAAAAGTATAAATATCCATATTTATCAATAGATCATTTAAAGATGGGACTAATAAGAAGTGAAAATACTCAATTGACAGTAGAAGATGATGATAAACTAACAGATTATTTATGGAATATAGTTAAAGAAATTATAAAAACAAATATAGAAAACAATCAAAATATTATTATTGAAGGATGTTACATTCCTTTTAATTGGAAAGAATCTTTTGAAGATGAGTATTTAAAGAAAATACAATATGTTTGTTTAATAATGACAGAAAACTATATTAGAACACATTTTTCTGATATTAAAATGTATAGTAATACAATAGAAAGCAGAAAATTTGAGGATATATCACAAGAAGAACTAATAAAAGAGAATAATGCTAATTTAGAAATGTGTAAAAAGTATAATCAAAGATATATTTTAGTTGATGATAAGTATGAAATTGATTTTGAATTATCACAATAAATTACAATTTATAAAGATGAGCAGAATTTAAGTAATAATATAAGTAATATTGTTAACATGTAGTATAAAGAAAAATAGTAATTTGTTGTTTAGATTGGAGAGATAAGAATATGTCTAATGAGAGTAAAAAAGATTTTAACGCTATGATGAAAAACAATAAGGATATGCCTAAAATTCAAATTGTTGAAGATGAAAAGACTATAAGAAAATATGGTGGAACTAAAATGTTTTTTGCACCACCACATTATTATGATGAACTAATGAAAAAAGTTCCAAAAGGAAAACTTATCACAGTTAGTCAAATGAGAGATTATTTAGCAAAGAAAAATAATGCTGATTTTACTGATCCTATGACAGCAGGTATATTTGTAAATATTGTTGCTTGGGCTAGTTATCAAAGAAACGAAGATATTACACCATATTGGAGAACTTTAAAATCAGATGGGGAATTAAATGTTAAATATCCAGAGGCAATAGAACTACAAAAAAGATTACTTGAAGAAGAAGGACACACAATTATTTCAAAAGGCACAAAAAATATAAAATACTATGTTAAAGATTTTGAAAAGAGTTTGATAGAAATATAAATTTATGAGGTATGTATATGAGTAAATATGAGCCATTTTGGAAATACATTAAAGATAATCAAAAAGCAAAATATCAAATTCCTTATGAAGAAATAAGAAATATTTTAGGATTTGATATTGATCATTCATTTTTAAAATACAAAAAAGAATTATTAGAATATGGCTATGAAGTTGTAAAAATATCAATAAAAGAGAAATATGTTTTAATACAAAAAATAGAAAGTGGGATATAATGAAAAATATAGCAAATTATTTATCTATTAGCAGAATAATAATGTCAATAATATTAGCTATTTCAGAAACATTTTCTTTCCCATTTTATATAATATATATTTATTGTGGTATATCAGATATACTAGATGGATTTATTGCAAGAAAAAGTAAAAATGAAAGTAAGCTAGGAGCTAGATTAGATAGTGCATCTGATATAATATTTGTTATTGTGGCAATTATTAAAATATTACCTGCTTTAAATTTATCTAAGGGAATAATTATATGGACAGTTATTATTGCTTTAATAAAAGTTACTAATGTAATATGTGCTTATATTTGTTACAAAAAATTAGTATTATTACATACCACTGCAAACAAAATAACAGGATTCATATTATTTATAACACCTTTTATAATAGCTAATACTAATTCAATAATATTTGAAATTATCATATGCAGTATTGCAACATTTGCTGCAGTACAAGAAGGAAATTATATAAGAACAAGAAATTATAATATATAAAGGAGAGCTTATTATGGCAATGTGGAATCCGTGGCGAGGATGTAAAAAATGTAGTGATGGTTGTCTACATTGCTACATTCATAAGGGTGATTTAAAAAGAAATATAGATACAAGTAATATTGTAAAGACAAAAGATTTTGAAAAGCCAATAGAAAAATTAAAAAACAGAAATTATAAGATGAAATCAGGAATTGTTTATTTATGTTTTTCTACTGATTTTCTAATAGAAGAAGCAGATGAGTGGAGAAAAGACTGTTGGAAAATGATTAAAGAAAGGCAGGAGTGTACTTTTTTATTTCTAACAAAAAGAATTGATAGATTTATGAAATGTATTCCAGATGATTGGGAAGATGGATACGATAATGTAGTTGTATGTTGTACGATTGAAAATCAAAAAAATGCAGATTCTAAATTATCAATTTTTAAAGATTTACCAATAAAACATAAATGTATAACAGCACAGCCATTATTAGAGAAAATAGACATTGAAAAGTATCTTGATGATATTGAACTTGTTGTAGTTGGAGGAGAATCAGATGTAAATGCTAGAGTATTCAATTATGAATGGGCATTAGATATTAGAGAACAATGTATAAGAAAAAATGTAGATTTTGAATTTAGACAATGTGGAACTTATACTATAAAAGATGGAGAGAAATATAAGATTCAAACAAAAGATTTGTGTAAACAAGCAAAATTAGCGAATATTAATTATAAAAAACATTAATACAAATTACAATCAATTTAAATAGAGGGATTTATATACTAAAATATTTTTAATTTTAACCTTACAAAATTGTAAGGTTATTTTCATAAAAAGTGTGATATAATTAATTTGGAGGTCTAAACATAATGAAAAAAATAATGATAGTCGAAGATGATAAAGTTATAGCAGAAGAATTATATAATTTATTAAAAAGCTCAAATTATGAAGCAATTATATTAACTGATTTCAAAAATGCTAAAAATGAAATATTAAAATCTGGAGTAGACCTTATATTACTTGATATTAATATTCCAATATTAAACGGAGAAATTTTGCTAAAAGAGATAAGAAAAGAATCAAATGTTCCTATTATTATGGTTACAAGTAAAACTTCCGAAACTGATGAAGTATTGTCTTATTCTTATGGAGCAGATGATTATATAATAAAGCCATATAATCCAACGATATTATTATTAAAGATTGCAGCTATTTTTAAAAGGTGTGAGCTAAATTCAAATATTATTTCATATAAAGATTTAAGCTTTGATATTGGAAAAGGAATAGTGAAGAATAAAAATGCAGAAGTGATATTAACTAAAAATGAAATAATAATCTTTAGTTTGCTTTTAAATCATCAAGACAGAATAGTATCAAAGGATGAGATAATGACTGACCTTTGGAATAATGATGAATATATAAACGAAAATGCTTTAACTGTTAATATAAGCAGATTAAGAGCAAAACTCTCTGAGCTTGGATATGATAATATTATAGAAACAAGAAAAGGAATAGGATATAGAATAATATGAAATTTTTAAAATATGTAAAAGATAATTTAATAGGTATAGTAATTTATTTAGTAACTGCAAGCTTAATAGCATTAATGCTTGCTGCATTTAAAACACCAAGCATTGCATTAATAATAACATTTATATTTTTTATTTTAAGTGGAGTGCTAATATTAGCTATTAGCTATATAAGAAAAAATAAGTTTTATAAATTATTTATGGATAATCTTGAAAAGCTTGATAAGAAGTTTTTAATATTAGAAACGCTGCCAGAGCCAACTACATATGAAGAGAAAATAATGGTTAATTCATTATATGAAATAAATAAATCAATGATAGAAAACATAAAGATAAGTCAAAAAAACATTAATGATTTTAAAGAATTTGTTGAGATATGGATTCATGAAGCTAAAATCCCTATTTCAAGTATGGTTCTAAAATGTCATAATAATCCAGAAAAGTATGATAAATCTTTTTTAAGTCAGATTAGGAGACTAGACAATAATATAGATGAAATTCTTTATTATGTTAGATCAGAAGATACAGAAAAAGATTTTATAATTACAGAAATTGATTTAAAAGAAGTAGTTAGAAATATTAGTTTAAAAAATAAAGACGATTTACTTGAAAACAATATAGAATTTGAAGTTGATTTGAAAGCAACTAGTGCAAATTCTGATAAAAAATGGCTAGAGTTTATAATAAATCAAATTATTAATAACAGCATTAAATATAAAAAAGAAAGTGAATCAATTATAAAAATAGAAAGCTCAGAAAATAAAGATAAAGTGATACTAGAAATATATGATAATGGAATAGGTATCCCCGAAAAAGATTTAAAAAGAGTTTTTGATAAATCTTTTACTGGAACAAATGGGAGAGATAAAGTGAAATCAACTGGAATGGGATTATATATTATTAAGAAATTATGTGACAAACTAGGTCACAATATTAGTATTGAAAGCAAAGAAAATCAATATACTAAAGTAATACTAGAATTTGGTAAAAATAATATTTACAAAGGAGCAATGTAATGAAAAAGTACATAATATTACAAAATTGTAATGTTGTGTAATATTAATCCAACGACAAATCAAACTTGTTTTACTATAATTAAAATTGAAAGGAGCAAGAAGAATGGAGAAAATATTAAGTGTAAAAAAAGTAGAGAAATATTATGGTAGTAAATCAAGTTTAACAAAAGCTATTAATGATATTTCATTTGAAGTAGAAAAAGGAGAGTTTGTTGCAATAATGGGAGCAAGTGGTTCTGGAAAAACTACTCTTTTAAATATGATTTCTACAATTGATAAGGTAACAAGTGGACACATTTTTGTGGATGGAGATGATATAACAAAATTAAAAGGAAATAAATTAAATAAATTTAGAAGAAATAAATTAGGGTTTATTTTCCAAGATTTTAATTTATTAGATACTTTGACAGGATATGAAAACATATCTTTAGCATTATCTATTCAGGGTATTTCTTATAAAGAACAAAATAAAAGAATAAGCGATATTGCTGAAAAATTAGGAATAAAAGCAATATTAAATAAATATCCATATCAAATGAGTGGAGGAGAAAAACAAAGAATTGCAAGTGCAAGAGCAATTAT
Source organism: uncultured Clostridia bacterium (assembly GCA_947306755.1). GTDB lineage: Bacteria > Bacillota > Clostridia > TANB77 > CAG-508 > CAG-269. The sequence continues at coordinate 30,875 of CAMZHI010000003.1, read as the reverse complement.
TACAAATCCTAGTTTAATACTTGCTGATGAACCAACAGGAGCATTGGACTCTAAATCATCTCGCCAATTATTAAATAGTTTTGAATACTTAAATAAAGAATTAAATTCAACTATTTTAATGGTAACACATGATGCTTTTACTGCAAGTTATGCTTCTCGTGTAATATTTATAAAAGATGGAAAAATTTTTAATGAAATACATAAAGGAGCTGAATCAAGAAAGGATTTCTTTGATAATATAATTGAAGTTGTCACTCTATTAGGGGGTGATTTAAACGATGCTTTGTAAATTATCTATTTCAAATATTAAGAAAAGTTTTAAAGACTATGCAATATATTTTATAACATTGATATTAGGGGTATGTATATTTTATATATTTAACTCTATGGATTCACAAACTGCAATGCTAACAGTAACATCAAGACAAAATGAAATGATTGAGTTAATGATACAATTGTTATCGTATGTTTCGGTGTTTGTGTCATTAATACTAGGTTTTTTAATTATATATGCTTCGAGATTTTTAATTAAAAAGAGAAATAAAGAATTTGGTATATATATGACTCTTGGAATGTCTAAAAGAAAAATATCATTTGTTTTACTTATAGAAACATTTATTATAGGTTTAATATCATTAGTGGTAGGATTATTATTAGGAATTATATTATCACAAATAACTTCTATATTTATTGCGAATATGTTTGAAGCTGATATGACTAAATTCACTTTTAATTTTTCAAAGGCAGCTACAATAAAAACAATAATTTATTTTGGAATTATATATTTTATAGTAATGATATTTAATACAATTATAGTTAGTAAAAATAAATTAATAAACTTATTACAAGCAAGTAAAAAACAAGAAAAAATCAAATTAAAAAATACTATCATTTGTGTTATATTGTTTATAATATCTGTATTAATGCTAGGCACAGCATATTATTTAGTAACAGAAAAAATTAATGAATTATTGAAGTATGAGGTAAGTATTCTATTAGTTCCAATATCTCTCGGAGTATTGGGAACAGCCATATTCTTTTACTCTGTGGCTGGAATGATATTAAAAATATTATCAAAATGTCATAATCTTTATTCTAAAAACTTAAACACATTTGTTTTCAAACAAATAAGTAGTAAAATTAATACAATGGTAATATCTATTTCAATAATTTGTATAATGTTATTTATTACATTGTGCTTGTTATCAAGTGCTTTTACAATAAAAAATTTCTTTAATGAATCTATTAATAAATATGCACCTGTTGATTTTGAATTGATTGGATATTATAGTGATGAAACAAAAAGTATTAACATTAATGAGTTTATAGAAGATGATAATATTATAAAAAATAATACAAAGGATATAACAATTGTTACAGATTATTATGATAAGAATTTGAATTATGGATCATCTCTTGGAGAATACGAGAATGAAGTAAGGGATAGATACCCTAATGTTAGATATGATTCGCCAGTTTATATTATAGGTGTAAGCGATTATAATAAACTTGCTAAAATTTATAATTGCGATACAATTAAATTAGAAAATGATGAATATGCAATTGTTTCTAATTATGAAACTGATATTTATAAAGAGGTAATAAACAGAGATAGTATCATTAATATATTTGGAAATAGGTTAAAACCATACAAAAAAATTATTGATGGATTTATACTAATAGGAGTTAATCCAACCAATTTGGGATTTTTTGTAGTAAATGATAATATAATAGAAAATGATAATAAACATAGTCAGATATTAGTTGGAAATTATAGTACAAATGATGAAAAAGTTATAGAAGATATTGAAAATAAAATAGAAAATTATAAGCCAATTTTTACTATCACAAAAGATACAAAATTAGAAATTAAAGAAGCATCTGTTGGGCTTTCAGCAATTGTTACTTTTATTGGATTATATTTAGGAATCATCTTTTTAATTTCATCATCAGCTATTTTAGCATTAAAAGAATTATCAGATTGTTTAGATGATAAAAATAAATATAGAGTATTAAGACAAATAGGAGCAGATGAAAAAGATATAAATAAGTCATTATTTAAACAAACATTTATATTCTTTATGTTACCGCTATCTCTTGCAATTATACATACTATATTTGGGTTAAAGTTTTGCACATTTATATTAAGTAGCTTAGGAGTTAATAGTATTTTAGATGGTTCTGCTATTACATTTGCATTCTTAATTGCAATATATGGAATATATTTTGTTATTACTTATATGTGTAGCAGAAATATTATTAAAGAGAGAAACTAATATAAGATTATTAAATAAAAAATAGGAGATGAATGTAAAATGAAATATGAAAAAACAGCAAAATATAACACAAATTTCATAAATGATAAAATTATGGGACCTAATCCATTAAAATTAGAAGAAGAGCTTATGAAAGATAATAATATAAAATCAGGTTCAGTTGTTATGGATTTAGGAAGTGGACAAGGTATTACATCAATTTTTTTAGTAAAGGAATATGGATTTAAAGTTTATGCAACTGACCTTTGGAGTGATTCAGAAGAAAATAGAAAATTCTTTACTGAAATGGGATTAACAGAAGAAGAAATCATTCCAGTAAAAATGGACGCAACAGATTTAAAATATGAAAAAGAATTTTTTGATGCAGTTGTTAGTACAGATTCTTATAATTATTTTGGCAGAGATGAGAAATATTTAGATGAAAAGCTTTTGCCTTTTATAAAAAAAGGTGGATATATTTATATAGTTGTACCAGGAATGAAAAAAGACTGCCACAATAATATTCCAGAAGAATTATTATTATCTTGGACACCAGAACAACTGGACTATATTCATGATATAGAATATTGGAAAAATATTGTTTCTAAATCTAAAGATAGCGAAATTGTTTCAATTTATGAAATGGAAAGCAATGAAGAATGTTGGAATGATTGGATAAAATGTGATAATGAATATTCTAGAAATGATAAGAAAGCAATAGATGCAGGTGCTTGTAAATATTTAAACTTTATTGCTATTGTTTTAAGAAAGAAAAATATATAAAAATTTAAGGAGGAATAGAATATGGAATCAATATGCGGAGCTAATTGCAGTAATTGTGGTTATGGAAAAAACAACAATTGTAAGGGATGTAAGGTGACTGGGGGATGCCCATTTGGAAAACAATGTTTTATTGCAAAATATATATTAACAGGTGGAAAAGATAATTATGAGGCATTTAAATTACAATTATTAAATGAAATAAACAGTTTGGATATTCCAGGTATGCCTAAAATAAAAGATTTAAACCCATTAAATGGTTGCTTTGTAAATTTAGATTATCCTATTCCGAATGGTAAAACAGTTCAATTATTAGATGATAACGATATTTATTTGGGTAATCAAGTAGAAAGTGAATTTAATGATGGAGAAATCATCAGATGTTTTGGAATAGTTGCAAATATGGATTTTATACTTGTAAGTGAATATGGACCAAATGGTGATAATCCAGAAATAATTGTATATAAAAAGAGATAAATTACAATTTAGCAATTAGATTATAATATTTTGATATTGAGAACAAAAAAATAAAATTTTATATTAAATAAATGATAAAGAGGGTTTCCTATTCTAGAACACCCTCTTTAACTTCATCCTCCAGTTTATTAGATATATTATTTTTTAATTCTTCTGTAAATTTTTTACTAGGCTCAGAAAAAACTTGATATTTTTTCCATATAATCATAATGTTAGACAGTAATTTGGGTTTTAAAGGTTTAAAAACTAAATTACTAATATTAGTTGTATTTATTAAATTATCAATACAGAATGCATTTCCAATTCCTTCTTCCACCATTAAACCAGCATTATATATAAGATTGTATTTTGCAACAATGTTTAAGTCATGTTTTCTATTTTCAAACCAATTTTTTAAGTTAGGAGCATCATTTGTTTGAGTAGGGAAAATAATAGGCATTTTGGTCATATCATTTAATGTTATATATTCTTTATCCACAAAAGGATCATCTTTTTTCATTAATATGCCCCAATTATCAAAGTAAGGAAGTTTAATAAAATCATATTTTTTTAAATCTGCAACTCCCATAAGAACGCCAAAATCTAATAAACCTTTATCAATTCTTTCACAAATGTCATCTCCGTTTCCACTATACATTTGAAAATGTATTTTGGGATATTTATCAGAAAGAGATTTCATAGTTTGCGTAATTATTTTCATCCCATCAGACTCTCCACCACCAATTAAGATTTCGCCAGATAAATCATTATTATTTTGTATAAATTCATTACTTGTTTTATCAACTAAATCTATAATTTCTTGAGCTCTTTTTCTTAATAATATACCATCATTAGTCAAAGTTATTTTTCTGTTACTTCTAATAAATAAATCTTTTCCAAGTTCTTTTTCTAATCTTTGTATAACCTTTGTAAGTCCTGGTTGACTAATATATAAAGACTCTGATGCAAGTTTTATACTTTCTTCTCTAGCAACAGCTAAAAAATATCTTAAATCGCTTATTTCCATACATTTCACTCCTTAAAAATCAAAAACATTATATTACATTTTCAAATAACTGTCAATTATATATACATATAACAAATAAGTATTTGTCAATTGTAATAAAGTAAAGTATAATGTAATTGAAAAAATAAAGGAGAGTTAAGAACAAATGAGGGGAGAACAAGACTTAAAAGATGCAATTAAACAAAATTTAATTGATAGTGGATGTAAAAAGAAACAAATTGAGAGTTTTTTTGAACTATATGAGCAAAGGCAAAAAGATGAAATAATAACAATGTTAAAGGAACACAAAGAAAATTTATTAAAAAAATTAAGATTAGACAAAAAAGAGATTGATGATTTAGATTATTTAATTTTGGACATTCAAAATAATTTTAAAATTTGAGGAGTTTAAGTTATGAATAAGAAATTAATTATATATATCGTTATAGGTTTAATAATTTTAGCACTAATAATTGCCATTATTTTAATTAACAAACAAAATACAAATAGAAACGAATTAGAAACAAATCAAAACTATAGTAATAAGGAGAATATAAAAAGCAATGAGAATATACAAAAAAATATTTCTTCTAATCAAAGTATAGAAGATGTAAATATTACAACTGAAACTAATTCTACAAAAACAGAAAAAACTACAGAAACTCCAATACAAGAACAAGTAACGGAAAAAATAAAAGAGGAAAATATAGATATGATAAAAATTAAAGTTAATAACAATGTTTTAGAAGTTAAATTAGAAGATAATGAAGCTACAAAAAGCCTAGTAGAAAGATTGAAGAATGGAGATATTTCAGTCAATGCAAACGAATATGGAGGATTTGAAAAAGTAGGTAATTTGGGCTTTAGTTTACCAAGAAATGATAAAAGTATAACTACATCAGCAGGAGATATAGTTTTGTATCAAGGAAATCAAATATCATTATTTTATAATTCAAACTCATGGAGTTATACAAAACTTGGAAAAGTTCAAAATGTAAGTGGAGCTGAATTAAAGAATATATTAGGTTCAGAAGATGTAACTTTAATATTAAGTATAGACTAAAGGAGAGGAAAATGGAATTAATTGAAAATAAGTAAATAAATAGGAGGAATTAAAAAATGAGTAAAAAAGTTGTAGTAGTATCAAGTAGTTTTAGAAAAAATGGAAATAGTGAAACTTTGGCAAATGAATTTATAAGAGGAGCAAAAGAAACTGGAAATGAAGTGGAAACAATATTTCTTCGTGATATTACATTAAATTATTGTAGAGGTTGTTTTGCTTGCTTAAAATTAAATCATTGCGTTATAGATGATGATGCAAAAGAATTAATGGAAAAGGTTAGAACAGCTGATGTTCTATGCTTTGCAACACCAATTTATTATTATGCAGTAAGTGGGCAGTTAAAAACATTTTTAGATAGAATGAATCCAATATATGGAGTAGGTCATAATTTTAAAGATGTTTACCTACTAACAGCAGCAAATGATACAGATTCAAAAGCAATGGATGGAGCAATAAAAGATATTGAAGGTTGGGTAGAATGCTTTGAAGGCGTAACTTTAAAAGGTGTTGTAAAAGGAACTGGTGCAAATGATGTCGGAGATATATTGAGCCATAAAGATAAATTAGAAGAAGCCTATAATTTAGGAAAGAATATATAGTTTGGAGGTGAGATTAATGAATAAAAAAATAATAATTGTGATTTTAGCCCTATTAGTTGTGATTATTTTAGTTTTAGGAGGATATTTTATATCTAATAAAAATGGAAAGAATTCTCAAACAAATCAATATAGTAGTGATTTAAGTAGTAATGCAAAAGCAAGTACACAAAATAATAATGAAAAAAAGACAGCCAAAAATAGCCTGAGAGATGGAGAATCTATTCAAACACAAGATAAAAATAAAGCTACAAGGGTAGTAACTGGTGGAACAAAAATTAAAATGACTTTTGGAGACACAGTTATTTATGGTGTGTTGAATGATTCGGAAACAGCAAAAGCTTTGATTCAAAAGTTGCCTATCACACAACATGAATCAAGATATACACATGACTTTTGTGGAGTAACAGAAAAATTACCATATAACGAAGATGAAGTGCATTATGGTTGGCTAAATGGAGATATTGATTATGCTATTGATGCACCATATTACACAATTCTTTTCAAAGATGAAGAAATATCAGAACAATATGGTGATCAAGTTAATATTGGAGTTATAACTTCTACAATTAGTGAAATTGATAAATTAAGTGGAAGCTTTGATGTTAAAATAGAATTGGATAATTAAAAGGATATGATATGAAAAATAAAGCATATAGAATAATAGTAGATTTTTTAATGTTTATATTTATGATATTAGAATATTCTAAAATATATACAGGACAATTAATTCATGAAATATTAGGAATTGTATTATTAATATTATTTATCATACATAATATTTTAAATATAAATTTTTATAGAAATTTATTTAAAGGGAAATATAATTCTTCAAGAGCTTTCTTAACAATTGTTGATATAGGATTTTTAATATTTATGCTATTTACAATAATTTTAGGAATACCAATATCAAAAGAATTATTTAGTTTTTTTAGTATTTCTAATGGAGCAGTAGTTAGTAAACTCCATATACTTTTTAGCTATTGGGGAATGATATTTTTGTCAATGCATTTGGGATTACATTTTAAAGCAATTTTTGCAAAGTTAATTAGCAAAGTAAAAAAGAATAAAATTTTAAAATATATAGTGGATTTATTGCAAATATTAATTGTAATCTATGGAATAAAACTATTCTTTGATACAAATATAATTAATTATTTAATTGCAAAAGCATCATTTGGCAATTATACAAACAATATTTGGATTTCATTATGGAATAATTTTATGATAATATTTGGAGTATCAATAATTACTTATAATATTGAGAAAATTATAAAGTGGAAAACTGGGGAAAGAAGGAATAATCTATGAATAAAGTTAAAATAATAATTATTTGTTTAATTGCATTAGTTGTTGTTGGAGTATTAGGAGCTGTTATTATTAAAAACATTAATACAGAAGAAAATCAAACTTTAGATTCAACAATTACTGATGAGCAAGGAAAAGAAGCAAAATTAAATTTAAATAGTGATAAAATATTAGTTATTTATTTTTCTGAAACAGGAAATACTCAAAAATTGGCAAAACTTATAAGTGATAAAGTTGGAGGAGATTTTATAAGAATTGAAACAGAAAAAGTATATCCAACAGATTATAATGAATTAGTAGATGATGCTAAAAAAGAGAAAGAGAATGATGATAGACCAAAATTAAAAACATTAAATATCAATTTAGATGATTATGATACTATATTTATAGGATATCCAATTTGGTGGTATCAAATGCCAATGGCTATGTACACATTATTTGATAATTATGACTTTGCAGACAAAACCATAATACCATTTAATACTCATGAAGGTTCAGGAAGTTCAGGAACTTATGAAGATATTCAAAAATTAGAACCAAAAGCAAAGGTTCTTGAGGGATTACCAATTCGTGGTGGAGATATGGTTTCTGACCAAAGCAGTAAAGTTGATAGTTGGTTAAATAAATTAGGAATTTAAAATATGGAGGAATTTAAGATATGGAAGAATTAAAATTAAATCAAGAATGGGATAAAGTATTCCCAAAGAGTGAAAAAGTTGAGTCTAAAAAAGTAACTTTTAAAAATCATTTTGGAATTACATTAGTAGCTGATATGTATGTCCCAAAAGAATATGATGGAAAACTTCCTGCAATAGCAGTAAGTGGACCTTTTGGAGCAGTAAAAGAACAAAGTTCAGGATTATATGCTCAAGAAATGGCAGAAAGAGGGTTTCTAACAATAGCATTTGATCCATCTTTTACAGGAGAAAGTACAGGAGAACCAAGATATATGAACTCTCCAGACATAAATGTTGAAGATTTCCAATCAGCAGTTGACTTTTTGTCAAATTTAGAAAATGTTGATAGTGAAAAAATATCAATAATTGGTATATGTGGCTGGGGTGGAATGGCTATTCAAACAGCATGTATAGATACTAGAATAAAGGCTACAATTGCATCAACAATGTATGATATGTCAAGAGTTACAGGGAATGGATATTTTGATGGAGAAGATAGTGAAGAAGCAAGATATAATAAAAGAGTAGCAATAAATAATCAAAGAACAGAAGATTTTAAAGCAGGAGAATATAAATTAGGTGGAGGAGTTGTAGATCCACTACCAGAAGATGCACCACAATTTGTAAAAGATTACTATGCATATTATAAAACTCCTCGTGGATACCATAAGAGAAGTTTGAATTCTAATGGAGGATGGAATATTACAGCAGGAACATCACTTTTAAATACAAGATTATTCTATTATGCAAAAGAAATAAGAAATGCAGTAATGATAGTGCATGGAGATAAAGCGCATTCATATTATTTTGGAAAAGATGCTTATGAAAATATGATTAAAGATAGTAAATATGCAAATAATAAGGAATTTCTTTCAATAGAAGGTGCTTCACATTGTGATTTGTATGACCAAAAAGATATTATACCATTTGATAAAATAGAAGAATTTATAAGAAAAAGTATAAAATAAGATTAAGATGTTAACAATATTTTGGTGTTGTTAACAAGTATTAGAACAAAAAATTACAATTTATCAAAATTATCGGAATATTTGGAAAATACGAATAAGTTATGATGAAAAATTAAAGTTTTCAATGTTATTTTAATGTTTGTTTAATATATTTAATATAAATTAAAAAAATAAAGGAAGATGTATATGAAAAGATTTACAAAAACAATTTTATCTATTGTTGTTATTTTGACATTAACATTAAATTATACAGTAGTTTTTGCTGCACCACCAGATAAGCCAAGTGGAGAAATGTCAAGTTCAAATGGAGGAACACCACCAGATAAGCCAAGTGGAGAAATGTCAAGTTCAAATGGAGGAACACCACCAAATAAACCAGATGGAAATAAAGGAGCTCCAGGAGGAAACAATGGAAGTAGCAATGTATCACATACAGGAGCAACTGAAATATCAAGTGATACTACAAATAATGGACAAACTTATTCTTCGGAGGCAGGTTCTCAAAATGCTTTATTAGTAACAGGTGGAACATCAACTATTTCAAATTCAACAGTTACCAAATCAGGAGATTCAGATGGAGATAATTCTGACTTTTATGGAACTAATGCAGCTGTTTTAGTAAAAGAAGGAACACTAAACATTAATGGTGGAAATGTTACAACAAATGGATCACATGCAAATGGTGTATTTGCTTATTCAAATGGAACAATAAATATTTCAGATACCAATATTAAAACATCAAGCAATAATTCAGGAGCTGTAATGGTAACTGGAGGAGGAACTTTAACAGCGAATAATGTAACAGCAGAAACAGATGGAAATTCATCAGCACCAATAAGAAGTGATAGAGGAGGAGGAACTTTAACTGTAAATGGTGGTACTTATACATCACATGGAACAGGTTCACCTGTAATTTATTCAACAGCAGACATAACGGTAAATAATGCAAATTTAACATCAACAGCTTCAGAAGGTGTAGTTGTAGAGGGAAAAAATTCTGTAACTTTAAATAATGTAACAATGGAAGCAACAAACACAAAATTAAATGGAAATTCAGAAACATATAAATCTATATTTATATATCAATCAATGTCAGGAGATGCTGATGTGGGAACATCGGCATTTACTGCAAAAGATTCTAAAATAGTAAATAATAAAGGCGAGATAATATTTGTTACTAATACAAGTACAGTTATTGAACTAGAAAATAATGAAATAATAAATAATGATGCTGATGGTGGATTTTTAAAAATAGGAGCAGCAAAATGGGGAACATCAGGTTCAAATGGTGGAAATGTTACATTAAATGCAAAAAATCAAAAAATTGAAGGAGATATTTTAGTTGATAATATTTCTACATTAGATTTATCATTAAAAAATGGAAGTAGTTATTCAGGAACAATCAATAGTGATAATACAGCTAAAGCAATTAATATTACATTAGATAGTAGTTCTGGCATAACTTTAACAGGAGATTCTTATATAACATCTTTGAATAATGATGTTTCAGATAATAGCAATATTAACTTAAACGGACATACTTTATATGTAAATGGTACAGCAATAACATCTACTAATTACAAAGGTGCAACAACGTCTTTAGAAACTAATACAGATACAACTACTGCTAAAACAATACTTCCTAATGCTGGAATTATAATACCAGTAAGTTGTGGTACTGTAATAGTTGCTACAATAATTGTAGCTTTTATAATTAAAAGAAATAAGTATAACAACATATAAATTCTGAAAGATAAATTTATTGAGATGTTAACAAGATTTTGGTATTGCAAACAAGTATTAGAACTAAAAATTACAATTTATCGAAATAATTTAAGAAAAAATGTCGGTTATAACCGATTAAGAAAGAATAATTACAATTATAATGAGTTATTAAGATTCTTAAAGAATCACAAACAAGAATTATTAGAAAATGAATTATATCTAAAACTTTTATGCCTATGTTATAAACAATTAGAAGACAACAGATTATTAGATAAAAAGGAAACATTAGAATTAATGGATGATAACTTTAAAAAGATAGTAATAACTAATTTAAAAATAAGTGTGGAATTTAAAGAATTAACTGAAGATGAAATAAATACGATAGTTGAAAGCGACAAAGTGATTGAGAATATTGATAAAGCAATAGAACATTTAATAACAGCCAATCATTCATGGGTAAGCTGGATGAGATAAAAAATTGCAGGGTGAAATATCCCTGCTTTTTAATATTCTAGGAGAGTCTTTTATTTTTTATAAATATGTAATATAATGAATAAGAAAAATAAGATATAGTTCTATTAAGGAAATAATAATAAAATGAATGATATATGGAATCCTTGGCATGGATGTAAAACTTGTAAAAGAAGAAATAGCTGTAATGGTTGCAGATGGTGTGGAAAATGTAATTAGGAGATTTAATTATGGCAACATCAAAAGAATATAAAGAGTATATATTAGAACAATTAGATTTATTAGATAATATTACTTGTAAAGGTTTACCAAACAAAAAATAGTAAGTTGTAGGGGAGATTAATTTGGATATAATTGTGAACAATATAAAAATTCATTATGAAGTTTTAGGAGAAGGAAAATCAATAATTTTGTTAAATCCTAATAGTGTAAATACAGGATTAATGAAATTTATTGCAAATAGATTAAAAGATAAGTATAAAGTATATATTTTTGATAGAAGATGTTGTGGTAAAAGCGAAAAAAATTGCACATTAACTTATGAGGAATCAGCAAAAGATGTTTATGAGTTTATAAAGAAATTAAATTTGGATAGACCAATTTTGTTAGGTTGTAGTGGTGGTGGAACAGTTGCATTAAATGTTGCAATACGTTATCCAGATAGTATATCAAAATTAGTTATTTGTAGTGGAGTGGCAAGAAATAATGTTATAGAAAAACCTAATTATGCTAAAATTATGGAAAAAATACCTTGGTATCCAGGTAAAAAAAGTAATGAAATGTTTGAAAAGTTAAATTTTGAATCACACTCTATAACTAAAGAAGAACTAAATACAATCAACATTCCTACATTAGTTTGTAATGGGGGGATTAAAGATTTAGTTCCAAGAGATGAAGCAGAATATATTTCAAATAGTATTAAAAATTCAAAACTATTTATATTAGAAAAATCAGGTCATTGTAATTATATTTTTAATAGCAAAGATTTTTATAATAAGTTAAATGTTTTTTTGAGAGAAGAATAAATTACAATTTATCTTATAAGGTTATTCGTCTAAGCAATGCATAATTACATAGGAACCATCAACAAAAACATTGATATAAAAAGAAAAATATGATATTGTTATATAAAATAATAAAGACAAACAGATTTAATAATAAAATATGCACCAGAGCCGGAATATCCTACTTCTTTTTCAAAAGATAGCGGATGGCAAATTATATCTCTATTATCAATAATAGTATATAATATTATTTCTCTAATTGTAGCATTTTTTAAATATAGAAAAAAAGATATAAAAATATTTGTAGGGTTTGGAATAGCTTCAATTTTAGGTATTATATTTGTAATTGAGTTTTGTGGGTTATAAATAATATAAGTTATAAGAAAATGATTAAGAAATGTTAAATAAGTTTAGCAAGGAGGAATCAAAATGGAAGAAAATAAAGCAAAAATTGGCGGAGAAATATATATTCCATTTAATGAAAGAAATAGCGATGAATCAGTGGTGTATTTTACTCGTGATTTAAGTTCAGAGGGGTTAAAGAAAATATATGAAAAAATAAATGAAAATATTGATGGAAAAATAGCAATTAAATTACATACAGGAGAGCCTCATGGGCCAAATATTATTCCAAGAGAGTGGGTAAAAGATTTTATAAAAGATGAATGTCCAAAAGCAACAGTAATTGAGACAAACACATATTATGATGGTGATAGATATACTACAGAACAACATAGAGAGACTTTAAAAATAAATGGTTGGGATTTTTGCCCTGTTGATATTATAGATGAAAATGGAACTGTTGATTTACCTATAAAAAATGGTAAATGGTTTAATCATATGACTATGGGCAAAAACATTGTTAATTATGATTCTTTAATTGCACTTACACATTTTAAAGGACATGCTATGGGTGGTTTTGGAGGAAGTAATAAAAATCTTGGAATTGGTTGTGCTGATGGAAGAATTGGAAAAGCAATGATTCATACCTATCCAGGTAAAAGCCAATGGTCTATTTCAGAAGAAGAATTTATGGAAAGAATGACTGAAAGTACAAAAGCAACAGTTGATTATTTTAAAAATAAAATAACTTTCATCAACGTAATGAGAAATATGAGTGTTTCATGTGATTGTGAAGGAATAAATGCAGCTCCTGTAGTAACTCCAAATGTTGGTATATTGGCATCTAGAGATATTTGTGCTTTAGATACAGCTTGTGTGGATTTAATCTATGCAATGAAAAAAGAAGAAAATCATGATATTGTAGAAAGAATTGAAACAAGACATGGATTAAGACAACTTTCTTATATGCATGAGTTAGGTATGGGTAATATCAAATACAAATTGATTGATATAGATAATAATGATAGTGAAATTACACAAAAAGAGGCTGTAAGTAATTTGAAATTGTAAATATAGGAATCAAAAAAATGTTAGGAGTGTAAAACTATAACATAAATATAATTTGGAGGTGAAATATGGCTTTTACAATAAATATTTATTATACAGGTTCAAATGGTTCAGCAAGAAAATTTGCTGAAGAAATGGTTAGTTCAGGAGTTGTTCAAGAAATTAGAAATAAAAAAGGAAATTTAAGATATGAATATTTTGAACCAATAGATGATAAAGAAACAATACTTTTAATAGATAGTTGGGAAAATCAAGAAGCATTAGATGAACATCATAAATCTGAAACTATGAATAAAATTATGGAATTAAGAAATAAATATGATTTACACATGAAGGTGGAAAGATATATTTTAGAAGATAATAATGAAGAGGATAACAAATATATAAAAAAATAATTATATGGAGGTATAAAAATGGTGAAACAGACGGCAGGTAGAGATCAATTAGGAGATTTTGCAGAAGAATTTGCTAAATTAAATGATGATGTATTATTTGGAGAGGTTTGGTCAAGAGAAGATAAACTATCTTTAAGAGATAGAAGTTTAGTAACAATATGTGTATTTATGGGAAAAGGTTTAGTAGATAGTTCATTAAAATATCATATTATGAATGCAAAAAAGAATGGAATTACATTATCAGAGATGGCAGAAATTGTTACACATGCAGCATTCTATAGCGGATGGCCAAATGCTTGGGCAGTATTTAATTTAGTTAAAGAAGTATATGCAGATGAAATACAAAATAATAATACAGATAAAGGAACAACGCATGGAGGAGCTTTCGGGATGGGAGAGCCTAATGTAAATTATGCTAAATATTTTATTGGTAATTCTTACTTAAAGATGTTAGATAAAACAGAATCAGGAGTTAGTTTTGCAAATGTAACTTTTGAGCCGGGTTGTAGAAACAATTGGCATATACACCACGCTACAACAGGTGGAGGTCAAGTTTTAATTTGTGTTGAAGGAGAAGGCTGGTATCAAGAAGAAGGAAAAAAGGCTAGAAGCTTAAAAGTTGGAGATATTGTAGTAATTCCTGCAAATGTTAAATATTGGCACGGAGCAAAAAATGATTCTTGGTTTAGTCATATTGCAGTAGAAATACCAGGAGAGAATGCAACAAATGAGTGGCTAGAACCAGTTGAAGATGAAGTATATAATTATTTATAGGGATTGATAAGCTGGGGATTTATAATGATGCCAATTCATTTGGGATTACACTTAAATCCATTATTAAATAAAATAAATACTAATAGGTTATCCAATTTGGTGGGGAGATACACCTAGAATTATACAAACTTTTATGGAAAAAACTAATTTAAATGGTAAAACAATAATTCCATTTTGCACATCAGGTGGTACAGGGGTAAAATATATATAATGAGTACACCATAAAAGTATTATTTTGTTGAGAGGGATATTCGAAATTTATTTATAAATTATAGACAATAAGAAGAAACACATAAAGTTTAAAAATGTGGTATAATTATCTTGTAGATAAGACTCGCGAAAAAAACAAAGACTATTACGAGGAGGTAATGATTATGGCTATATGCAAAGTATGTAATGCGAAAGTGTTTTTTACATCAAATTTTTCAGATGTTTGTTTATGTAAAAATTGTGCTAATCTAATAAGACTTTCTGATTGGAAAGATAGAAATTTTACATCAATGGAGGAACTAGTTAATACTAAAAATAATGTATTATCAATAGTGTCTTCAAATCCTAATATGATACAAATTAAAAAATCTGTGGAAGACTATTTTAATGAATATATAGATAAAGGATTTGTAACATCGTTAGATGGAAAGGCAGGACAAAAATTATTAGTATTTAATGATTATTGTATTGTAACTACTAAAAGCGAATCTAAAAAAGATGAATTGATTAGCAGATTTGATGAATACATAGATCATGATATAGATGATGACGATAATGATGATGAACTTAAAACTTTATCTAATATTGGAAGATTAGGTAAAAGTCTTGTAAAAGGAAATCTTGTCGCTACAGGTATATCTATGGCTGCAGATCAATGATGAATGAAAAGATAAAAGAAAAAAAAGAAGAACGAGCATATGAACTTTCTAAAAGAAAAGAAAAAGGTCTTATTAGTATGGGAGATAGAGTACTTAATCTTAGAGAATATTCAAGAGTAGAAACTTATTGCGCAACAAATAAATTATATGGTTATGTTCAGTTTGTTCCAAAAGGGAAAAAATCAACCGATATGTTTGATTGTGATTATTTTTTCTATAATCCAGGAGTTTTTGGCCAAAACTTTAGTTTAAAGAAGAAGATAGAACTCCTTAAAAATACTCTAAATAAGATGATTACTTCACTTCCAAGCAAAACTGAAGATAATGTAGAAGAAGTGAAAGAAGAAGCTGTTCCTAAAAAGAACAAAAATGATAATTTTGATGAAATAAGAAAGTACAAAAAATTATTAGATGAAGGAATAATTACTGAAGAAGAATTTAATAAAAAGAAAAAAGAATTGTTAAATTTGTAATTAATTAAAGTAATCGTAAGATTTTAATATTATATACAAACAAAAATGGGTGGGATTTCTAAGAAATTTAAAATATAGAGACTAGCTAAAGCTAGTCTTGTTTTAATATATTTACAATTTCATTTACCACAACATCAGTCATAATTTCATAATCCAATTCCTTATGCTTGTGGTAAACTATTTCATGACAAAGATTATCAATTAATCCAAGTACAATATGAACTTTCTCATTGAGATTTACAATATCAAATCCATTTTCAGTAAGTGCAGATCCAAATTTATAAGTCATATCCATTTCTCGTTTATAGAAAAAATATGCTACATCTTTATCAGAATGAGCCAAAGCAGTAATTTCTTCATGAGCTGTATGAGATAATTTATGATTACTAATATACTTTTTTATCATATTTTTCATTATATCTGCAAAATTGTTTTTATCAAATTTTATATTAGACATATTTAGCATAGGGTAAAAAATATCATCTGCATATTTATCAAGACCATTTAACAAAATATCTTTTTTATCTTTAAAATATTGATATATGATTCCAGTAGAGACACCTGCTTTTTTTGCTATTTTAGAAGTGTTTGTATTATAAAACCCATCAGTACAAATTAATTCAAAACCTGCTTCTATGATTTTATCTTTAGTTTCAATAGAACGCGTTTGTTTAGGTTCTCTAATTTCAACTTCAGACATATAAGTAATCCTCCAAAATCTCTAAATTTAAAACAATTATAACATAATAAAAATATAAGTCAATAAATGGTAACTGGATAATGGTTTACACTAGAAAAAATATAAAAATAGTGATATATAAATACTCTTCAAAGTTTCTCGGCTCAATACGAAGTGATATCATTTCTAAAATATAAATTAACGAGCCTCTCGCTGCTCTTGCTTCGCAAGCCATCGCTTCCTCATTAATTTATATTAAAGAAATGATTATCCCTTCTCCAATCACATTCGAAACTTCTTAGATTATTTATATATCACTATTTCTTATATATCATTTCACGTAACCATTATCTTGTAACAATAAATGTGATAAATATGTCATATTCTATTGACTTTATATTTTTGAGCGTATATAATAGAAAATGTGATACATTTGTCACATTTATAGAATGGAGGATTTATGGAAAAGATAGTAGAATTAAAAAATGTTAGTAAAGTCTATAAAATAGGAGATAACGAATTCAAAGCTTTAGACAATATAGACTTATCGTTAAATAAAGGAGAAATGATAGTTATTCTTGGACCATCAGGGGCAGGAAAATCAACATTACTTAATTTAATAGGAGGTATGGATACTCCAACAAATGGAGAAGTAATTATTGATGGAGAAAACATCTCTAAATATAATGAAAATAAACTTTCAGATTATAGGGCAGAAAATGTAGGATTTATTTTTCAGTTTTATAATATTCTTCCTAGCTTAACTGTTAAAGAAAATGTAGATATTGTAAAAGATATAGTGAAAAACCCTATAAGTACAGATGAAGCATTACAAGGAGTGGGATTATTAGAACACTCTAAAAAATTTCCTAATCAATTATCTGGAGGAGAGCAACAAAGAGTAAGTATTGCAAGGGCTATTGCCAAGAATCCAAAATTATTACTATGTGATGAGCCAACAGGAGCATTAGATAGTAAAACAGGAGTAGAAGTATTAAAACTACTAAGAAAACAATGTGACGCCAATAATGGTTCAAATACAGTTGTAATAGTAACACACAATAGCTTAATTGCAGAAATTAGCGATACAGTAGTACATGTTAAGAATGGAAAAATAGAAAGTGTTATAAAAAACGAAAGTCCTAAAAAAATTGATGATATAAAATGGTAAGAAAGGAAATAGAATATGGGAACATTAAATAAAAAGATATTTAGAGATATCTGGAAAAATAAATCACAATTTATAACTATATTTTTAATGGTATTCTTAGCTGTATTTGCTTTTGCAGGTGTTCATGCCTATATGGATGGGATGAGAGAAAGCAGTAAAATCTATTATGAAAATCAAAATTTACAAGATATATGGCTTACATCTGAAAATTTTAAAGTAGATAAATTAGAAGAAATAAAAAAAATTGATAATGTAAAAAATGTTGAAAGATTACTTACAATAAATGCTAATGTAATTGATTCAGAAAGATTCATTAATCCTGATAACAATAAACCAATATCTGATTTAGTAATTGAGTGTAATTTCATTGAAACCAATGATATAAACAGAATGTATCTTATGGACGGAGAAGAATATTCAAAAGACAAAACAGGATTATGGCTTGATTATTATTTAGCCAAAAATATAGGAATTAAAGTAGGAGATGAGTTAGAACTTTCTATTGAAGGAAATAATTTTAAAGAAAAAGTTATGGGGTTAGTAGAAGTTCCAGATCATGTTTATTTTATAAAAGATGAAAGTGCAATATTTCCTGCTCATAATGATTATGGCTTTGCCTATTTATCTATAAATGAATTTCCAAAGAATTATATATATGATAAGGTGTTAGAAACAGATGAAGTTCAAGATGCCATTAATAGTTTAAAAGATTTGAAAGATATACTTTCAAAATATGGAATAACAGATTATTCAAAAATTCCAAGCATTATAACAAATGAGATTGATGGAATTGATGATATTGATTTATCAAAAGCATTGGAATTATTAGATAACTATAAAGAGCATAAAGAAGAATTTATAAAAGCATTAGATAAAGATTTTAAAATAGAAGATACCTATATATTTACTTATGCAATAGCTGATGTAGATGATACTTCAAAAGTAAATGAAACTAAAAATAAAATAAAAGATAGTGTTAATGATATTATTACAGCTACATTAAGAGATGATAATTTTTCTTATGAAGGATATAAAAGAGAGGCAGAAGAAGGAGATACTTATTCAGGAGTATTTTCTGGGCTATTTGTTTTCATAGCAATTCTATCGGTTGTAACAACAATGAATAGATTTGTAAAAAAAGAAAGAACACAAATAGGAACATTAAAAGCACTTGGAATAAGAAAAAGTAAAATAACTAGGATGTATGTAAATTATGGCTTATTTATTTCTATTATTGCTAGTATTTTAGGAATAGTGTTAGGAAATCTTTTAATTGGTAATTACTTTTTAGAGATGGAAATGGTTTATTATGAAATTCCATATTACAATATAGTTACAATTCCACTTGTTTATGAGGTGGCAGTAGGAATAGTAATAATTATAACACTTGTTACATATTTGTCATGCAGAAGAATACTAAAAGAACCAGCAGCACAGGCTTTAAGAATTGAAAGACCAAAAGTGAAAGTGAAAGAAAATGGTTTTACAACTAAAAAAGTATTTAATAAATTATCACTATCTACAAAATGGAACATTAGAGATGTAGCTCGTTCAAAAGCAAGAACAATTATGGCAGTGGTAGGAATTGCAGGTTGTACAATGCTTGTTGTTACTGCATTTGGAATGTTTGATTCATTAAAAGCATATGTCGCATGGGAATTTGAAACAATTAATAATTTTGGATACAAGCTAAGTTTAAGCTCTGATTATACAAACAAACAATATGATGAGATTATTTCAAAATATGGAAATAATACATCACAAACAGTTGGAATAGAATTTAAAAATAAGGATGACATAGTTATAAAAACTTTAACTATAAATGATTCAAACGGATTATTACAAGTAACAGATCATTCTAAAACACCATTTAAAATGAAAGATGATGGATTATATATTACTGAAAAAATGGCACAAGTTAATAATTTGAAAATTGGAGATATTGTAGAATGGCATATTGTTGGTTCAGATAATTGGTATAAAACAAAGATTGTAGGATTAAATAGAGATCCACAATCTCAGGCATTTAATTGTACTAAAATATTTTTCGATACTTTGAATGAAGAATATAAAGCAGATAGTGTATATACAAATAATGATTTAAGTAATATAAAAGAAATTGAAGGAGTAAATACTATTCAAACTAAAAAGAATTTAGAAGATGGTATGAATAGTATGTTAAATATGATGTATTCTTTAATTATTGTACTTATTGCAGTTTCAATAATTCTTGCAGTTGTAATTATATATAATTTAGGAATATTATCATTTACAGAAAAAGAATATCAATTTGCAACTTTAAAAGTTTTGGGTTTTAAGTATAAACAAATAAAGAAAATATTTATAAAGCAAAATATATGGATTGGTGTTTTCGCAATAATTATTGCTTTACCACTAGGAAACTATATGACAGACTATATATTCAAAAATGCTATTGGAGATAGCTATGATTTTGAAGCAATGATAAAACCAGCAACCTTTATATTTTCCGGTATTGGAACATTTATTGTTGTTTACATTGTAAATCAATTTTTAGCTAAAAAAATTAAGAAAATAGACATGGTATCAAGCTTAAAAGGAAATGAGTAATATAGAAACAAAATTGAGTATTTAAAGGGAGATTTTTCTCCCTTTATTTTTACAATTTGTTGAATTCTATTCAATAAAATGATATATTATAGAAAACTAGATATGATTTTGAGAGTATGAGAGTTATATTAAAATCTAGCTTGGAAAAAGGAGAATCTATATGGAAAAGAAATTAGGATTTGGATGTATGAGACTGCCGATGAATGAAGGAGAAGTTAACTATGATGAATTTAATAAGATGATAGATTATTATATGGAGCAAGGTTTTAACTATTTTGATACTGCACATGGATATTTGGGAGAAAAAAGCGAAATAGCAATTAGAGAATGTTTAGCTAAAAGGTATCCTAGAGAAAGTTATGTTTTAACAAATAAACTAACTAAACCATACTTTAATTCACAAAGTGATATTAAAACTTTTTTTGAAAAACAATTAGAATGGTGTGGTGTTAAATATTTTGATTATTATTTAATGCATGCACAAGATAGAAATACATATCAGCATTTTCAAAAAACAAATGCTTATCAAGAGTGTTTAAAACTTAAAAATGAAGGAAAAATAAAACATTTAGGTATTTCATTTCATGATAATGCAGAAATGCTAGAACAAATATTAACAGACCATCCAGAAGTAGAAATAGTTCAAATTCAATTTAATTATGCAGATTATCTATCAAGTAGTGTTCAATCTAAAAAAGTATATGAAGTTTGTCGTAAATATAATAAACCTATTTTAGTAATGGAGCCTGTAAAAGGGGGAGGATTGGTAAATTTACCAGATGAAGCAAAAAAAATAATTGATGAGTTAAATCAAGGTATGTCTTATGCAAGCTATGCTGTTAGATTTGCAGCTAGTTTTGATGGAATGTATAAGGTTTTATCAGGTATGAGTAATTTTGAACAACTTAAAGATAATGTAGATTATATGAAAGAGTTTAATCCATTAAATGATAAAGAAATGGAAGCAGTATTGAAGATAGGAGAACTATTAAGAAATACAGGCGGAATTCCTTGTACCGCTTGTAGATATTGTGTAGAGGGATGCCCAATGAAAATATCAATTCCAGATTTGTTTTCTTGCTATAATGCAAAAATTCAATTTCAAGATTGGAATGCAGGATATTATTATAATGTTCATACACAAAATGGAAATGGTAAAGCATCAGATTGTATAAAATGTGGAAAATGTGAAAAAATATGTCCACAACATTTAGAAATTAGAAATTTATTAACAAAAGTATCAGAAACTTTTGAATAGGGAGGAATTTAAAATGACGGAAAAAGTAGATTCGGTTAAAAAAACAAATAAATTAGTAGAAATATTATCTACTAAAAAGGCAAAATATATAATAGGAACAGTTTTATTTAGTGGGTTAGGAATTGCTATTCCTAGAATATTTCATATATTAGTTGGAAGTTCAGCAGGAGTTACATTTTTACCAATGCATTTGATGGTATTAATTTCAGCTATAGTTTTTGGAATGACTTCTAGTTGTATTGTTGCGGGAAGTTCAGTTATATTTAGTTATTTATTAACAGGAATGCCTGCTTTAGCTAGAATGCCATATATGTTGATAGAATTAATTATATATGGAATTCTATTAGGATTATTTAATAAAAAATTTAATTCATATATTTCATTAATAGCTACAATGATATTAGGAAGAATACTATATGCAGGAGTATTATTTGCATCAGTTAATTTATTTGGATTAAATGGCTATGGAATTTCTGTAATGCAAAGTATAAAATCAGGAATACCAGGAATAATACTTCAACTTGCTTTAGTACCAGTTTTAGCAATGATAGTTAAGAAGGGGATAAAGTTAGATGACTAAATTAGAAGAATTAAAAGAAATATTGTATTTAAAAAATGCTTCATTAGTTGTAGGATATTCAAATGGAGAAATAAAAGAATACTATCAAGATAGAATTAAGGATATCAAAGAAATATTAAAAAATGATGAAAATGCACTTAATCGGAGCATGTATTGCAGATAAAGTAATTGGAAAACTTGCAGTAAGTCTACTAGCAGTCTCAGGTGTAAAAGAAATTTATGCAGATGTTTTAAGTGAATATGCAATACCTGTATTAGAGCAAAATAATATAAAATTTGAGTATAAAACAAAGGTGCCATTTATAATAAATAAGGAGCATACGGGAATGTGTCCTATGGAAAATAGATTTAAAGATGAAAATGATATTGCAAAGATTTATAAAGAGGTAATTAAATCAAAGTAGATATCCTGTAAAATGAAATATAAAAAGATTATTCTAAAGTATTTTGGGATAGTCTTTTAATTTTTATAAATGTGTTGTATAATGAATTAGAATGATAAATGTTGGAAATGAAGTTTTAAGTATGTTATACCAAATTATAAAGGCAAGTAACAAAGAAGCATGTGCTAATAATGATTTAAAAAATTAAGAAATAAACATATTAAATGAAAGGGCGGTTTAATATGATAGATTTACACATACACTCAAATCATTCAGATGGATATTATACAGTTAAAGAAATATTAAAAATGGCAGAGGAAGAAAATATTAATACAATTTCATTTTGTGACCATAATGTCTTAGGAGCTTATGAAGAATTAAAGGATATGGACATAAAAAAATACTACAATGGAAAAATTATAACAGGAATTGAATTTGATTTTGTGTATGACAAAAGAGATTTTCATATATTAGGCTATAATTTTGATGTTGAGAAATTAAAAAATAGTAAATTTATAGACAAAAGAACAAAAGAAGACTTAATGAAAGAAGAAGAGAAGAATTTAGAATTTTTTAAAGAAGTCTGCAAAACAATGGGAATAAAGCTAAGTTCTGATTTGAAAATAACAAAACCAAGTGAACGTGCAAATGATATTATAAAAAGTGATATGCAGAAACATAAAGAAAATGATGATATTTTAGACAAAATACTAGGAAAAGACAGAAAAAATAGTTTTTGGCTTGGACAAGTAACAAATCCAAATAGTCCATTTTATATTGATTTTACAAAAGGACTACCTACTGCGGTAGAAATAGCAAATGAAATACATAAAGCAGGTGGAATTGTGGTTTTACCACATGTGTTTGAATATAAATCTATCGATAATATCCATTTTTTAAATGAAATGCATAAGCTAAATATTTTAGATGGAATTGAGTGTATTCATTCGAAGCATAATAAAGAACAAGCAAATTTTTTAATAAATTTTTGCAAGCAAAATAATTTAATTATGAGTGGTGGAAGTGATTTTCATACAGATAAAAGACAAACTTTAGGACATACCGAATTAGGAGAAATATTAGATAAGTTTTGTTTAAGAAAAGGAAATAATAATGATGATTAAAAATATAATTTTTGATTTAGGAAATGTAATTATAAAAGGTACTCACTCATCTATAATTAAACAATATGCAAAAAATGAAGAAGAAAAGATATTTATAGAAGAAAAATTTTTAAAAGCACCAGAATGGAAGTTGTTGGAAACAGGAATGATATCAAATGATGAAGCTATAATTGAAATACAAAAAAGAAATGATAAAGTATTTTATAATTTAATTGAAACAACTTTGCATGAATGGTATAAAAATTTACAAGTAAATAAAAGTATTGTTGATATTGCCAAAAAATTGAAATCTCAAGATTATAAAATTTATGTTTTATCCAATATGGCAGAAGCAACTTATTTACATATAAAAGAAATAGATTTTTTTGGATTATGTGACGGAATAGTAATTTCAGCATATGAGAAAATAAAAAAACCAGATGAAAAAATATTTAAAACCTTATTGGAACGATATAATTTAAAAGCAGAAGAATGTTTATTTATTGATGATGATGATACAAATAGAAGTTATATTACTGCAAATAAATTAGGAATATTGGGAAGAAGAGTAGAGCCAAACTCTGAAAAAGATATTATAAAATTGTTAAATGAGTTTAATATAAAAATATAGATAAATAATTGAATATATAATTATGATAAAATCGCATAAAGTTTTAAAAAGTGTCGACTACAAATATTATAATATAGTTATATGGAGATAGATCAATGGAAGAAAAAATTAAGCAATTCAAACAATTAGTGGAAGAAAGTAATAATATAGTATTCTTTGGTGGTGCAGGAGTATCAACTGAAAGTGGAATTCCTGATTTTAGAAGTAAAGATGGTTTATACAATCAACAATATGATTATCCACCTGAAACTATATTAAGTCATACATTTTTTATTAATAAGACAGATGAGTTTTATAGGTTTTATAAAGCTAAAATGAATTGTTTAAAGTATGAGCCTAACATTACTCATATAAAACTTGCAGAACTTGAGAATAAAGGTAAATTAAAAGCTGTTATAACACAAAATATTGATGGATTACATCAAAAAGCAGGAAGCAAAACTGTTTATGAACTACATGGAAGTGTTTTAAGAAACTACTGCATGAGTTGCAACAAATTTTACGGAGCAGAATATGTGTTTAATAATGATGGTATTCCAAAATGTTCTTGTGGTGGTATAATAAAACCAGATGTTGTACTTTATCAAGAGGGGCTAGATGATAATATTATTACAAAATCAATATTAGCAATACAAAATGCTGATTTGCTAATTGTGGCAGGAACATCTTTAACAGTTTGGCCAGCTTCAGGTTTAATTAACTATTTCAAAGGGAGAAATTTGGTGTTAATAAATAGAGATGCAACTCCATATGATAACAAAGCAGATTTAGTAATAAATGATAGTTTAGGAAAAGTGTTTAATGAAATATAGATTTTAAATATAAAATTTAAAGGAGAAAATGCAGAATGTCAGTGAAAATTATTTATTTTGTACATGGGACAACAACAGATAATGAACAGCACAAATCCACTGGGCAAAATCCTGGAATTTTAAGTAAATTAGGGATAAATCAAAGTATAGAATTAAGAAATAAAATAAATTTAGATGAAATAGATTTTGTAATCTGTTCAGATTTACAAAGAGCAATAGATTCTGCAAAATTTACTTTTGAAAATAGTAAGAAAATTATTCAAGATGAACGAATTAGAGAGTGTAATTATGGAGATTTAAATGGAAAAGATAGTGCACTAGTTTTAGATGAAGAACATATTGAAATTCCTTTTCCAAATGGTGAATCAATGAAAGATGTTGAAAAAAGATTAAGAGATTTCTGCCAATATTTGTTAGATAATTACAATAATAAAACTATAGCATTAGTAGCTCATAAAGCTCCACAGTTAGCCTTAGAAGTTATCACTAAAAATATTACTTGGGAAGAAGCAATAAACAAAGATTGGAGAAAAACTAAATCTTGGCAACCAGGATGGGAATATATAATTGAAAAATAGATTTATAAAGATTATCTTAATATAAAAAAGGGGAAAAAATGAAGAAAAATAATTTATCAAATGTATTAAAAAAAATATACAAATTGTTAGACAAAAAACAAAAAATAAGATTTATAATAATTATAATGATAATGATTATTTCAGCAGTACTAGCACAAATGACTCCAAAAGCAATAGGATGGCTGACAGATGACATTTTATCAAAAGATTTGATTTCTTTTGAAAAGGTGATACCTTTCCTTATTTTCATACTTATAGTAAATGTTGTTAATGAAATAATCAAAATTGTAAGAAGAGTATTAGTTGAAGATACAGCAACAAGAACAGAGAAAAAAGCAAGAGGAATGGTTATAAAATCTCTTTTAATGGCACCATTATCATATTTTAGAAAAAATATGACTGGAAATATTCATGGCAGATTAAATAGATGTCTTGATGGTACAATAAAGCTAGAGAAATTATTATTTATGGATTTTGCACCTGCAATATTTAATAGTATAGCTGCAATTATAACTATATTTATAACACTTCCAATAGCTTTAGCTTTACCTATGATGTTAGTAATACCAATAGGAGTATTTATAGTTTTAAAACAAATTAAAAGTCAAAAAGGAATTAGAGTAGAATTATTAAATAGCAAATCAGAAATGGATGGAACTATTGTTGAATTAATAAATGGTATTGAAGTAATTAGAATATGTGATAGCTTAGAATTTGAAACAAATAGATTTGATAATAAATCAGAATTTTTAAGAGCAAAGGAAATGAAACATCATAAAGCAATGGCATTATATGATTGTTTAAAATTTATAAATCAAGCTGTATTTACAGTTTTAGTTATTGGAATATCAACTTATTTAGCAACAAAAGATATAATTTCAGTTGGTAGTGTTTTAACTGCATATTTATGCTTTAATCAATTATTAAAACCATTAGAAGAATTACATAGAATATTTGATGAGGTTTCAGAATGTACTGTGCTTGCTACAGATTTCTTTAAAATGACAGAAATAGAAAATGATTTTTCATATTTGCCTATAAATACTAAATCAGAAAATAAAATTACTGATGAGATGATAAATATGGAAAATATAACATTTTATTATCCTGAAAGTGAAGATAAAATTATTCTTGATAACTTCAATATTAATATAGAAAAAGGAACATATTTAGGTATTGCTGGTCCTTCTGGATGTGGTAAATCATCATTAATTAAATCAATATGTAAATTAGAAAAAGCAAATGGAACAATAATTATAGATAATATTAATTTAAATAATTTGACAAGAAAAGACATTTCTAAAATGATTGCACTAGTTCCACAAAGTCCATTTTTAATTGCAGGAACAATTTATGAAAATATAACTTATGGTGTAGATAGAGAAGTTTCGAAAGAAGAGGTGGAAGAAGCATCAAAAAGAGCATATATATTTGACTATATAAATAGCTTGCCAGAAAAATTTGATACTGTTGTTTCAGAGGGTGGAAACAATTTATCTGGAGGGCAAAGACAAAGAATAGCAATTGCTAGAATTTTTTTAAGAAAACCAAAAATATTAATATTAGATGAAGCTACTTCTGCATTAGACAATACCTCTGAAAAACATATACAAGAAGAAATTGAAAAAATGAAAGATGAGAATAATACTACTATAATTGCTATTGCACATAGATTAACTACATTAAAAAACTGTGATAGAATAATAGTTTTAAATAAAGGAAAAATAGAAGAAGAAGGAAAATTTGATGAACTAATTGATAAAGGTGGAATGTTTAGCGACATGTATTATGGAAAATTGAACTAATATTTTAGATATGTTTTTAGATATATTATACAACAATAAAAAAGATAGGTGATAAAATGAAAATAGAAATACAAAGATTAATTGATACTGGAACTATAATATGTGGAAAAATAATAAAGGAAGATGGAATTATTCGATTTGAAAGAGTAGATTCATCACAAATAGAAGATATATCAGAAGATGAAATTGGATTTGCAACACAATCTATGGGAAGAGCAATTTTTACGATAGATAAAGAAAATACAATTCATATTTTTAAAGGTGTTAATTCGCATTTATCAACATCAGAATTAGGATTAATGGACTTAGTAAATGCAGAATCCATTGAATATATTCCAAAAAATGGTGAATATAAGGTTAGTGCGATGGTTTTTAATGGTAAGAAACCAGAAATTCGAATTAATGGTACATCTCCATTAGAAGATCTTGAAATAGAGGGGGATATAAACAGCCAAATGACAGAATTTGGAGTAAAAGTTCCGACAATTAGATATATAAAAGAAATACCAAAAAGCTATAGTATTAAATATGGACTTCCAATAACAGTAGAAGGTAGTTTAGATGAATTTAAATCAGATTATTCACAAGAAGATGATAAACGAAAGAAAAGATTAAAAGAAATATTAGGTGCTAATTATACACTAGAATTAGCAGAAAATCAACGACCTGAAAGTATGAGCGAATATCTCACAAGAATAGGTTTTTTATCATCTTCAGATGTTCAAGAAAAAGTGGAAACATTAGGATATTCAATAGAAGATTTTGTCATAGCTGTTGATAGTTATTATTCAAGAGGTCAAAGATATGGGCAATCAGAAAGACTTATGGGAAATCCTTTTAGAATTTCTGATTTAGAAATAGTTATATCAAATGGTAATAGGGAACAATTACAGGCTATAATGGATTTTTCTGAAATGCAAAAAGGAAATTTTGTTGAGCAATTTGCAGAGATATCTGGTAAAAATTTAGCTATGCTTATGAATAATGGGTGGGAATGTGAAAATTTAATACATAGACAAGATTTTGCACTTACAGGAGAATTTTGTGATGATGCGTATTTCAATGCTTTACAAAAAAAGAGAAAAGTGGAAGAAAAATATAAAGATACCCCATATAAAGCAAAAGCATTTAGGAATGAATTAATTAGAAAATATACAGGACAAATTATGCATATTGCATCTTGTATTAAAGTGTTACAACAAGCATTGGAAATAATGGGTAAAAATCAAACGGAAATTGATAGTTTACTAGAAACTTTTATAAAAAGCTTTACTAATAATATAGATTTTCAACAAATTAGAAAGCTGTTATATATGGACGAGATCACTGTAGTAGAAAGAATGATGAATGAACTTAGAGTTGGACAAAATTGGGCAAAAAAAATGGCCAGCCTAGAGCGTACAAATGGTAAAGTTATCGATGAGGCAATATTTAATTCTCATAAAGATAATAATGATTATTATGAGAAAGTTTCTAAAATGATTAGAGAAAAAATAAAAAATAGAAGTGTTGGGGAAAGAATAGAAGAATCTAAAAAGAATTCAATATATGGCTTTATAGCAAGTATGATAAGTAAACTCAAAAAATCGTTTAATAAAAAAAATACTAAAATGATTTCAGAGTCTAAAGAGGATACTGGAGAAGGCGCAAGTATAAAATCAAAATTCAAAAATGCATATTTGGCAGGAATAAAATATCACTGTATAAACCTATCAGGAAAAGGAAAAGAAAAACCAAAACCCAAAGCAAAGGAAGAAGATGGACCTAGCCTAAATAATTAACATTTGTAATTGGGAATAAAATGAAAAAATTTGTAGGAGGATCAAAATGAACGAATATATCAATTTGAATTTAGAAAATATTGAAAATGAGCACATCTGTTGTGCAATAGGAGATCCAAAACATCAAAAAGGTGTTGATTGTAAAAAAGAATGGATAAAAGAAAAATTAAAAGATGGACATGTCTTTAGAAAACTAAATGCTAGAGGAAAAATATTTATTGAATATGAGCCATTAGAAACAGCATGGGTACCAATTAGCGGAAAAAACTATGAATATATTTATTGCTTATGGGTAGCAGGAAGTTTTAAAGGTAAAGGAATTGGAAAAGAACTATTAGAATATGCAATTAAAGATTCAAAAGAAAAGGGAAAAAGTGGAATCTGTACATTAGTTTCTAAAAAGAAAAAGCCATTTTTAGGAGAAAAGAAATTTTTTGAACATTTCGGATTCCAAGTAGTAGATAGTGTTGGAGATTATGAATTATTAGCATTACAATTTGAAAATACTGATACACCAAAATTTAATGAAAATGTTAGAGCTATGAAAATTGATAATCAGGATTTTACAATATATTATAGTAATGAATGTCCTTATGTAGAATATGAAGTAAAAGAACTTTCAGATTATGCAAAAGAAAAAAATATAAAATTAAATTTTGTAAAAATTGACTCATTAGCAAAAGCAAAAAATGCACCTTGTATTTTTAATAACTGGGCAAATTTCTATAAAGGTGAATTTATATCAAATACAATACTTAATGCTAATGCTTTAGAAAAGCTTTTAAATTAGGAATTGATATAAATAAAAAGAATTAATTTGTTTAAAAGATTTAATAAATATTAATCTAATAATTATAAGAAAGGAGGCTAAAAAAATGGATAAATATGTAAGATGCGAAAACTGTGGTGCAATGGTTAAAGTATTAATTGACTGCAAATGCGATAATTGTGGTATTAAATGCTGTAATGAACCTATGAAAGAAATCTCAGAAGAAGACGCAAAAAAATATATGGAAAATAACTAAGATTTGTTACAATTCACAGCTAAATTGTTTTGGTAGAGTAGCAACAGCGGCATTGTATATCTTTTTTCGTGCTTTAGTCTAAGAAAAAAGTATATACAATGCACAGCAAAGTTGCGAGATTAATATAGCTGTGAATAGTAACTAAGAATTGAAAGATTATCTGATTATTATCTAGATAGTCTTTTATTTTTAATATATTTGTTATATAATGAAAATTAATAAATGAAAAAGAATATAGGAGGAAAACATG
>CAMZHI010000002.1 GCA_947306755.1 uncultured Clostridia bacterium | reverse complement strand
AACTACTCTAAAATATAATACAAGACGAACTTATAAAACTATAATGGATAAATATTTAAAGCCAGAACTTGGAAAGTATAGATTAAGTGCTTTATCAAGTGTTAAGCTAAATTCTTTTTTAGTAGAGCTTTGCAATAAGTACAATTATAAAAAATCATATTTTAATAATATTTTGAAAGTATTAAAAACAAGTTTTAGATTGGCAACTGATGTATTTGGATTTATAAGGTATAATCCAGCTATGACATTAAAACTGCCTAAAATAGAAGATGAGGTTGAATTTGAAAAGCATCTATATAATCAAGATGAAATAAATACAATTTTAGAACGATTTAAGGATGATGATGTATTCACTTGTGCTTTCATTACAGCTTGTTATACTGGAATGAGAACAGGAGAAGTATGTAGCTTAACTTGGGATGATGTAGACTTTGAAAATAGAATTATAAATGTTAAGCATACCGTATATGACAAACCAGATGATGGTAAAGGCAGATGGTATATGGGTACTACTAAAACTAAAAATGGAGTAAGACAAATATATATGAGTCCAACTTTATTTCAAGCCTTAATCAATTTTAAGAAGAAACAACAGCATTTAAAGAAATTATATGGATCTAAATATATAACCTATTATTTTGAAGATGTAATTGGTAAAAATGGAAAGTTAATAGAAAGACGAATTATTGAGAATAATGGAAATATTCTTCATATGAATATTGCAAATTTAGTTTTTACAAGACCGAATGGAAAATATGTGGGAAGAAATATTTTGAACTATCCATTTAAGATAATTCATAAAGAACTTGGAATTAAGGATTGTAGGTTTTATGATTTAAGAGGAAGCTATGCAACAACTAATTTGAGAAATGGAGTTGAAATTAGAGATGTTGCAGATATTCTAGGACACAAATATATTGAAACTACAGAAAACTTTTATATATCAAGTACAGAAGAAGATAAGAAAGATGTTACAACTGCATTTGATAAGGTTATGACTTCTGAATTAATAAATAATATTATAAAATATGAAATTGCATACTAAAATGTAGAGGGCTAGTATATTTACTAGCTCTTTATATTTGCAAATTTTTTCATAAGACTTGCATATTTCTTTTAGTTAGTATATACTAAAAACATTATAACGAATGTAAACATTGTTTGCATTTTGTTTGCAAAAAATTGGAAAGCATAATAAAAATAATACTAATAATATAATAAATACAAATGGCTAAAATGCTTGATATTATTAGTATAAATAGATATGCATAGTATTGATAATATAAGTATTAAATCGCCATGTGGTTCTGGGAAGAAATACAAAAATTGTTGCGGCAAAAACGCGTAAAGCCCTTAAATCAAGGGCTTTTTTTATACCCATTATTTATTAGATACGTTCTTAAATACCTTCCGTGAGGGTATCTAAAAGGTATCTAGAATCATTTTTGGGACTTAAAAGCCTTTTATTGCAAGCGTTTTGTAAGATGTGTACCAATGCCCTTGTGACATATATCACTAACAAAATTCAACCTTAGTGGCGTAAAAATGACATTTGTGGTATAATGTCAGCAGTAAGAAAGGAAGAAAAATGGAAACTAAAATATGTAGTAAGTGTGGAAAAGAAAAACCATTAACTGAATATATAAAAAGACCAAATACTGAAAAGTATTATGGAACCTGTAAAGAATGTAAAAATGAATATGCTAAGCGATATAGAGAAAAGAATAAAGAATTAATAAACGAGAAACAAAGAAAAGCTTATTATGATAACATAGAAGAAAGAAGAGAACTTGGAAAAAAATATTATTTAGAACATAAAGAAGAAATGAACCAAAAATCCAAAGAATATTATAAGAGTAATAGTAAGGCTTTAAACCAAAAATCTAGAGCATATTATAGAGAACATGCTGAAGAAATAAAAAAGCAAAAAAAGAAATATAATAAAGAACATGAAGAAGAACAAAGAAAGTGGAGAAAAAAATACTATATAGAAAATATAGACCATATTACTGAATATCATAAAAAATATAGACCATTACATACCGAAAAGCATAAAGAATATATGAAAGAATATAATAAAGAAAATCATGAGATATTAGTATTAAAGAGAAAAGAATACTATCAAAACAATAAGGAAAAAATATACGAGAGAGATAAAGAGTATAGAAAAAGAAACATAGAAAAAGTAAGAATATATAGAGAGCAGTGGAGAAGAAAAAGAGTTGCAAATGATAATTTATTCAAAATGTCTGTTAATATACGACATTTAATTAATAATTGTTTTAGAAGACAAGGTTACACTAAAAAATCAAGAACTCAAGAAATTTTGGGATGTGACTATGAAACGTTTTATAATCATTTGTTAAAAACATTTAAGGATAATTATGGTTATGAGTGGGATGGAATAGAAGATGTACATATAGATCATATAACACCAATAGCAACAGCAACTTCTGAAGAAGAAATTATAACTCTATGCCACTATACAAATTTGCAATTGCTGAAAGCAAAGGATAACTTAGATAAAAAGGATAAATTAGATTGGAAATTAAAGGAGAAATGATTATGAGTTATGAAGTTGATAGAATTAAAGAAATAGAGTGTCCATGTTGTAATGGAAAAATTAAACAAACCAGTGAATCAAATGATTGGAATCAGACAAGAGAATACATAGAAATTTTATGTGATGAATGTAAAGAAAAATATGAAATAGTTCATGAATATTATAATCCAAAACCAAAACATGACTACACAATTTACTACTGTAAAAACAAAATAAATGGTCAAAAAATTCAGTTAGATTTATAGAAATTAGCTCAATTTTAGATACCTTTTTAGATACCCTGAGCGCCGGATGAGCAAGGAAGTTGGAGGAAAAACTAGAACAAAAAGTGAGAATTTAGGCCACTTTCGGAAGTTTCGAGTATGTAAAAGTACGCGGATGTGATGCAATGTGGAAATGGTAAGAAGTATAAAAATTGCTGTGGTAAAAATCAATAAGACCTGTAAAGCCTTTAAATCAAGGGTTTTTTATAATGCAAAAATAGACTACAGTTTTTAGATACGTTATTACATACGTTGTAAGAGCGTATATAAAACGTATCTAATTTTATTTTTGAAAAATAAAAGTCAGTATTTTCAAAGCTTTTAGAAGATATTGACCACTGCCACTGTGGTATTGGTATTTTTAATATATTATGTTATAATTAGTGTAGAATAGGTATGGAGTAATAATATGATTTTTGAGAGAAAAAGAGTAATATCTGCGGCAGATAGATTTATTAAAGATATACAAAATCTACCTTCTGAAATAAAAGATAATACTATTATTTTAATAGGGCCAATGGGGACAGGAAAAAGTACAATTGCTAAATTATTAGCGGGTAAAATAGAAAGTGGGGAAAGACTTGCTGTTGATAGCAGAGGTCAATTTGAAGAATTATATAAAAAAGAAAAAAGTTTTCGTAATTTTAAAAATTTCGAGTTTGCACTTATAGGAACTATATTAAGTTCTTTAAAAACTCCATGTGTTATAGATTTTGGTGCTGGACATTCGGTTTATGAAGATCCAATATTAAGAGCAAAAATGCAAAAGATATGTTCTCAATTTAAGAATATTATATTACTATTACCATCAAAGGATAATGAAACTTCAAGAAGAGTTTTATTAGAAAGAAGAAATTTTAAGCCAGGTTCTCATAAAGATAAAGATAACTGGCACTTTATTACTGCACCCAATAATTATGAACTTGCAACAGATATTATATATGAAGAAGGGAAAAGTCCTGAAGAAATTTCAGAAGAAATATTAGAACGTATTAATCAAAAAAATAGAAATGTTAATACAAGTAGAGATGAAATTTAGATACGTTTTTAGATACGTTCTGCTAGTAGTGCCGAGTGTATTGGGATGCTCACAAATGCAAAAATGTGCAAAATAATGGGTAAAAATGCTCATTAGTGTAGTAGAATATAGCCGGAATAAAAACCATGTGGCAGTGGTAAAAAGTACAAAAATTGCTGTGGTAAGAATGCGTAAAGCCCTTAAATCAAAGGTTTTTCTTATGCCACTTTTCGATTAGATACCTTTTTACATACCTTCAGCGAGGGTATCTAAAAGGTATCTAAAAATAAAACTAAATCTCAAAACATAGAGTAGCAAGGATTTGAAGATTAGTGATTAGATACCATGTGACAGAGATCACTTTTAAAATAACTTAATAAGAATAAAAAACGTAATGTTTTTGCAATAAAAGTGAAAGAAAAAAGTAATATAAATATTGTTAAAAAAAAAATAGTTCTATGATATAATAAAATAAATAGCATTATTTAGTATATTATTAAAGAAGGAAAATATATGGAATATATAAGAAGTAATGAAATTGATCCCCAAAATACTTTATTTCACTTTTCTAGAATTGATAATAGGAAAAGTATTGAAGAATATGGATTGCAAGCAGTAGCTGGTGGAGAAAATGAAGCTGCGAATGATGATAAAAATAAAACTATTTACTTTTCTAAAGGAATAGCAGGTATTTTAAAAGCAGTTGATGTATGGGCTAGATGGGAATATAATAAATACGCAAGACAAGAACATAGTAAAGGACATGAAATTAAGCAAGAATATGAAGATCATATAATAGAAGGAAAAGATGATAGTTATGATAAAGATATAATGACAGAAGTAATATTCAATAAGTTATATATAGATTTTAAGAATAGACAGTATTACACTGTAGATTTAATTGAAGGAAAAAATGGGGATTTTGAATTTGGAGATATAGATGTAAAGAAAATACTTTCAAGAGATAAATATGGAAGACCATATCCAGGAGCATTATGGAAGTATGGACCATATAGTGATTTTGGAACTATAGAAGAACCAAATAATAAGCAAGAAGATTGGAATATGAATACTAAAATTGGTGATAAAACAATATCAAGTGACAGATTAAAAATTATAGAAACACAACATGGAAAAACAGATGGTCTTTCTGTTATAATAGAATTTTATGATCGATATAGAGAAATGGTTTTTAAAGAAAATGATGCGATGTTTGAAATCTTAGATAATTTTATAACTTATGCAAAAGAAAGGTATAAAAGTGATATCGATTTAAAAAAAGATGCACCAGATTATGGACGTAGAGAGATTAATATAGAAGAAGAAAGAAAATATCAAAGCATTAACAAAATTAATTTAATTGAGAATAAAAAGAATAAAGTATTTAGTTTTATATCAAAAATTGTAAACAAGATAAAAAGTAAAGTTAAAGGAAAAGATATAAAAATGCTTCCAGAAGCTAGTCATGATATTAAAGGGAAATCAAACTCAAAAAATGCGTTTTCAGCAAGCTTAATAGTTCCATCTGAAGAATTAGTTAAGAATGCAGGAAGACAAGAACCAGATAATGTAAAGATAGGGCAAGATAAAAAAGATGGACAAAGCTTAGATAATTAACATATATTTTACATACGTTTTTACATGCGTTCTGCTAGTAGTGCCGAGTGAATTTAAGTGTTCTTAAGTGCAAAAATATGCAAAAAAACGGGCTAAAATGCTCATTAGTGTAGTAGAATATACTCAGAATAAAAGCCATGTGGCAGTGGTAAGAAGTATAAGAACTGTTGCGCTAGAAACCAATGATACCAACGGATTGAGAGGCTTTACGAAAACTCGAAATATGCAAAATTCTGCATTTAGATACAAATTAGATACAAGTTGCAAAACTTGAAAAGTATTGATATATAAAGCAAAACTAATATTTTAAATATTTTTAAGGGAGCAGATATAGAAAATTTGCTCCTTTTGTTATATAATTAAAAGTGTAATTTAGTTTTTTGGAGGAAAATTAGTATTTGCAAGTCCAATGTATATAAGTAATATAAATGGTATACTAAAAAATCTATTAGACAGATTTAATACTTTTTATAATCACAAATTGTTAAGCGGTAAAAAGTTTTATTTAATAATGACAGGTTTTGCATCTAAAGAAGAAAATGAAGAGGAAATTAAAGGTATTATTGAATACTTTAATGGAATAACAGAATACATGTATTTTGATTTTGAATTTCTAGATTATTTTGTAGATTCAGATAGTCAAAATATAATAGAAGAAAACAATAATAAAATTGAATTGATTAAAAATAAATTGAGTATTTAATCGGAGGTGGATATGAAAATACTAATTTTAAGTTTTAGTAACAATTTAGTTAATGAAGATAGTTTTATACCAAATAAGATGGGACTTACTTTTTCGTGTGTTGAAGTTTGTGAGAAAGAATTAAAAGAAAATGGACATGAAGTTGAGCATATCTGTATGAACAAGAAAAATATTAAAAAATGTAATGCATGTGGAAAAAGAGGATGGGGTATTTGTGGAGATGAACATATATGCATCCAAAAAGATGACTTTAATGATATATATAAATACATGGATAATTTTGATTGCTATATATTTGTTACACCAGTTTATTTTCATGAAATGAGTGAATCTGCAAAAACATTTTTTGATAGATTAAAAAGATGTGATGCATTTAACGACAATTCTAAAATAAAAGGAAAGAAAATAATATGCATTGCATGTGCAGGTGGTAGCGGTGGTGGAACAGAAGAAACATTAAATTCATTTGATATATTAAATTACTTTTTAAGAACAAATATGATTGGAAGAATAGCTGTAACAAAATTTAATTTTGAAGAGCAAAAAGAAAAAATTTTCGAAGTTTTAAAACACTTTATGGGTCAAATATGATGGAGGAAAAATGAAAATAGGAAATATATGGAAAATTCTTACAACACATATGTTATAATGAATTCTATTGACAAATAATTTGTGAAATGATAGATTTAAAAGGACTTAAATATTAACAAATAATGACTATACCTATGGATATATAAGGTATTCTGTTTTAGGTGGGTTAATTACAACAGTAATTTTATTAGTAGGTTCAGTTTTAGTTATTAATTATATTGGACCAAATAGTTTCGCTGAAATAGCATTTGGGTTTTACTTTAATAAAAGAGTTTTATTATTAAATGACATTTATGAACCATATAAAGATGAAATTGTTGGATGGAATGTAAAATGCTTAAATGGTGATTTGTCAAAAATTCTTTTTAAGTGAAAGTGTGTCCCATTTTGAAAGAATTTAAGATATTTATAGAGAAAGGAGAAAACAAAATATGAAATATAATATTTTTATCATAGGAGATAGCCTTACTCATGCAACAGGAGATTGTAATAATGAAATAATTGGATGGGCAGAAAGATTTAAAATGTTATATATGAAAGAAAACGATGATAATAATAAATTCTATGTAAATTATTTAGGATTTTCTGGTTGGACAACACAAAATCTTGTTGATGATGCAATACAAAATTTTTGTAATATAATAAAAAATAAAGCGTTTGATAATTCAAACCGAATAATAATAATTGAAATAGGTACAAATGATGCTCAGAGTAATGCCAAAGGAAAGACTAAGGTTTCATTAGAAGAATTTGAATCAAATATCAAAACTACAATTAATGAAGCAAGAAAGTGTACTAATAATATATTAATATTAGGATTAACAAGAGCTCAAACAGAAGAGAGCATACCTCTTTTTTGGAAAGAGAATAAGTATTATGATAATAGAATATTAAATAAATATGATGAAAAGCTAGAAGAAATTTGTAAAGATAAAGAAGTAAGTTATCTTCCAATAGCTAAAATACTAAAAGAATATGATTATAAAGATAGATTACATCCAGCAAATAATGGCCATGAAGCCTTAAGTAGAGCTATATATAAAAAAATGTATGAATTATTTATTAATAAGTAAAAAGGAGCATAAGTTTGAAAAACAATTACAATTTTGGCTGTGTCAAAATTTAATTCTTTTCCAAACTGATTTGTGCCTTATGAAAGGAATGTGATTAACAATGAATAAAGAATTATTATCAAATGTAAATAAAAGAATTTGTGATAGAACAGACTGTTTTTACTGGCAAACAGATAGAAAAATAACAGTAGAAGAACAAGCTGAGATATGGAAGGATAGACATTCATATATATTAAATGATGAATTAATAGAAAAGATAAACCTATTAGATGAAGAAATAAAAATAGCATCTTTAATACCATTTGATAAAAACGCACAAACAAATCAAGGAAGTGTAAACTCAGTTAGGGTTGGAGTTTTAGAAGATGGAAGAGATGTAGTAATAAGATGCCATCCAAAAGGAGTAAAAAACGGATATTTTTATTCAGAAAGTTTAGCAGCAAAAATATCTAAGAATAATGGAATTCCAGCATATGATACATATTTAATTCACGATTTGGAAGATGAGCAAGATTTTGCATATCAAGTAATTGAAAAATTAAAAGGAGATACTGTTAGTGTATATTTAAAAGAAAATCCTGAAAAAGAAGAACAATTAGTTTATGAAATGGGAAAAACAGTGGCTAAGATTAATAAAATAGAAGTTAATGGATATGGACCATTTGACAATAAT
The DNA here is from genome assembly GCA_947306755.1 of uncultured Clostridia bacterium. Lineage (GTDB taxonomy): Bacteria > Bacillota > Clostridia > TANB77 > CAG-508 > CAG-269. The sequence continues at coordinate 78,680 of CAMZHI010000002.1, read as the reverse complement.
AAAGCAAAAGAAGGGATTTTACAAGGAAGGTTTAATACATTAGTAGAAGCGGTAAATGCTGGATTAGAAGAAAATTTAGAAAGATTAACAAAATATGATATCATATCTGCCCAAAATGCTTTAAAAATCAAGGACTTATTTCAAAATAATGAACTATTAGAATGTGATAAAGCGGTTTTAGTACATAATGATTTTGCAGATTGGAATTTGTTAACAGATGGAAATACTATAACAGGAGCATTAGATTGGGATGAATGTGTTGGAGGAAGCCCAATAGAAGAAATAGCTTGTTGGAGTTTATTCTTTGATCCAGCAAGAGTAAAAACATTTTTAGGCGGGTATTTTAGTGAAACAGAAAGATATGAAAATTTTGATGAGAAATTTCAAGTTATGAGATTAAGATATGTAATTTCAAAAATGGCATTAAGAGCAAAAAGGTATTCATACGATAAAAGCGAATTTCTAGCTAAACTAATTGAAAGTGGTAAAAAACATTTGGCAGAATCATTTGAATATTTCAATTTAAATTAAAGTTATTATTGTGATTGCTAAGTAATACTTTATATAGTAATTAATAATGGTTAATAATTTATACAACATCGAGAAAAACTAGAAAGGAATAAATTTATAAATGGAAAAAGAAATAATACAAGTTAAGCATATTTCAAAGAGATTTAAAGTTTCAAAAAGAGAAGCAGGATTAAAAAATGCAATCAAATCCTTCTTCAAAAGAAATTACAAAATAATTAATAGTTTAGATGATATCAATTTTTCTATTAAAGAGGGTGAAATTGTAGGATATATTGGTCCAAATGGAGCTGGAAAATCAACAACCATTAAAATAATGTGTGGAATATTGGTACCAACCGCTGGAGAATGTATAGTAAATGGATTTATTCCTTGGAAAGATAGGAAGAAATATGTTAAAAATATTGGTGTAGTATTTGGACAAAGATCAGGTTTATGGTGGGATGTTCCACCTATTGATTCATTTGAACTTTTAAAGGATATATATGAAATACCACAAAAACAGTATGAAGAGAAATTAAATGAACTTATGGAATATTTAAATTTACAAGATATAATAAATATACCAACAAGGCAATTAAGTTTGGGACAAAGAATGAGGTGTGAGTTAGCAAGTGCATTATTACATAATCCAAAAATTCTTTTTTTAGATGAGCCAACAATAGGTCTTGATGCAGTTTCAAAATTAGCATTAAGAAAATGTATCAAACAACTTAATGAAAAAACTAATGTCACAATAATACTTACAACACATGATATGCAGGATATTGAGGCATTAACTGAAAGGATTATTCTAATAGGAAAAGGCAAAATTTTATACGATGGAAGTTTAAATGATATAAAAAACCAATATAACGAAAATAGGAAAATAAACCTAAAATTTAAGTATACAGATAAGATAATAAATCTGCCAAATGCCAATATTTTAGAACAAACAGAGGAAAGTGCAAGTATTGTTTTAAAACATAATGATGAATCAATTGCAGATGTATTAAATGAACTTACTAATCAGGTTGAAGTAGTAGATGTAAGTATAGAAGAGATGTCTACAGATGATATTATTGCAAAACTATATAATGAATTAAAAATATAATAAAATATATATTTAAAGTAGAAAGGAATAAAATTAAGTGAGAAAATATATATCTTTTTTTAAATTGAGCTTTAATGTAGCTTTGCAATATAGAACATCAGCAATTGCAGGTATATTAACACAGTTTTTTTGGGGCATTATGCAAATTTTAATATATAGGGCTTTTTATAAAAATGGAGCAGGAACAGGTATGGTTTTAGAGCAATTAGTTTCATATATATGGTTAAGACAAGCATTTTATTCTCTAATTAACCATGTTACTGATAGTGATATTAAGTCATCAATAGAAAATGGAAATGTAGCATTTGAGCTAATTAAACCAATCAATTTATATTGGATTTGGTTTTCAAAGACTAGTTCTTCAAGAATGGCAGCATGTTTATTAAAATGTATACCAGTTATACTAATTGCTTCGATTTTACCAGGAAATATTAATCTTAATGGACCTGCCAGTTTAGGAACATTTGTATTATTTGCAGTTACTCTTTTTTTAGGAATGTTTATTATGACTTCTATTATAAATCTATTTTATATTGGCATCTTCTATACGATGACATCTAAAGGAACTACATCAATTTTTTATGCACTACTGGAGTTTTTTGGAGGTGGATTTATTCCAATTGCACTTATGCCAAAACTTTGGCAGACAATATGCTATTTACTGCCAATAAGTTTAGCAACAGACTTGCCTTTTAGAATTTATACTGGAAATATTAATATATTAGAAGGATTAAAATATGTAGTAGTACAATTTATATGGTTAGGTATATTAGTTGTATTGGGTAGTATTCTATTGAAAAAGATTATGAAAAATGTTGTAATTCAAGGAGGATAGAATGAAATTATATTTTAAAACAGTTTTAATGAATATAAAATCACAACTTGAATATAAAAAAGCATTTATCATATCCACATTTGGAAGTTTTCTTATAACATTTTTATTAATTATTGCTGTGTATTTTTTATTTTTAAATTTTAATCAAGTGGGAGATTGGACTTTTTATGAGGTGGCTTTTTTATTTGGATTATCATACTTTAATTTTTCGCTTGCAGAAATGTTTTTAAGAGGTCTAGACCATTTTGATGAAACTATTAGAAACGGCGAATTTGATAGATTAATGATAAGACCACAAAATTTATTGATTCAATCAATTTGTATGGAATTTGATTTATCTAAGATAGGACGTATAGTTCAGACTTTAATAGTACTTGTAATTTCAATTTCAAAAATAAATATAGATTGGACTAAATATAAAATTCTAGTTTTTATTTTAATGAATATAGGATGTTTTATTATATTTTTTGCAATATTTATACTTAAAGCAACATTTTGTTTTTGGACAATAAATGGGTTAGAATTTATGAATATTTTATCAGAAGGTGGAAAAAAGGTTGCACAATATCCAATTAATATTTATGAAAAATGGTTTAGACTGTTTTTTACATATATAGTACCATTTGGAATCGTTAATTATTTTCCGGTTATGTACTTATTTGGAAAATCAAATAATTTGTATTTTGGAATTACGCCAATTGGAACAATAGTATTTTTTGTAACGTGTATTTTTATATGGGAAATAGGAGTTAAACATTATGAGTCAACAGGATCATAGAATAAAAAACGACGTGTGTTGTAGAAAGCAAATTCTATTGACAAATAGTTTGTGAAATGATAAATTTAAAAGGATTTAAATATTAACAAATTTATAACATAGTATAATACTTTAAGAATAGGTGGAATGATAATGAAAACGGAAAAAAATATATTATTTGCTTTTATTTTAAATTTAAGCTTTTCAATTTTTGAGCTTTTAGGTGGAATATTTACAAATTCTGTAGCAATTCTGTCAGATTCAATACATGATATGGGAGATGCAATAAGTATAGGAGTATCATTTTTTTTAGAAAAGAAAAGTAAGAAAAAACCTGATAATGACTATACCTATGGATATATAAGGTATTCTGTTTTAGGTGGGTTAATTACAACAGTAATTTTATTAGTAGGTTCAGTTTTAGTTATTTATAATGCAATTGGAAGAATTATACATCCAGTTGATGTTAATTATAAAGGAATGATAATACTTGCAATTATTGGAGTTATAATGAATTTTATTGCAGCATATTTAACCAAAGATGGAGATTCAATCAACCAAAAATCGGTCAATCTTCATATGTTAGAAGATGTATTAGGATGGGTTATTGTACTAATAGGTGCTGTAATAATGAAATTTACTGATATTAGGATTATTGATCCAATAATGAGTATAGGTGTAGCATTATTTATATTAATCAATACTTTGAAAAATCTAAAACAAATTTTGGATTTGTTTTTAGAAAAAACACCTCAAAATATTAATATTGATCATCTTAAAGAACATTTGCAAGAAATTGATGAAGTAGAAGATATACATCATATCCACGTTTGGAGTATTGATGGATATAATAATTATGCAACAATGCATATTGTTACCAAATCAGATAATATTAAAGAAATTAAAAAGAATATTAGAGAAGAGTTGGAAGAATTTGGAATATGTCATTCAATACTTGAAACAGAAGATGAAGCATGTGAAGATACAGAATGTAATCCAAATTTACATATTGAACATGGCCACCATCACCATCATCATCACTAATTCATGCAATAAGTCTTATAATATTTAGGAGGATAGATTTAAATGGAAGTTAATAAAGAATTAAAACAATATATTGAAAATAATGTATTTCCAGAATATAATAAAAATGAACAAGGTCATGGAATATCACATATAAATGATGTTATTAATAGAAGTTTTGAATTAATTAAAGAAAATGAGTTAAACTTAAATCAAGATATGGTTTATACAATAGCTGCATATCATGATATTGGGCATCATATAGATTCAAAAATACACGAAATAATATCAGCAGATATAATGTCAAAAGATAAGGGACTATTTAAGTTTTTTTCAAATGAAGAGCTAAAAACTATAAAAGAAGCAATAGAAGATCATAGAGCATCTTCGAAAAATGAACCAAGAAGTATTTATGGTAAAATAGTTTCATCAGCAGATAGAAGTAATAGTATAGAGGAATGTTTAGAAAGAACGTATACTTATGGCAAAAAATTAAATCCTAAAGCAACAGATGAAGAATTATTTGAAAATGCATATAGTTCATTAGTTAAAAAATTTGGTGAAAATGGATATGCAAAGTTTTATTTTAAAGATACACAATATGAAACATTTTTGAAAGATATAAGAGAACTTTTAAGTGATAAAACAAAATATTTTGAAATTCAAAGGGAATATATAAATAAACTAAAAAAGGAAAATAAGATTTAGAGAAAGCGTAAATACCAAAGTAAAACCATTGGAAATATAGGATTTTAATAAGGTAGGTGAAAAAGGATATAAGTATATCCTTAATAATTATGTTAAATGATATTGAAATTTATAATAAAAATGTTTTTACTGAGGAGTATTTAAAAAAGCACCTTTCAAAAAAAGATTTTGAAAGGTTTAAAAACATAGTAAACAATAAAACTGTATTAGATAAAGATATAGCCTCTGTAATTGCTGATGTAATGAAAAAATGGGCTATAGAAAGAGGTGCATCTCATTACTCACAATGGTTTCAGCCATTAAGCGGTACAACTGCAGAAAAACAAACCAGCTTTTTATCTGTAGATAGGAATAATAATCCAATTATTGATTTTTCCGCATCTGCCTTGATTTCAGGTGAAATTGATGCATCATCATTCCCAAATGGAGGTCTTAGGTCAATTTTTGAAGCTAGAGGAATAACATGTTGGGATTATACATATCCAGCATTTATTAAAGAAAATTCAACAGGAAAAGTTCTATGTATACCAACAGTTTTAAAATCTTTAGATGGAACATCTCTAGATAAACGTACACCTCTTTTAAATTCATGTGAAGCGCTTAATAAACAAGTTTTAAGAATTCTTAGATTATTTGGAGATAATGAAACTCAAGAAAGCTATTCATCAATTGGAATAGAACAAGAGTATTTTCTAATAAAAAAAGAGCATTTTGAAAAAAGAAAAGATTTAATTCTTACAGGAAAAACACTATTTGGGAAAGAGCTTATTCGGTACAACTAAAACACATTATATGGGTACAATTAGTGAAAAAACAGGAAAATATATGAAAACTGTTCAGGAAAAATTATGGCTTTTAGGAATACCTGTACAAGTAAAGCATAATGAGGTTGCGCCAAGACAGTATGAACTTGTTCCACATTTTGAAAATTTAAAATATGCAGCAAATCATGACTTTTTAACGATGGAAATGCTAGAGCGAGAAGCAAAAGAAGAAAACAGTATTTGCTTATTAGATGAAAAACCTTTTAAAGGAATGAATGGATCTGGAAAGCATAATAATTGGTCAATTGATACAAAGAATGGAAAAAGACTATTAACTTATGGAAAAACACCTGTAGAAAATGCAAGATTTATTACAATGATAGTTGCGTTAATTTCAGCAATCGATAGACATTCAGACTTACTAAGAGCTACAGTTGCATCTAACAATAATGATAACAGATTATCAGGATATGAAGCTCCTAGTTCAATTATTTCTATTTATTTAGGAAAAGAATTAACAAATGTATTTGAACAAATAATTAATGATAAAGATAATAAAATAAAACTTGGTAAAAGTCTACTTCCTTTATCAAATTTAAATATTACAGATAGAAATAGAACATCTCCATTTGCATTTTTGGGAAATAGATTTGAATTTAGAATGCCAGGAGCATCATCTTCTGTTACAGTTTGTAATACAGTATTAAATACTATAATGGCAGAATCACTTTGTAATATTGCTAATCAGTTAGAAAATTCAAATGATTTTTATAAAGATTTAAAAAGAGTAATTATTAGTTTGTATAAAGAGCATTCTAGAATAATATATAATGGCAATTCTTATGCAGAAGAATGGGAAAAAGAAGCAAAACAAAGAGGGTTAAAAAACATAAAAAGAGCTCCTGAAGCATTTAAAGCATTTATTAGAGATGATTCTATAAAGATGTTTGAAGAATTTAATATTTATAGAAAAGAAGAAATGCTTTCAAGATATAATATAAAACTCGAAAAATACATAAAAAATGTTGAAACTGAAGTAAAAGTTATGAGGGAAATGTCTATACAAGATATTTTACCACAAGTAATTAAATATATTAATTATGTACAAGATAGTATAAACAAAGTGAAAGGATTATCATTTTTAGAAGAAATATTAGAAAAATTAGTAAAGTACTCTAATGAAATTGTAAATAAAAATAAAGAGCTAGAAAAAGGCTTAAAAGAACTTGGAAAAATATCTTCAATTGAAAATAAAGCTGATTATGCAAGTACAGAACTAAAAAAACAAATGGAAGAATTAAGAAATGTTGTAGACACTTTAGAAGGAATTCTTCCAAAAGAATATTGGCCTATACCAACATATTTTGATATTTTGAGTTAAAATAAGTAATTATTATTAATTTGGAGAAAAAAATGTATTATACATATATGATAAGATGTTTAGATGATTCAATTTATACTGGAATGACCAATGATATAAACAAAAGATTTGAAGATCATTTAAATTGCAAAGGTGCTAAATATACAAAATCACATCAAGCAAAGAAACTTGAAGCATTATGGAGATGTAAAGACAAATCTTTGGCATGCAAATTAGAATATCAAATAAAACAATTGAATAAAACGCAAAAAGAAAAGATAATAAATGGAGAAAAAATAAGTTTCTATCTTAAAGGAAAAATAGATTGCAGAAGATATTATAGAATAAATATAAATGGAGAAAAAATATGATAGAAAAATGGAAAATTCTAGATGACAATGGAAACTCTACAGGAGAGGTTTTAGAAAGAAATAATCCAAGAGTATGGGATAAAGGGATATATCATTTAGCATCAGATGTTTGGATTCTTAATAGTGAAAACAAAATATTAATTCAGAAAAGATCAGAACAAAAAAAATTAGAGCCAAATGTATGGGCAATGACAGGTGGTTCTGTAATTTTTGGCGAAACTCCTAAAGAAACTATAGTAAGAGAGGCAAAAGAAGAATTAGATATTGATATAAATCCTAATAATTTACAATTAATTACAAAAATAAAATCACTGAATGTTTGGGTTAATACATATCTATTAAAATCGGATTATGATATATCTAAAATGAAATTTCAACCAGATGAAGTCTCAGATGTTAAGTGGGCTACTTGGGAAGAGATAGATAATATTGTAAAACAAGGCAAATTTATAAAATATAGATGGGAATTTGTTAGTGAAATATTAAAAAATGAAATAAAAAAATAAAGAGGTTTAAAAATGAAAGATTTATTAAAAACTAATTGTTTTGATACACAAGAAACAATGATTATAGTTGGAAGTTGCTTAGAAAGCATGCAACCAGAAGCTTTTAAAGAATTGAAAAAAATTTCAAATAATATATATGATGTATGTTTGGAAAAAGAACATCTAAATATGGTAGTTACTAAACTTATAGGAATGGTTGCAAGAGAAAAGATTAAAAAACTAATATTTGCTACAATTGATAAATCTCCTCATTGTGTCCAACTTCATTATGTTATAAAAGAACTAGAAAATGCAATGGATTTAAGCAATATAGAAATTATAAACTATGTAGCAGTAAATAATAAACTTGTTGAAATACCTATAGAAGTTATAAGTATATCAAAAAATCTATCAAAGCTTAAAGAAATACATTTCAGCAATAATTAAAATAATACAGAGAACATGTAGGGGCGATTTTAATCGCCCGCAATAATGCAAAAAAATATAAAATAAATTACAAATATAAAATAAGAATTTTAAAATTATTTAAAAATAAAAAGATAAAAGATATATATTGTTTGACGGGCGATTAAAATCGCCCCTACATTTATAAAATTATAAAAAAAAAACAGCTTGATAATTATTATTTATTATGATAGAATAAGTTTGAAAATAATTTACAAAAAAGACATAATTAAACCTCATAAAGACAACAATTAATTAATACAATTCAATGTGAATTATAAATTGTTTATTGAAGTAGGAGGAAATATAATTATGAAAAGCGAATTAAAAAATGTTGAAACAGCTATTTCAGGGCTGCAAATGATACCTATTGATACCAAACAACAAGAATTTCAAAAACTTATGACAATATATGAAAAGGCAATGGATAAAACAAAACAAGAATTAGAAGGAATTCAGACATCACTTAATAAAGTTTATAAATATAATATAATTAATAATATAGAATGTAGAATAAAAACTCCAGATAGCATCATAAATAAAATGAAAAGAAAGAATTATGATTTAAATTACAAAGCTTTAATATCAAATGTTGATGATGTAGCTGGAATAAGAATAATTTGCCCATTTAAAACAGATATACCAAAAATTAAAAATGTTATAGAAAAAGAATCTTCAATAGATATATTGCAAATAAAAGATTATATGCATGCTCCAAAAAAAAGTGGATATTCAGGGCTACATATAATAGGACAAATCCCTGTTGATATTGGTGGTACAACAGCAAATGTCAAAATGGAAATTCAATTAAGAACAATGGCAATGAATTTTTGGGCAACTACAGAGCATAAGATAAAGTATAAAGCAAATAATAGATTATCAAAAATAGATTCTAAAAAAATGGTTTTTTACGCAAAAATAATAAATGAACTAGATAATAGAATATCAAAGCTTAATGAAAAATATAATTAAATATTGAAGGAGTTACACTAATAAACATGCAAGTAGATAAAACAAAATGCTCACCAATGATGCAAAATTACATAGAAACAAAAGAACAATACCAAGACTGTATTTTATTTTACAGGCTTGGCGATTTTTATGAGATGTTTTTTGATGATGCAATTTTAGTTTCGCGTGAATTAGAAATTACTTTAACTGGAAAAGATTGTGGATTAGAAGAAAGAGCCCCTATGGCTGGGGTTCCTTTTCATGCTGCAGAAAATTATATTGCAAAATTAGTTTCAAAAGGATATAAAGTAGCTATTTGTGAGCAGTTAGAAGACCCAAAGACAACAAAAGGTATTGTAAAAAGAGGCGTAATTAAAATAGTAACACCTGGAACAGTTGTAGAATCTAATATGCTAGAAGAAAGAAAAAATAATTATATTATGGCTATATATAAAGCAGGTTTGTATTTTGGAATAGCAATATCAGATATTTCAACAGGGGAATTTTATAGTAGTTCAATAAAAGAAAACAACAATTTTTCGTTACTTTTAGATGAAATATCTAGATATAATCCAGCAGAAATTATTGCAAATAAAATGATGATGGAATCTAAAGAAGAAATTTCAAAAATAAAAACTAGATTTCCAAATGTTTATATTACTTTGGCTAAAGAAGAATACTTTAGTGAAGATATAACAAAAATACAAAATACATTTATGTTGGTAGATAGCAAAGGAAATGAGTTTACTGAAATAAAGCAAAATTTGTTAGCAATCTGTAGTATAAATGCTTTAAAAGAATATATAGAAAAGACTCAAATGACTGATTTATCACATATAAACAAAATTGTAATATATTCAGTTTCAAAATATATGTCATTAGATATTAATGCTAGAAGAAATCTAGAGATAACAGAAAAACTAAGAGATAAATCTAAAAAAGGCACTCTACTTTGGGTATTAGATAAAACATCAACATCAATGGGAGGAAGGCTTTTAAGAAGGTGGTTAAATGACCCATTAATAGATGAAAATGAGATAAATAAAAGATTAGATGCTGTTGAAGAATTAAAAAATAACATAATTTTAAGAGGAGATATAATAGATAATTTAAAAAAAGTATATGATATTGAACGTTTAGCTGGAAAAATGGCTTATGGAAATGCAACACCTAGAGATATGATTACTTTAAAAAACTCATTAACTAAACTTCCTGAAATAAAAGTTGTTTTATCAGGTGTACAATCAAATTATTTAAATGAAATATACTTAAAAATTGATGAACTTCAAGATATTTTTAAATTAATAGATATATCAATTGTTGATGATCCACCTATGAATACAAAAGATGGAGGTTATATTAAACTTGGGTTTAGTGAAGAAATAGATACTTTAAAAAATGCAACTCAAAACGGAAAATCTTGGCTTATGAAATTAGAAGCAGATGAAAAAGAAAAAACAGGAATAAAATCTTTAAAAGTAGGATTTAATAAGGTTTTTGGATATTACATAGAAGTTACCAATTCATATAAAAATATGGTTCCAGATAATTACATTAGAAAACAAACTTTAACAAATGGAGAAAGATATATTACAGAAGAACTTAAAATAAAAGAAAACCAAATTTTAGGAGCAGAAGAAAAAGTAATAAAACTTGAATTAGAAGCATTTAAAACTATTAGAGAAGAGATATCTAGGAACATAAAAAGACTTCAAAGAACTGCTGAAGCAATTTCGACACTAGATGTACTTTCATCATTTGCAAAAGTTGCAGAAGATATGAATTATTGTAAGCCTATAATAAATAAAGAAGGTATAATAGATATAAAAGATGGTCGACATCCAGTAATTGAAAAAATGTTAGGAGCTGGAGAATTTATTCCAAATGATACATATTTAGATGAAAATCTTAATAGACTTTCAATAATTACAGGGCCTAATATGGCTGGAAAATCAACATATATGAGGCAAGTGGCATTAATTACATTAATGGCACAAGTGGGAAGTTTTGTTCCAGCAAGTAGTGCAACAATTGGTGTTGTGGATAAAATATTTACAAGAGTTGGAGCATCAGATGATTTAAGTATGGGACAAAGTACATTTATGGTAGAAATGATGGAGGTTGCAACAATTCTAAAAGAAGCAACAAATAATAGCTTAGTCATTTTAGATGAAATAGGTAGAGGAACATCAACTTATGATGGGCTTTCTATTGCATGGGCAGTTGCTGAATATATTGCAGATAAAGAAAAATGTGGAGCAAAAACATTATTTGCAACACATTATCATGAAATGACAACATTAGAAGAAGAAGGAAATGGAATAAAAAATTATTCAATTGCAGTTAAAGAAAAAGGCGAAGACATAATCTTCTTAAGAAAAATAGTAAAAGGTGGAACAGATGAAAGTTATGGTGTTCATGTAGCTAGGTTAGCAGGAGTTCCAAAAGATGTTACCAAAAGAGCAAATGAAATATTAAAAAGTCTAGAAAGAAAAAGCATTTTAAAAGACAAGCCACAAACAAAATCAGAAAAGCAAAAACAAGAAGGGCAATTTGATATGTTTAACTATAAGTTAGCAGAAATAGCTCATGAATTAGATATGGTTAATTTAAATGAATTAACCCCAATAGATGCATTAAACACATTAGTAAAAATAAAAGAAAAGATGACATAATGTTTTTTATAGATACATTATTTTGAAACAATTTAAATTTTTTTAATTTTCATATTAAAACTATTGACAAAATTTTTTATAAATGAGAAAATCAAAATTAGAAAGAAAAAACTTTTAATTAAGAAAGAGGAGATATACATATGTTAAAAAAATGTTCAATTATTTTAGTTTTATTATTATTATTATTATTATTAGGATTAGGAAACAAAGTTCAAGCAGATACTCCATTTAGTTTTGATAAAGAAAGCATAGATGTAAAATTAAATGGAACAGGGGTTATATCATTTAGTGGTGGAACAGGTTCTATTACTTGGAATAGTAAAGATCCATCAATTGCTACAGTTGAAAATGGACTAATTAAAGGAAAAAAAATAGGAGAAACAATAGTTACCGCAACAAGAGGTACAGAAACAGCAACATGTACAGTTAAGGTTATATATAGCTCAATTCAGATTGGTGCAAATCAAGGTACAAATGCTTCAAAAATCAGTTTGATCTTAAATGAGCATAATACTGAAAATTTATTTGCGTCTGTAAAAGATTATAGCTATAATAATATCGACAATGCTAAAGTAAATTGGAAAAGTTCAGATAATTCTGTAGTTACAGTAGATGCTAATGGAAAAATAAATGCAATTAAAAGTGGGACTTCAACAATTACAGCAGAATCTACAGGAGTTATTGACACTTGCGAAGTTACAGTCTATGAAGCTCCAGATTTTACAGATTTTAAAAATGCAAAGTATGAAACAAATTTAGATGATAATACAGAAACTTTAAAAATAAGTGGTATAAATCCAAAAGATAATTTAAAAAATTCATATTATTATATTATTACATCTAATAAAACAAAACCAGAATTAGTTTTAAGTAAGAATGGTAGTATTGATACAGAATCAATGAAGGGTAAGATAGAAGTATTATTAGCAAATACAGAAGAGAACTATTTATATACAAGAAATCTGTCTAAATATGAAGAGTTAAAGTCGGATATGTATATATGGGTGATTCAGGAAGCTTCATTACAAGAGATTTACTATGATGAAAGTGGTAATATTGTTTCAAAAGCTACAACATTTTTAACTGAAGCAAAACAACTTGATAGAACATCTTTGCCACCTTTAAATTTAATATTACAATCTTTTAATATTGGTAGTTTTACAGGTTCAACTAATATTGATGACAGTAAATTTACATATTTGCGTTTTAATTTTCCAACAGCAACTGAAAATAGGAAGTTTAATTTAAAAATAGGTAAAATTACAGACAATGCTATATTAACAAAAATTAAAAATAATGATTATACAGGTATAACAGATTTATTATCATATGCAAAGAATAATAAGGCAGTATATTCTTCAGAATTAACAACAGTTGATAGAGCTTATTTTAAAAGTGACGAAGTGCTATTTGATGGAAATAAATTATTAGAAAATAATGCATATTATTATATATATGCACAATTTGATGATGAAAATGGTAAATATTATCCTATAGAGGGAGTTACATTAGGACAAGCATGGAAGTCAACAATTAGTGATTCTTGGAATTTATGGGCTTATACAAGTAAAGATTTTAATTGGGATAATTTGACTCCTACTAGTGTACAACCAGGAGATTCAACAATAGTTCCTGGAATATTACCTCATACGGGTGTAGATTTAATAATAGCTTCTTCTGCATTAATACTTATATCTATTTTAGGAATAGTATTCTATAAGAAGTATAATAATTATAAAGATGTAAATTAAATAATAACTGTTAACACTAAAAAAACAAGTGCCTAGACACTTGTTTTTTTTATGAAAGTATAGTAAAATATAGATATTTAAAGAAAAATGAGGGGAAAAATATGAAACTAGAAGAATTCGACTACTATTTACCAGAAGAACTTATTGCACAAGTTCCAATTGCAAAAAGAGATGAATCACGTTTATTAGTAGTAGATAAAAATGAAAAAACAATAGAACACAAAGTATTTAAAGACATAATAGATTATTTAGAACCAGGAGATTGCTTAGTTAGAAATAATACAAAAGTTATTCCAGCAAGACTATATGGAAAAAAAGAAACAGGAGCAAATGTTGAATTTGTACTTTTAAAACAAATTGAAGGAGATATTTGGGAATCTATTGTAAGGCCTGGAAATAAATTAAGACCTGGAACAAAAGTATTATTTGGAGATGGTTTACTAGAAGCTGAAATTCTAGACATAATGGAAGGTGGAACAAGAAAAGTTAAATTTACATATTCACGGAATTTTTAACGAAATATTAGATAAAATAGGTTTAATGCCACTTCCACCATATATACATGAAAGCTTAAAAGATAAAGATAGATATCAAACAGTATATGCAAAATATAAAGGTTCAGCTGCAGCACCAACAGCTGGTTTACATTTTACACCAGAACTATTAAAACAGATTGAAGAAAAAGGTGTTAAAATAGCAAATGTTACACTTCATGTTGGAATAGGAACATTTAGACCTGTTAAAGAAGAAAATATAGAAGATCATAAAATGCATACAGAGCATTTTTATATAAAAGAAGAAGATGCACAAAAAATTAATGAGGCAAAACAAAATGGCAAAAGAATAATTGCAGTTGGAACAACATCATGTAGAGTATTAGAAACAATTGCAGATGAAAAAACAGGAATGGTGAAAGCGCAAGAAGCAGATACTGGAATTTATATCTATCCAGGATATAAGTTTAAGTGTATTGATAGTTTAATAACCAATTTCCACTTACCAAAATCTACTCTACTTATGCTGGTATCTGCTTTTGCGGATAGAGAGTTTATATTAAAGGCATATGAAGAAGCAGTAAAGGAGAAGTATAGATTTTTTAGCTTTGGAGATGCAATGCTAATAAAATAGTTGTCAATAGGGACGGACCTTTTTGACAACTTCAAAAATTACTTAATAGATTTGTATTTATAAGCAAATGGAAAAATAAATTTAAAAGTAAAGTTGTCAAAAAGGTCCGTCCCCATTGACAACCAAAGGAGAAATCATGGAATCAAATGAGCCACTTGCTTTCCGAGTTAGACCTAAAACTTTAGAAGAGTATGTTGGTCAAGAACATATTTTAGGAAAAGATAAATTATTATATCGTACTATTAAAGCAGATAGATTATCATCACTTATACTGTTTGGCCCTCCAGGTTGTGGAAAAACATCACTTGCAAAAGTTATAAGTGAAACAACATCATATAAGTTTTATAAGATAAATGCTGTAACAGCAGGTGTGGCTGATATAAAAGCAGTTATTGAAGAAACAAAAAACTTTATGCTAAATCCAAAGGGAAAAGCAATTTTATTTATAGATGAAATACATAGATTTAATAAACTTCAGCAAGATGCACTTCTTCCTTATGTAGAAAATGGAACAATAATTTTAATAGGTGCAACAACGGAAAATCCTTATTTTGAGGTAAATAAAGCTTTGATTTCTCGTTCTATGGTGGTAAAATTGGAGCCTTTGAGTGAAGAAGATATTTTTAAAGTATTAAAAATGGCAATTAGAAAACCAGAAGGACTTGGAGAATATAATATTAATATTGAAGATAATACTTTAAAAAAACTAAGCACAATTTCAAATGGAGATGTTAGGACAGCACTAAATTCTCTAGAAATAGCAGTTTTAACTACTGCAATGGATGAAAATGGAGTAATTAACATTACAGATAAAGTATTAAAAAATTGTATTCAAGATAAAAAAGCTGTATTTGATAAAAATGGAGATTCACATTATGATAATATTAGTGCATTTATAAAATCTATGAGAGGCTCTGATCCAGATGCTACTGTATTTTATTTAGCAAGAGCATTAAATGCAGGAGAAGATCCAATGTTTTTAGCAAGAAGAATAGTAATATGTAGTTCAGAGGATGTAGGAATGGCAAACCCAAATGCATTAGTTGTTGCAAATTCTGCTATGCAAGCAGTAAATATGGTTGGAATGCCAGAAGCAAGAATTATTTTGGCAGAAGCTGCAATATATGTTGCAACATCAAAAAAATCAAATGCATCATATTTAGCAATAGATAAGGCTTTAGAAGATGTTAGAACCAAAGATACTGGTGAAGTTCCAATGCATATAAGAAATGCACCTGTAAAACAAATGGAAAGCTTAGGATATCATCAAGGATATTTATATCCACATGATTTTCCAGGACACTATGTTGAGCAACAGTATTTGCCGGATAAGATGGTAGGGACAAAGTACTATGAAGATGTTGAGAATAATTAGCATATTAAAAAAAATGATCGCACATCCCACTTCTCACTTCTCACCTCTCACCTCAATATTTTAATAAGAAAGGATAAATTTATAAGAATATTATGAATGTCGGATTTGTATCACTAGGATGTAGTAAAAACTTAATAGATACAGAAGTTGCAATTGGTAAATTTAAAGATCATAAATATAATATTGTGAATGACCCAAAACAAGCAGATATAATAGTAATTAACACTTGTGGATTTATTGAATCTGCAAAAGTTGAAGCAATAAACACAATATTAGAGATGGCAGAATATAAAAAGAAAAGATGTAAGTATTTAATTGTTATGGGGTGCTTAGTTGAAAGATATTATAAAGATTTAATTAATTGCCTACCTGAAGTAGATTTGTTTATTAAAATATCAGATTATAAGCACTTATGGGATATAATAGAAGAACTAATAAGTTGTCAAAAATCTCCGGTACCAGTGACAACATCTATGCCAAAAATCTCTGGTACCGGTGACAACAATGCTGTTATGTTTGCTGAAAAAGAGTATTTAGCTAGAGAAGTGTCTACTGGTAATAATTATGCTTATTTAAAAATTGGTGAAGGATGTAGTAATTTTTGCACATATTGTGCAATTCCGTATATTAGAGGACTATTTGTAAGTAGACCAATGGAAGATATATTAAAAGAGGCAAAGACTCTTGCTAAAAAAGGAATTAAAGAACTTATCATAATAGCACAAGATACTACAAAATATGGAATAGATTTATATGGGGAGTCCAAATTAGCAGTACTTTTGCAAGAACTTTCTAAAATTAAAGAATTAAAGTGGATTAGATTTTTATACAGTTATCCAGAAGGAATCACAGATGAGCTTATTAAAACAGTAAAAGAAAATGATAAAATCTGTAAATATTTTGATATTCCAATTCAACATATATCAAATGATGTTTTAAAAAGAATGAATAGAAAAACATCTAAAGATAAAATTGAAAAACTTATAGAAAAAATTAGAAAAGAAATACCAGATGTCATCTTAAGAACAAGTCTAATAGTTGGTTTTCCAGGAGAAACTCAAAGTGATTTTGATGAATTATATAAATTTGTACAAAAAACAAAATTTGACAAATTAGGAGTTTTCAGTTATTCTAAAGAAGATGGAACACCTGCAAGTAAAATGCAAAATCAAATACATTATAAAACAAAACAAGCAAGGTTAAATAAGATAATGAGTTTACAACAAGGAATTTCAAAAGAAAAGCTAGAAAAAAACATCGGAAATACAATTGAAGTTCTTGTTGAAAATGTATCATTTGATGGAAAATATTTAGTTGGAAGAACAAAATGCGATGTTCCTGAAGAAGACGGAATAGTATTCATCAAAAAAACAAAAGATAATGAAAATAAATTAAATAAATTTATTAAATGTAGAGTTATAGATGTAAGTAACTATGACTTAATTGCAGAATCTGAATAAGGAGGATATGATGATTTTAGTCATCATAAGATATTATGGAATTAACTACAAAAGGAACTATAGAAGCAATTCTTTTTTCAGCTGGAAATCCAGTTGAAGTTAAAGATTTGCAACTTATCTTAGAAAAATCTAAACCTGAAATAGAAGAAATAATAAACCAAATGAATTTAGAATATAAAGATAATTCAAGAGGTATTGAAATAATAAAAGCAGATGATACATATCAAATGGTAAGTAGAAAAGAGTATTATGATTCTATTTATAAAATAATAGATAAAAGAAGCAAGCCAAAACTTTCAAACGCTGCTTTAGAAACGCTTTCTATTATTGCGTATAATCCAAGAGTATCTAAATCTGAGATTGAAGCAATACGTGGAGTTAATGTTGATGGAACTATGTACAAATTATTAGAATATGGTTTAATAGAAGAAGCGGGGAAATTGGATTTACCGGGTAAACCAATGGGATTTAAAACAACTCCAGAATTCTTAAAAATGTTTGGATATGGCTCTTTAAAGGAGTTACCAGAACTACCGAGGTATAAGTTGGATTCTAATAAACAGATAGTCATAGATGAACTCGTTGAAGAATAATTACAATTTTGGCTGTGTTAAAAACTTACTTAAAATGCTCAGCTAAAGCATACTGACGCTGTAACGAGCAAAGCTCTAACAGCCTCAGCAACGTACCTTATGTACGCTCCGCTTTTTGCGCAAGTTTTTGCCAGCTAACGCATACTGAAGCTGTAACTCACTAAATTCGAACAGCCTCAGCATTGCCAAAATTTAATTCTTCTTCAACTTTAGTAATATATATACCGATTCTAAATAAAATTTATAAGGAGAGAGTAACAATGTCAGATAATAATTTTGTAAAAGAAATAACAAATATAGATGAAGATTTTGCTCAGTGGTATACAGATATAGTTAGAAAAGCTCAGCTTGCTGATTATACAGACACTAAAGGATGTATTGCAATTAGACCATATGGTTATGCAATATGGGAGAATATTCAAAATTATACAGATAAAAAATTTAAAGAAACAGGAGTACAAAATACATATTTTCCAGTTCTTATTCCAGAGAGTCTTTTAAAAAAAGAAAAAGACCATGTTGAAGGTTTTGCACCAGAAGTTGCTTGGGTTACAGAAGCTGGAGGAGAAAAGTTAGAAGAAAAATTATGTATTAGACCTACTTCTGAAACAATAATTACAACTATGTATTCAAAATGGCTAAGTTCATGGAGAGATTTACCATTTGTATATAATCAATGGTGTAATGTCTTAAGATGGGAAAAAGAAACAAGACCATTTTTACGATCAAGAGAATTTTTATGGCAAGAAGGCCATACTATTCATGAAACAGAAAAAGAAGCTAGAGAAAGAACACTTCAAATGCTTAACATTTATAAAGATGTTGTTGAAAATCTACTTGCAATACCTACAGTACAAGGTATTAAAACTGAAACTGAAAAATTTGCAGGAGCAGATGAAACTTATACAATAGAAACAATGATGTATGATGGTAAAGCTTTGCAAACTGCAACATCACATTATTTTGGACAAAATTTTACAAAACCATTTGATGTAAAATTCCAAAATAGAGATGGAAAATTGGAATATGCTTACCAAACATCATGGGGATGTACAACAAGATTAATTGGAGCAATAATTATGGCACATGGAGATAATAGAGGATTAAAACTTCCACCAAGAGTTGCACCAATTCAAGTTGAAATTATTCCAATTGCACAACATAAAGAAGGTGTAGAAGAAAAAGTTTCAGAAATATATGAAAGATTAAAAACAAAATTTAGAGTAGAAGCAGATTTTAGAAAACAAGTATCTCCAGGAGTTAAATTTAATGACTGTGAAATGAGAGGAATTCCATTAAGATTAGAAATGGGACCAAGAGATATAGAAAATGGTGAATGTGTTTTAGTTAGACGTGATACTTCAGAAAAGATATCTGTAAAACTTGAAAATCTTGAAGAAACAATAGAAAAACTTTTAGAAGATATACAAAATAATATGTTCGAAATGTGTAAAAAAAGAATGGAAGAAAAAACAACAGAGGCTCATACACTAGAAGAATTTGAAGAAAAAATAAATTCTAATCAAGGCTTTATAAAAGCAATGTGGTGTGGAAATTCAGAATGTGAAGCAAAAATAAAAGAGCTAACAGCTGCAAAATCAAGATGTATGCCATTTGTACAAGAAAAAATAGATGACAAATGCGTGTGTTGCGGAAAACCAGCAGATAAATATGTAATTTGGGGAAGACAGTATTAAAATAATATTTTTTAAAAAAGTACTTGTAAAGATATTTTATATCTGATACTATAGAAATGAAAAAAATTAGCAAAAGATTTATACACATTGAAAAGAAATTAAGAGTTGTTTCAGCAAGATAATTAAACCTTAAAATAATAGATGTGTATCGATAAGCAAACTAATTTGAAATAAAAATTACTTTTAAAATTTAACTTAAGATAAATAAAAAAGGAGGAACAAAAAAAGATGAAGAAAAACAAAAAAATGACAAATAACCGGAATAACTCTTATAGCTTTAGTTGTTACAACGATTGTCCACTATGTAGAACGATTAAATGCAGTAATATCAAGGGTTGAGTGTATCTAAAAAAATAAAAAATATAAAAAAATATAAAATTTTTCATAATTCTTCCTTAAAAAATAAAAATACCTACAAGTAGAATTGATTTTTTCCAAAAGTGTTTTATTATATATATAAGTTAATAAAATATGAGAGGGGAGATTTCAATGTTAAATATATTTAGAAGAGATTTAATAACAAAGAAACTAACACCAGAAGATTGTCATATAATAAGAGTAGCATTAGCAAATTTTAGAAATGAAACATTAAAGGCAGGAGAGCCAATAGACACTATAAACGAAGTGCTAATAAAGTTTTGCAAATAAATTACATAGATAAATAAAAGAAATGAATTAGTCTAAAAAAGATTAGTTCATTTTTTTTGTTTGTCAAAATCAAAAAGAATGGAGGAATAGAAGTGAAAGAAGACGAGGCAATAAACTATTTAGAAAATTTAAGAGAAGGGCGATTTCTAACAGTAAATATACCAATTTTTAGAGATGAAGTAAAACCTATAACAGTTATGTATCTTGGAAAGGACAAAATAGGAAGATACAAATTTGTAAACAAAGAAAGCATTATATTTTCAACTTTTGTTTTATCAAAAGAAATAATTGAAAGAGGAGAAATATCAATAGATAAAAGTTTTGATAAAGACAAAGCCTACGAGATATATTCAAGAGGTCATATATTACAAAATAAAATACAACATAAGAAAAATAGAGAAATGTCAAGATAAATCATTTAAAGCAAATTGATTAGAGATGTCAGTTTGCTAGTACATAGTCATCTAAACAGGTGGCTTATTTTTTATGGAAGGAGGGAGAAGAAATGTCTGAATGCAAAGTAATAGCGATTGCTAACGAAAAAGGTGGAGTAGCAAAAACTACAACAACTTTAAATTTAGGAGCAAATTTAGTTAGAAAAGGTAAAAAAGTTCTAATGATAGATTTAGATCCACAAGCCAACTTAACAATTTTATCAGGATACAGAAGACCAGATAAATTGGATAAAACAATAACTACTATAATGAAAAAAGTTATTGGTGGAGTATCTTTTGAAAATACAGAAGGTATTTTAGAAAACAAAGAAGGTTTGAAAGTAATGCCAGCAAATATGGAACTAAAATCTATGGAAACAAATTTATTATCGGCTTTTAATAAAGAGGCAGTGTTGTCAAGATATATAAAACAAGTAAAGAAAGATTATGATTATATTCTAATTGATTGTATGCCATCAGTTGGATTACTTGTAATAAATGCACTAGCATCAGCAGATAGTGTAATTATACCAGTACAACCACATTTTTTGCCTTTAAATGGAATGACAGAAGTTTTAAGAACAATAGATAAGATAAAAGCCTTTATAAATCCTAGATTAAAAGTTGAAGGAGTTTTAATTACTCTAGCCAATATGCAAACAAAACTTGCAAAAGCAACAGTAGATACAATAAGAAAGAATTATGGTAGGTCAATAAAGGTATATAAAACTATAATTCCAATGGGAATAAAAGTTGCAGAAAGTGGAATAGCAGGTAAGAGTGTATTTAGTTATAAGAAAAATAGTAAAGTAGCAATGGCTTATGAAGAATTTTCGGAGGAGGTGTTGAGAGATAACGCAAGAACTAGAAATGCCAGAACTACCGAGTGTAGATGAATTGTTTAAATTGAGTACTAGCAATGGAAAAGTGGAAACTGTTGTAAAAATACCTTTGAAAGAAATTTCAAACTTTCCAAATCATCCATTTAAGATAAGAGATGACGAAGAAATGGAACTTATGGTGGAAAGTATAAAGAATGGAGGAATAAGGCAACCAGTAATTGTAAGGAGAAAAGAAGACGGTAGTTACGAAATGATTTCAGGACACAGAAGAAAACACGCAAGTGAACTTGCAGGAATAAAAGAAATACCAGCTATTGTAAAAGAAATGAGTGATGATGAGGCTACTATTTTTATGGTAGATAGCAATATACAAAGAGAGAAAATATTGCCAAGTGAAAAGGCTTTTGCTTATAAGATGAAATTAGATGCAATAAAAAATCAAGGAAAGAGAAACGATTTAACTTCGGCACAACTTGTGCAGAAGTTGGATAATAAAACAGCAAGAGAAAAAATAGGAGAAGAATTTGGCGAAAGTAGAGAAACAATAAGAAGATATATAAGACTAACAGAATTAGATGAAAATATATTGAATTTAGTTGATGAAGGAAAAATTGCATTTAGTCCAGCAGTAGAAATATCATATTTAAGTAAAGATGAGCAGAATGTTTTACTTGAATGTATGAAACAATATCAAGCAACTCCTTCACAATCACAAGCAATTTACTTGAAAAAGTTAAGTCAAGAGGGAAATCTCACAACAGATAAAATTGAAGAAGTAATGGAACAAGAAAAGCCTAATCAAATACCCAAATATAATATAAACTATACAAGATTTGAAAAGTTCTTACCTAGAGATGTGGTAACACCAAAAGAGGTTGAGGACTTTTTATTTAATTGTGTAGAAGAACATTATAATAGGCAAAAAGCAAGACAAATGGCTAGATAATAAAAGTGTATATACAAAATATAATTTTATAAACTTGAAAATAATGTAAAAGTATTTTAAAATGGTAGCAGATAGGAGGCAATTTGCTATGAATAAAAATAAATTATTGATTATAATTACAAGTCTTATAATAATTATAGGAGTAGTTACATTTATTATTATAAAAACTTCAAAAAATAATATAGAAACAAGTAGAATTCTAGAAAATAATGAATTAAAAATTGAAAGTATAGAAAACAAAGTAATAGATGATGATAAATTGAAAGAATCAGAAACTAATAATATTATTAGTAATGAAGCAGTTACAAACCAAAATACAAATGAAACAACTAGCAATGAAAATTCAGTAAATACCACAAATACTAAACCAACAGAGACAACTAAAACAGAGAAAAGTGAAACAACTAAAAAGCAAAATACAACAAACAAAAGCAATACAACAAAGTCTAGTAAAAGCAGTCAAAAACAGACACAAACTTCAAATAAACAAACTCAAAATACTAATAACACTAAAAAAGAAACAACTTCAAAAACAACTAAAACAGAAACATCAAAGAAAAAGCAAAAAGAAACAACAACTAAAAAGGAAGAAAAGAAAGAAACAACAAAAAGTGATTTAGGATATTGGTGTACTGACGGAGGAAAACATCACGTTGATGGAGACGAAAAAAATCAACACGGATATTATAAAACTTGGGACTTAGCATATAAGGCTTTTGAAGAATATACAAAAGGACTTGATAATGCGTTTCACTATAAAATAGGACAATGTTGGTGTGGACTATATTATTTTGAAGTAACAGAAATAAAATAAATTAAATATAAAATAAATTAAATATAAAATAAAATGACTTTATTTATGCTCTTAAATAGCAGAAAATAAGGTCTTTTTTTATTGGAAAGGAAAGAAATAGATGAAATTAAAAACTAAAAAAATAATGGCTATGATGATGTTAGTTTTAATGCTTATAACATCATTGCCAATTCAAGCGTTTGCAGGATTTATAACAGATATAAATTCAAACGCAAAATTTGGAACAATATCAGGGAGTTATTCAAAAGTAGGTCACGAGTTACATTATGCAACTTATGATGGAAAAACATATATTGTATTTTGTGTGCAAAGAGGAATAACATCTCCTAGTGGAAAAGAATATGAATATAATGGAGATTTTATAGCACAATTTAAAAATGATAGACCTAAATATGAAAAAATTGCAGAAATGATATTTTGGGGATATACTTCAAAACACGGAACAGGCTTACCTAGTACAACACAAGAATATAAGGATGCTTGCGCAACTCAGCAATATGTATGGGAATATATCCATAACAATATAGATAGTTCTCTTGAAGCACCAAGTAGAGGAAGTTGGGACTCAACATATATGTCATCAAGCATATATTCGAGTTGGCTAAAAGAAACAGAAGATTTATATGATGAATATCATAATAAAGTATCTTTCAATGGAGATAAAAAGACACTAGATATTGGAAGTGAAACAACAGTAAAAGACTCTAACGGAGTATTAAAAAACTTTGCAACATTTTCAAAAACTATTGATGGAGTAACATTTAGCCACGAAGAAGGAAGTAATAATTTAAAGATAACAGCAACAGACAATGCTAAAAATAGTACAACATTTAATTCGGCAAGTTATGGAATATATGAATTATTACCCAATGGCAAAAAGTATTCAGAAGATACAATGTCAAACTATGTATATTTTAAATTTAATAGTGGTAGTATTCAAAATTTAATGTTCTCAAACTATGTAGATCCAGTATCATTTAAAATATCAGTAGAAGTTGAAAGTGGAAAAGTTCAAATTAAGAAAACAAACAATATTGGAAATCCAGTAGCAAATTGCAAATTCGAATTATATAAAGATGAGGCTTGCACTCAAAAAGTAGCAACAGGGACTTCAAATAGTAATGGTGAAATAACTTTTGATAAATTAAAAGTTGGGACATACTTTGTAAAAGAGGTAGAAGTGCCACAGGGATATTTAATAGATAAAACAGTAAAAAAGGCAGTTGTTAAAAATGGAGAAACAACACCAGTAGAGTTTAAGAATGATGAGCCATTAGGAAAAATTTTAATATATAAAGTTAATGAAAATGGCGACAAAGTAGATAATGCGGAATTTGAAGTTACAGCAACAGAAAATATAACAAATGTTGCTAAAACAAAAACATTCTATACAAAAGGTCAAACAGTTGATAAAATAAAGACAAAAGATGGAGTTGCAAGTATTGATAAATTACCAATGGGAAGTTATCAAGTAAAAGAAATAAATGCACCTTATGGATATTTAGTAAATGAAGAAGTATATTCAGCAAAATTGGAATATAAAAATAATACAACTCCAGTTGTAGAAATAAAAATAGAGGGAGTTGTAAATAAAGAGCCAAGAGGAAAAATAACTATTATAAAGAAAGATAGTGAAACAGGCTCAATACCACAAGGAGATGCAACATTTGTAGATGCAAAATATGAAGTAAGAGCAAGTGAAGATATATACAATGTTGCTAAAACAAAGAAATTTTATAATAAAGGCGATTTAGTAGCAACAAGAACAATGGACGAAAAAGGAACAACAGAAGATGTAAAAGATTTACCACTTGGAAAATATGTAGTAAAAGAGACTGTAAGTTCAAAAGGATATTTATTAGATACAAAAGAATATAATATAGAACTTAAATATAAAGACCAAAATGAGAAAGTAATATCAGAATCTATGACAAGTTATGAGCAAGTAAAGAAAATGGCAGTACACATTTTCAAATCTGGAATCAAAGTAAATTCTGGAGAAACACCTGGACTTGAGGGTGCAGAATTTACAATAAAACTATATAAAGATGTTCAAAATGCTTATGCAAAAGGATATACCTATGCAGAAGTTTGGAACGGAATTAACGAAAGAGGAGATAAAGTAAAAGTTGATGAAAATAGAGTAAAAGAAGCACAGGTAATAGCACCAAGTTATGCAAAAATAACAACAGACAAAGACGGAAATGCTTATACTCAAAAGAATTTGCCTTTTGGAAAATATATTGTAAAAGAAACAAATACACCAAAAGACTATGAAACAGCAGAAGACTTTACTTTTTCAATTACACAAGATGAAAGTGAAGTAAAAGAAGTTCCTCAAAAATCTAAACATCTAGTAGTAAATAATGAGCAATTAGAAACTTATATCAAACTAATTAAGAAAGATTTAAAAACAGGAAAAACAGTTACTTTAAATAGTGCGACATTTGAAATTAAAGCAACAAAAGACATCTATGATAGAGCAACAGGAAAAATCTTATATAAAAAGGGAGAGGCAGTATCTCAAAAAGTAGGAAGTGAAACATTTACTTCATTTACAACAAATTCACAAAATCTAGTTGTACCAGATAAAAGTTACAACAATAAGAAAGAAGATTTAGGAACAGTTGTAACACCTTTAAAATTAGAAGTTGGAAGTTATGAAATTACAGAAATAAAAACACCAAAAGGCTTTTTAAAACTTGAAAAACCTGTAACATTTAATGTTGAAGGACTAAGAGATTATGACAAAGACCAAGATGGAGATTATATTAAAGAAGTAGTTGTAAAAAATGAGCAACCTACTGGAACTCTAATTGTAGATAAATCAGTTGCTTTAAGAGAGAATGTAGATACTTCTCTTGTAGATATTTCAGACTTATCTGGAATTGAATTTACACTTACAGCAAAAGAAGATGTAATCAGTAGCATTGATGGAAGTGTTATATACAAAGCAGGACAAGAAGTAAAGAAATATAATCTTGATAAAAACGGAGATTTAAAAGTAACAGAGTTACCAATGGGAGCTTATGAAATTCAAGAAAGTAAAACACTTGATGGACTTGTATTAAATGATAAGAAATACGAAGTTAAATTCGAGCAAAAAGATGAAGTAACAAAGGTATATGAAGTAAAGAAAGATATTTCAAATGATACAACTTTACTTGAAATATCAAAAACTACAATTACAGGAGATAAAGAGTTAGTTGGAGCAAAATTAACTGTTTTAGATGAAAAAGGAAATACAATAGATAGTTGGGTATCAACAGAAAAAACTCATACAATAGAAGGAATTAAAACAGGAAAATATACTTTAAGAGAAGAAATAGCAGTAGAGCCTTATGTAAAAGCAACTGATATTGAATTTACAGTAGAAGAAACAGCAGAAGTACAAAAAGTTACAATGATTGATAAATTAGTAGAAATATCAAAAGAAGATGTTGCTGGAAAAGAAATAGAGGGAGCAAAATTACAAGTAAAAGATAAAGATGGAAATATAATAGACGAGTGGGCTTCTGGAAAGGAAAGCCACAAAGTAAAAGGCTTAATAGAAAATGAAACATATCTATTACACGAGGAAGTATGTGTAGGAGAATATGTTAAGGCTAGTGATATAGAATTTACTGTAAGTCAAGATAAAGAAACACAAAAGGTTACAATGATAGATAAATTAGTAGAAGTATCAAAAACTGATTTAGTAACAGGAGAAGAATTAGAGGGTGCAAAACTTCAAGTTATTGATGAAGAAGGAAATATTGTAGATGAATGGACATCAACAAAAGAGCCACACAAAGTTATAGGACTTGAAGAAAATAAGACATACCGTCTTGTAGAAACAACAGCACCTTATGGCTACGAAATAGCAGAAGAAATAACATTTACAGTAACAACAGATAAAGAAACTCAAAAAGTAGAAATGAAAGATATGCCTATATTAAAAGACATTCAACTTATCAAAATAGATAGTAAAACAAAAGAAGTTATAAAAGAGAAATTTACTTTTGGATTATACGAAGATGAAGAATGTACTAAACTTATACAACAAATGGATTCTGACAAAAAGACTGGAACAGTAAAATTTGAAGATTTAAGATATGGAACATATTTTATCAAAGAGGTATCAGCACCAAAAGGATATGAAATTTCAGACGAAAAAGTCAAAGTCGAAATAAATGACAAAGGTGTATTTATAAATGGTGAATTAGTAGAAGAACAAGATGAATTATATAGTTTTGAATTTGAAAATGCTCCAATAGAAACACCAAACACAGGAGATAACAGTAATATCGTGTTATGGACAAGTTTACTTGCAATGTCACTTGCAACAATTACAGGTATTGTAGTCTATGACCGCAAAAAGAAAAAATCAAATAAATAGTAAGTAATATATGGGTGGCTAATTTTAGCCACCTTTAATCTTACTTAAAGAAAGAGGTATAAATGCAAAAATATACATTAAATCAAATATTAAGAACATTAGATAAATTATTTAAGAAAGATATATTAACAACCAAACAATTTAAAAATATAAAATGGGACAATTTAGATAAAATTGATAAAACTCTAACACCAATAGAAAAAAGTTTAATTATGGATTTTAAAAATGCAGTAATAAAAAGAAAAATAATAGAGTTTTTAGCAGGAAAAGAAATAGATGAGGAGAGTGAAAATAAATAATGGTAGAATATTATAAAAATCCAAGTGTAAAGTTTATAGTAAATAAAGGAAACTACAATAAACTAATGGAAATATTGACCTTTCAAGAGGAAAATATAGTAACAGAAGATTGGAAAGAAAAAGCAAGTAAAATAAAAGACTTGTTATTAAGGTATCCAAGACCACAAAAAGATGAAGATGGAAGTATATCAATAATCGATATTGCACTTTATCCAAAAGAAGCATCAGAATTATTGGTGCTTTTAATATCAGCCTTTGGAAATATTGAAGTAGAAAGAGATTACACAGAACTTATGAAACGAAAATAGATAGAGGGGAGGGCTAAATGGGAAGAATATTAGAAACGAAAGCACTCTATAAAGAAACAATAAGTACAGTAACAAAAGATGAACAAAGTTGGCAATCCTTTTTAGACAGTAGTTCGTGGAACTTTAAATATGACTTTGATGACCAAATCTTAATTTATGCACAAAGACCAGATGCAAAGGCTTGTGCTTCAATAGATGAGTGGAATAATAAATTAAGAAGATGGGTAAATAAAGACACAACACCAATAATGGTATTTGACAAAGCAGAAAATAGGCAATATCCTTTTAGATTTGTTTTTGACATATCAGATACGCACAATAAACAAAATACGGAATATAAATTGTGGAGTTTAAAGCCAGAATATGAAAGTGAAATAATTGAGGCACTAGAAAGCAATTTTGGAGAAATAAGTAATAAAGAGTCATTAGCATCAGCGATAAATCTTGCAAGTTATAATATGGTAGAAGATAACATTGAAGATTATATAGAAACCATATATAATAACAAAAAAGGAACAATGCTAGAAGATATGAATGAACACGACATTAGAATAGCAGTTACAGCAACAACTTGGGCAAGTGTTTATTATATGATAATGACAAGATGTGGACTAGATCCAAAAGAATATTTAACAGAGCAAGATTTTTCTTATGTTAAATATTTTAATAGTTATCAAACAGTTACAGGACTTGGAATGGCAGTAAGTGATATAGCAGAAATGGGATTAAGACAAATTGCAAGAACTGTTTTTGAACTACAAAAAAATGAAAATAATAAAAATCGCACCATTGAAAAAATAAATAAAGAAATATATGATACTGTTAAAAATAAAAATGAAGGAGGAGTTGAAAATGACGAAAATAGAGTACACGAAACAGGGAGATTATATGATGCCCAATCTAGTGATGACAGAGAAGAAGATGCCAACAGGCAAATACGCGAGAATGAGGTACAGATACTTGAAGGAACACAAGAAAGCAGAATTGACAATAATGAGGATAGAGGGGACACTAAACAGCCACCTAGCAGAGATACAGGAAACAGCAACGAGGAGAATAGACCAGATAGTCAAGGAATTAGCAGAGAAGGAGAAAGTGACGGAAGAAATGAAAGCCAAAGAGCAAATGAAATGGGTGGGCTTGATGCAGAACTTCAAGATGACAGCAGAGGAGATAGTAGCCAGCGAACTAATTTACAACTAGAAACTAATCGTAGATTTCTAAACAAAGAAGAACGAGAAAGTAAACTAGACTTTTTACAAGATAAATATACAAGTGGAATCTTAAAAGAAGCACATAATTTAAGAGCAACAAGACAGGAAATAAAAGACTTTTATAAGTTACACGAAGATATAAATGAAAGAACAGAATTTATAAAACAAGTATTTAATGATGATTATACAGAAATTGTTGTAGATGATGAAAGAGTAGGATATAAAACTTACGAAAATGTTTTACATTTATGGAAAGGTAGTTACTTATCAAGAGATGCAGAAGTATATTACACTTGGAAACACATTGCAGAATATATCAATGGCTTGATAATGATAAATGATTTTTACGACAAACATAAACCATTGCAAAGTGTTAGTGACCAAATACAAATGTTAGAAGTAGGGACAGAAAATGCACCTACTTTTACTTTTAGCCAAGAATTGATAGATGTAGCATTACAAGAAGGCAGTCATTTTGCAGAAGGTAAATTTAGAATCTATGAACAATTTGAAAAAAGTTTGTCAGCAAAAGATAATGCAGATTTTTTAAAACACGAATATGGAATTGGTGGGACAAGTTCTGTTTCTGTTGGAACAGGTGTAGGTGCAGATTTTGGAATAAAAGGAATAACACTATATAGAGGTTATGGAGAAAATGCACCACAGATTACACTTAATTGGTATAAAGTTGAAAGTAGAATAAAAGAACTTATAAGACTTGATAGATACCTTAATTCAAAAGAAAAAGAACAATATCCAAAATGGAAAGAAGAACAGGAACAGGCAAGAGAGTTAAGAGAAAATGCAAGACTACTTGAAGAACAAGAAGATGCAGAAAAACAACATTACGAATACCATCTAGGAGATACAGTATATATTGGAGCAGATGAATATCAAATTGCTTCAATAAATAATGAAGTAGTTACCTTATATGATCCACATTTTCCATTATTAAACAAACAAATGCCTTTTGAAGAATTTAACAGAAAAGTAAGAGAGAATGATGTAAATGAGCATTTAATAGTAAAAGGAAATCAAGATGGACAAAAAGAAGAATATGAAACAGAAGAAGAAAAAAATATTGATATTGTTGTAGAAGATAAAAAAGAAATTCCAATAATTCCAATAATAGAAACACAACCAACAGAAGAAAAACAAGAATTAAAACCAAATATTACTAGAATCAAAACTAAAATACAAGACTATATCCTACATCCAGAAATACCAGAAAGTGCAAGAAATAACTTTAAAATAACTAATGAAGAACTGGGAGTAGGGACAGATAGAGAAAAATACACTAGAAATATAAATGCTATTAAAGTTCTAAAAAAATGTGAAGAAGAAAATCGATATGCAACATCAGAAGAACAAGAAATATTATCTCAATATGTTGGCTGGGGTGGTTTACAACAAGCATTTGATGAAAAGAATAGTAGTTGGGCAAAAGAATATGAAGAATTAAAGAATTTGCTAAATGAAGAAGAATATGCAGAGGCAAGAGCAACAACTCTAACAGCATTTTATACACCACCTATTGTTATAGATGCAATATATAAAACATTAGAGAATATGGGACTGAAAGAGGCAAATATATTAGAGCCATCTTGTGGAGTTGGAAACTTTTTAGGAATGTTACCAGATGCTTTACAAAATTGTAAAATGTATGGAGTTGAAATAGATAGCATATCAGGAAGAATTGCACAGCAACTTTATCAGAAATCAACAATAGCAATACAACCTTATGAGAAAATAAACTTACCAGACAATTTTTTTGATGTAAGTGTTGGAAATGTACCATTTGAAACATATAAACCACAAGACAAAAGGTACGATAAATATAAATTTCAAACACACGACTATTTTTTTGCTAAAACAATAGATAAAGTTCGTACAGGTGGAATAATTGCATTTATTACAAGTAAAGGTACAATGGACAAAGAAAATTCATCAGTAAGAAAATATATAGCACAAAGGGCAGATTTAATTGGAGCTATAAGACTTCCAAATAATACATTTACTAAAAATGCAGGAACAAAGGTTACATCTGATATTTTATTTTTACAAAAAAGAGAAAAAATGACAGACATAGTTCCAGACTGGGTATATTTAGACAAAGATAAAAACGGAATTACAATGAATAAGTATTTTGTTGATAATCCTCAAATGATACTTGGTACAATGGAAATGGAAAGCACACAGTTTGGAATGAAATCAACTTGTAAGCCATTAGAAGATGTTGAACTAAAAACTTTATTAAATGAAGCAATAGAGCATATAAATGGAGAAATACAAGAGTTTGAATATGGAGATATAGAAGAGCGAGAAGAAAATGTAATACAAGCAACTCCTGATGTCAAAAACTTTTCATATACAGTAGTAGATGGCAAAGTGTATTTTAGAGAAAATAGTATAATGGTAGAACAAGATTTGCCTGTTACTACAACAAATAGAATAAAGGGAATGATAGAACTTAGAGATTGTGTAAGAGAACTTATAGATTTACAAATGGAAGAATTTCCAGATGAAAATATAAAAGAGGCACAAGCAAAATTAAATAGGTTATATGATAATTATGTAAGAAGATATGGCATTATAAATAACAGAGGAAATAAATTAGCATTTGAAGAAGATAGCAGTTATTATCTATTATGCTCATTGGAAGTTTTAGATGGAGATGGTAAGTTTTTAAGAAAAGCAGATATGTTTTCTAAAAGAACAATAAAAGCATATAAAGAAATAACAAGTGTAGATACAGCAAATGATGCTTTAATTGTATCACTTTCAGAAAAAGCAGAAGTAAATTTAGGATATATGTCAGAACTAACAGGAAAAACACAGGAAGAATTAACAGAGGAATTAAAAGGCATTATATTTAAACTTCCAATGGAAAATGGAAAATATGTAACAGCAGACGAATATTTAAGTGGTAATGTAAGAGAAAAGTTAAGGTTAGCAGAAAGTTTAGTAGAAACACAGCCGGAATTTCAAATAAATGTAGAGGCTTTAAAAAAGGCTCAACCAGAAGATATATCAGCAACAGATATAAGTGTAAAACTTGGTGCAACTTGGATACCAATAGATATAATTGAACAATTTATTTATGAATTATTACAAACACCAGAAAGAGCAAAACAAATAATAAATGTAAGATATAGTGATTATAATTCAACTTGGTTTATAACTAAAAAAAGATATGATGGAAATAGTGTAAAAGCAAGTAAAGAATTTGGAACAAATAGATTTAATGCTTATGAACTAATAGAAAAAACACTTAACTTAAAAGATGTAAAAGTATTTGATAGAGTAACAAATGCAGATGGAAAAACAGAAAGTGTATTCAATGCAAGAGAAACGGCTATTGCTCAGGCTAAACAAGAACTAATAAAAACAGAATTCGAGAATTGGATATGGAAAGATGCAGATAGACGAGAAAGATTAGTAAGGTTATACAATGACAAATTCAATAGCATTAGACCACGAGAATATGACGGCAGTCATCTTAACTTTGTAGGTATGAATCCAGAAATACAATTAAGACCACACCAACAAAGTGCTATTGCCCATATTCTATATGGTAAAAATACACTTTTAGCACACGAAGTTGGTGCAGGAAAAACTTTTGAAATGGTAGCAGGTGCAATGGAAAGTAAAAGACTTGGAAGATGTAACAAATCGCTATTTGTCGTTCCAAACCATATTATAGAGCAATTTGCATCAGAATTTTTGCAACTATATCCATCAGCAAATATACTTGTAGCAACTAAAAAAGATTTTACAACAGCAAATAGAAAAAAGTTCTGTTCGAGAATAGCAACAGGAGAATATGATGCAGTAATTATAGGACACAGTCAATTTGAAAGAATACCAATGTCAGTTGAAAGACAAAAAGAACTTTTAGAAGAACAAATATCAAGTATTATAGATGCTATTGAAGATGCAAAAGAAAATGATGGAGAAAACTTTACAATAAAACAAATGGAGAAAACAAGAAAAGGACTTGCTCAAAAACTAGAAAATTTGAATAAACAAGAAAGAAAAGATGATGTAGTAACATTTGAAGAACTAGGAGTGGACAAACTGTTTGTAGATGAGGCTCACAACTATAAAAATCGTGCGAGACGTTGTTATATAAGATAGTTTAACAAACGTATCGAAAATAACCGACTGAAATCACTTGGAAACAAGAATGAGCAGTTAGAACTTAAATTTCAAATCAAGGGCGAAATTCCCTTGCCATACAGAACTTATGCCTATGAGGATATGTTAAAATCTGAGGCAGTATGTGAGATAATACTCCACTATGCAGATACAACTGTTATTTGTAAATGTATAAAGCGTGGAAAAGTCGTAACTTGAATGCCTAAACTTATTACAAAATAAGCAAGGAATATATAGTGCGGTCTTCCGAAAACTATGGTTACTCGTTAGAGAAAGCTATGCAGTATCGAAAGAGTAAGGCTTCCGAAAGGAAGATAGAATTAGAAAGAATTATATTGCTGGTTTTTCAATATAATTTGGCTAGTTTGAAATATCTAGTCGAGATATACAATAACTAAAGTTCAAAGTATATCAATATTCTACGGTATAAGGTAGCGACCTAAGGTTTTCAAGTAGGTAAAACTACACAAGGATAGAAATTTAGGAACGTCTGAGAGTTGATATTTGGAGTTATAACAGAACAATGAAGAATATCAAAAGTCAGCAGTCCCATAGTAGTTTGAGATTGGGAAAGCCAATTACAATAGCTGAAATGTTAAAGGCGAAGGGGACTAGTCAAATTAATTTACAGATTTTGCGAAGAAAATTTAAAAGCTCCCTGAAATATGGGCGACGAACTAAGTCAAAAGGAGGAATATTTGTTGCAACTAAACGTCAAATTTTCAAGCGAAAAAGATTTAAAAAGTTTTCAAGACTTTCTTTATAAAAAGTCAAAACAAAATATGGCATTTACTGGGTTAATTGAAGCTATATCAAACGAGCAAACAATTACTACAGCAATTCACAACATTAAAAGCAATACAGGTAGTAAAACAAGTGGTGTAGATAAAGCTAAAATTGATAAATACTTACAAATGCCAAAACAAGATTTAATGGAATTAGTTAAAAAGAACATTGAAAATTACAAACCTAAACCAGTCAAGAGAATATACATTAAAAAGCGTAACGGAAAATTAAGACCACTGGGCATTCCAACAATAATAGACAGAATAATTCAAGAATGTATAAGACTTATAATAGAACCAATATGTGAAGCAAGATTTTACCCACATAGTTATGGATTTAGACCTTATAGGGCTCAAAAACACGCAATTAGAGATATAACAAATATTATTACAGCTTCTTGTAAGTCAGAACAACAACCAGTTTTTGCAGTTGAGGGCGATATTAAGGGGTGTTTTGATAACATAAACCATAGAATATTATTAGGTAAATTGTGGAATATCGGAATACACGATAAAAGACTTTTAAAAATTATAAGTTTAATGCTAAAAGTCGGCTATATGGAAAAACAAGAATTATTTAAAAATGAAGTTGGAACAAGTCAAGGAAGTATTTTATCCCCATTATTAGCAAATGTATATTTGAATGATTTTGATTGGTATATTGGCAGGAAATACTATGAGCCAGTTCAAACATTAAAAAGAATTGATAATGAAAGAAGAAAACTAAGGTGGAATGGAGTTATACCAAAGTTCAACATACGTTTTGCAGATGACTGGGTGATATTAACATCAACAGAAAATGAAGCTATTAGACTAAAAGAAGAATTAACAGATTATTTTAAATATAAACTAAAACTTGAATTGTCCGAAGAAAAGACTAAAATTACAGACCTTAGAAAAGACGGAATAAAATTTTTAGGATATGTTATCAAAGCAGAAAAACCAAGACGAACACCAACAGACAAAACAGCTAAACAATTTCTTGTAGGTAAACCTAGACCAGATATGGAAAGAGTTACAGAAAAGATTAAAAATATATGTGAAACCATAAGAACTATAAAAGGTTGTCCGTCAGAGGAAACAAAAGCTTTAATTATAATGAAAGTTAATTCTAAAATTCTAGGACTAGCTGAATATTTAAAATTTGGTATAAGTTCAAAAGCATTTCACGCAATAGACAGACGTGTAAATAATAGTTGTTTATCAGTATGGAAAAGGGAATATCCCAATGCTTATAATCAAATGCAAATACCCTTAAAAGATTTGAGCAACTTGAAAGAAAGGCACGAGGGACATAAGAGCCAAACATTTGCAATTAAGATAAATGATAAATGGATAGGCATAACTATGGCATTCTTAACTCATATAAAATATGAAGTAAAACCATATAATCAGAAAATGACACCATACACAGCAGAGGGAAGAAGAATTTACGTTAATTACAGAAATAAACACAAACCATTACCTAAAGATAGACCGACAATATTTACAGAAAATGATATTACTCAAACTAATGGTATATATAATTTTGAATATTATATGAATAGAGAATATGCTTATAATAGAGATAAAGGGAAATGCAAATGCTGTAGTAAAATTCTGATGTACAATTCTAAAACTTGTCATCACATCAATAATAATTTGCCAATAGACAAAATCAATAAGGTATCAAACTTAGTCTGGGTATGTAATGATTGCTACAATGCAATACATACAGGACTAATTCCAACAAATTTAGAAACAAAAACAATAAATAAAATTATAAAATATCAAAAAAAAAAAAAAAATTAAATGTAAAATCTGTAAGTAGCAACTAATTCGTGAGATTAGTTGTTTATCGAAAATCGAAAGAGATGAGTAGGTTAATTTGATGGAACGCCGTGTGCAATGAAAGTTGCACGCACGGTGTGAAGTGGGGGAAAAGTCGGAGATTATATCAAAGGCTTACCTATCACTATTTTTCCTATATACTAAAATGCACAATGTAAGTGGAATAGCACAAACAGAGGCACAAAAAAGTTCTGACTTATTTATGAAATGTCGTTATCTTGATGAAATAACAAATAATAGAGGAGTAGTATTTGCAACAGGAACACCAATTTCAAATAGTATGGTAGAACTTTATACAATGCAGAGATATTTACAATATAGTGATTTAGAAAAAATGAATTTACAACATTTTGATAATTGGGCAAGTGTATTTGGAGAAACAGTAACGGCAGTTGAATTACTACCAGAAGGTACAGGTTTTAAGGCTAAAACAAGTTTTTCAAAATTTCATAACATACCAGAACTTATGGCATTATTTAAAAATGTTGCAGATATAAAAACAGCAGATACTTTAAATTTACCAGTACCAGAGGTTAATCCTGTAACTGTTGATTTACAGCCAAGTGAAATGCAACAAGAAATGGTTAAGGCTTTAGGAGAAAGAGCAGAAAAGATAAGAAATGGTGGAGTAGATCCAACAGAAGATAATTTACTAATTATTACAAATGAGGGAAGAAAACTTGCATTAGACCAAAGACTTGTAAATCCGATGCTTGAAGATTTTGAAGAAAGTAAAGTAAATGTTGCAAGTAAAAATATCTATAAATTATGGGAAGAAAATAAAGAGGAAAAATTAACGCAACTTGTATTTTGTGATTTATCAACACCAAAAAGGTTTGAGCCATTATATGATGAAAATGGAAAATATGTATTTACAGATGTATATAATGATTTAAGACTAAAACTAATGGAAAAAGGTATTCCAAGAGAAGAGATTGCATTTATACACGAGGCAGATACAGAAACTAAAAAGAAAGAACTATTTGCAAAAGTTAGAAAAGGCGAAGTAAGAGTTTTAATTGGAAGTACCAATAAAATGGGAGCAGGAACAAATGTCCAAGACAAATTGATAGCAATACATCATTTAGATTGTCCGTGGCGACCTGCAGATTTGACACAACGCAATGGAAGAGGTATAAGACAGGGAAATAAAAATAAAAAAGTCCATATATTTACCTATGTAACGCAGAAAACTTTTGATGCTTATAGTTATCAAGGTGTAGAAAGAAAGCAAGAATTTATAAGTCAAATAATGACTTCTAAAATTGTAGATAGGTCACACGACGATATAGATGAAAAAGCATTAAGTTATGGAGAAATAAAAGCAATAGCAACTGGAAATGAAGATATAGTAAAAAAGACAAAACTTGATGCAGAAGTTGCAAAACTAAAAATATTAAAACAAAGTTATTTAAGCCAAAAATATGATTTAGAAGATAAGATAAATAAAACATACCCACAAGAAATAAAAGAACTTGAAGAACGAATAAATGCTTATGAAAGTGATGTGAAATGTTTAGAAGAAAATACAAAACCAAATGAAGATGGATTCTCCAAAATGCTTATAAAAGGAATAGACTATACAGATAAAGAAACAGCAGGAAAAGCAATAATAGAAGTATGCTCAAAGAAAACAAATTCAGATTTAGAGTATATTGGAGAATATAGAGGATTTAATATGCTATTGGGCTTTAATTCATTAGAAAAAATATTTACTTTAACAATGAAAAATAAGGCAAGTCATAGTATAGAACTTGGAACAGATGTATATGGAAATATACAAAGAATAGATAACTGTTTGAATAAAATAAAAGACTATATTCCAAATCAAAAAGAAAAATTGGAAGATGTAAATAAACAACTAGAAATGGCAAAAATAGAAGTACAAAAGCCATTTATAAGAGAAGAAGAACTAAGAGAAAAACAAAAAGAACTTGATGAATTAAATGCCTCACTTAAAATAAATGAGAAAGACAAACAAGTATTAGATACATCAAATGATGAAGAAGAAAAAGAAGTTGAAAAAACAGAAAGAGAAATAGCGTAAAAAATAAAAAGATACTTCCAAAATAAAGTGCTAGGTTTCTTAAAGTATAATACTTAACGACTTACTTTTTCATATATAGTATATCAATAAATCAGTTTATTTACAATAGATTTTGCAAATATTTTTTGACAAAATTTTTATAATTAAAATAAAAATTTTTGCAATTTTAAATTTAATCAAAAAATGATATAACTATTGAAAAATCATAATCTTGCAACTTTTCTCCATTTTCTTTAAGTATTATACTTAAAGAAATGACGAAAGAGGAGGTGAGATGATGAAAAATAGAGGAATTACATTGATTTCATTAGTTGTTACAGTCATTGTCTTGCTAATCTTAGCACGGAATTTCTATTTCAATGTTATCTGGAGATAACGGAGTGCTACAAAGAGCAACAGATGCTAAAACAAAAAGTGATGAGGCACAAATAAGAGAAAGAATAAGATTAGCATATAATTCGGCATTGGCGAAAGATATTACAAATAAGAATAGAGAAGTGCAAAAATCAACATTAGAAGATGAATTAGAAAAAGAATTTCCAAACAAGACTATTGAAATAGCAGATAGTTCAGACAAAAAAGAATGGGTTATTACAATAGATGGAGTAACAGAAAATGTTCCAATAGGAAAAGATACACCAATAGTACTAAAAGTAGCAGAACATAAAAATGAAAAATTTAGCATGAACACAGAATTAGAGGATAGTTTTGGAAATAAAATAACTGTGCCAGCAGGATTTAAAATAACAAGTGATTCACCTAACAGTGTAACAGGAGGAATTGTAATAGAAGATGTAGATGCGGGAACAACAGCAACAGCTGGAAGCCAATTTGTATGGATAGCAGTAGGAGATGTTTATACTGATACAAATGGAACAAAAACTAATATTGAATTATGTAGATGTGGATTTGATGAAAATGGACAAAAAGTATCAGTAGAAG
Organism: uncultured Clostridia bacterium; assembly: GCA_947306755.1. Lineage (GTDB taxonomy): Bacteria > Bacillota > Clostridia > TANB77 > CAG-508 > CAG-269. The sequence goes on along the minus strand of CAMZHI010000002.1, from coordinate 39,016 downwards.
ATGGTTACGAATATCAGTTGACAGTAGTGAGGGCTAATATGCCAAATGGTATGCCAGATGTAGCTAAAGATTCACAAATAAATTACTACAGAGCATTCACATTTGCAGAAGAAGAAACATCAAGAGAAGGAAGTTCAACACAAAATGCAACAGCAAAAAATTTAAGAAATTTCTTATCAAATGCAAGCAAAGGATACTATATAGGAAGATATGAAGCGAGAACAACAGTGCAAAGAACTACAACAGGAGATGCAACAACTATAGTAACCGAAAAAATAGAAGATCCTGTCTATAATTATGTAACACAATTACAAGCATCAGAACGTTCAAGAAATATGTATGCAAGTGAAAATTTTGAGAGTGATTTAGTAAACAGTTATGCGTGGGATACAGCAATACTGTTCTTGCAAGAATTTGATGATAGAGCAGATAAAAGTATAAAATATTCTTTACAAACTAGCTTAAATAATTCAGTTTCACAAACAGGAACTACAACAGATAAAATATGCAACATATATGATATGGCAAGCAATTGTTATGAATGGACAACGGAAACAGCAATTAATAATACTAATCCTGCGTCTATTCCTTGTGTAGAACGCGGTATACGGATACAACTATAAGTACACAAGTGCAAGAGAACCTCAGACCTCTGGTAGTTCCAATGGCAGTGGTTATTCTTTCCGTCCAATTATTTATGTGAAATAATTACGATTGTCAAATGTGTAAAAGATTCTAATTTACACATTTTCATTTTTCATAGCAATATATTAGTATGCTGACAGGAGGTAATGAAAAATGAATTTTGAAGAATTATTTGACAAAACAATTTTTGAAGAATTGTTTGAAAATCAAAAGAATGATTTTGAGAGTTATGTTACTAAAAAGACACAATCGAAAGAGTGCTATGAGGATGCAAGAATTTTGGAGGAAATAAAAAGCATAATAGAAAAATCTAATTTAGATACTGACATTAAGCAAAAAATAAGTGAAAAATTTGATGATTATGATAGAGCAGAATTAGCAGAATATGAATTTTGGGTAAGGAAATATTTTAAATTGGGTATTATAAACGGAATAAGGCTAAAAGATGAATTAAATAAAAGTGATGACACATTTTTTAGTAATAACTCTGATGGATTTACAGAATATATTGAAGATATTAGGTACAATAAAATATTTAGGAATGAAGAATATCAAAAAATAAAAGATGAAATAGGCAAATATAAAGAAAAATATCCAAGACTAATTACATTTTTTGAAGATAATACTTATATAGAAAATATAACAGAAGAAGAACAAAAAGCTATATTTGAAGTTATGCGTTTGATTGAGCAAATGTTTATGCTTGAAGAAAAAGAAATGTTTAAAATGGGTATGAAAGAAATGAGAAATATGTAAAAATCGAAAGATCTAGTTGTAGAAAATGCAATTAGATTTTTTTAAATTTGAATTTTATGTAAATTTATGTTATAATATAATTATGTTACAATATAACAATGTGCATAAGGAGGAAAGTATGTCAGAAATAAATTTAAAGAAAAGAGTAAAATCAGAGCGGTTTAGACAAGCAGTATTAAAATTTATATTTGAAACTCAAACGGTACAAGATATTATTGATGAAAATGGCTTCTTAAAAGGGGGATATATTGATTATTATCTGTTTCATTCAGATGAATACTCAAAGGAAGAACTGGCTGATAATATAAAATTTTGCAGTACAGTACAATATTTGGGTAAAGCAGCACTATCAGACTATGTAAGAGATCATAAGACTATTACTGTTAGAACTGCATTATTTTTGGCAAGTTCACATATAATTTTTCAATATAAGTATTATGATAAAAAGTTTCAAGAATGGCAATATCAAGTTTATGAGCTTTTAACTTTTCAAAATTTGACTTGCTAACCTCAACAACCTCATCTATACTAGATGGGGTTGTTACGTATTTAATAAAATAATAAAAAAGAAGTAATGAAAAAAATGTAAAGTTCTAAAAATCTAGTTGTTAAAAAGCAATTAGATTTTTTTAATGAGAAATTTGTCAAATGTAAAAATTGCAAAATAAAAAATATTTTACACATTTTACTCTTATACAAAAAAGATATATTTTATGTGCAGGAGGGAAAGTGTATGAATAAATATTTTGAAGATTCAATATTAAATGAAATGTATGCAACTAGGCATTTAGATTATGAAAACTTTATTAAAAAGAATTATGAGATTGAGGAAGAAAAATATCTATACCAGTCAGAAAAGGGATTTAAAAATATTATAAAAAAGTTTGTTAAAGATGAAAAAGACTATAATCAAATATCAAATGCACTAACAGACTTTGAAGTAGCAATAACAGATAGAAATGAATTCTGGAAAAGAATTTTTTATATAGCAGGTCATATCGATGCTAATAAGATAAAAAATGAATTAAAACAATTTGCAGATAATAAAGATGATAGAATTGTTACAAAATCAAGATTTGAAAATGATATTATAGATGCAATATCAGATTTAGTAGAAAATAAAATGCACGAATTGAAGATTATAGAAGATTTTGAAGGAAAAGATGGAATGCTATCTAGTAAAACAGAAATGTTTGAAAATAAATTATCAAAAGAACTAGAAGAAGATTTTGATGATTTAATGAGAATTACCTATGAAGTAGAACAATATTATTTTGTTTTAGCATATTATATTGGGAAAAATATGAGCTGAAACTTCTTGAAGTAAGATACTTAACGACATTTTTTCTATAAATAGTATAGCAATAAATTAGTTTATTTTCAATAGATTTAGACAAAAATTTACAAGAAAAATTTTAGTCTAAAATACTAATAGTAAAATTTATAGTAAATGACATATTTATTGAAAATAGTGTATTTCATTCTCTTTTAATTTTTCTTTAAGTATCTTACTTAAAGAAATGACAAGAAAGAGGGTGAAATAATGAAAAATAGAGGAATTACATTAATTTCTTTGGTCGTTACAATCATTGTTTTGCTTATTTTGGCTCGGAATTTCTATTGCTATGCTATCTGGAGATAATGGAGTGCTACAAAGAGCAACAGATGCTAAAACCAAAAGCGATGAGGCTCAAATAAGAGAAAGAATACAACTAGCATATCATTCAGCACTTGCAGGAGGACGAGGAAGTTACACATATGATACCTTAATGAAAGAATTAGAAAATGAATTCAAAACTGACTATGATGTAGATGATTCTGGTAAAGATAATTGGATATTATACGCACATGGTCAAAATGTTACAATTCCAGCAGGTAAAATTGATGAAGAAGTAATTGATTTAAGTGTCAATACTACATGGCAACAAGCATTTGAATTTCCACAATATAATTATACTTCATATCTGCTTGACAATGAAGAAAAAACACTCACAATTCGAAGAGGACCACCAATTACATCAGAAAATGTTGAAATAAAAAGTTATGCAGTGATAGATGGAGTAAAATATACAACCAAGTTTCCAGATTCTTGTAGCAATTTATTTGCCACTAGTCAATTTAAAACAATGACTATTGACTCTGCTATTGATACAAATAATGTCACTGATATGACTAATATGTTTATAAGCTGTAGAAATCTTGAAAGTTTAAATATTTCTGGATTTAATACTGCTAATGTAATTAGTATGGAATGGTTATTTGGTCAATGTTATAAATTAAAAGAACTAGATTTATCTAATTTTGATACTAGTAATGTTGTAAATATGAACTCTATGTTTAGTAATAGCTTAAATTCAGGAGATACCGATATAGTTCCTAATTTAAAAAAGATTATTGTATCAAATAAATTTGTAACGACAAAAGTTACTGAAAGTTCAAATATGTTTAAGAGATGTACAAATCTTATAGGTGGAAATGGAACTATTTATAATGAAAATAATATTGATGTTTCTATGGCACATATAGATGGTGGCACATCAAATCCAGGATATTTTACATCAAAATAAGATAATAAAGTATAGTCATTTTGAGTCGAGCAATCGGCTCTTTTTTTGAAGTAAAAAATGAGAAAATAATTTGTAGAAAAAGTGTAAAATTTCTTGAAGTATATGACTTAACGACATTTTTTCTATAAATAGTATAGCAATAAATCTATTTATTTTCAATAGTTTTAGACAAAAATTTACAAAAGTGATTTTAGAGCAGAAGATAAATGTAAAATTTAGAATTAAGCATTGCATAAGTTGATACTATAATAATTTCACCACTTTTTAATTTTTCTTTAAGTCATATACTTAAAGAAATGGCAAGAAAGAGGGTGAAATAATGAAAAATAGAGGAATTACATTGATTTCTTTGGTCGTTACAATCATTGTTTTGCTAATATTGGCTCGGAATTTCTATTTCAATGTTATCTGGAGATAATGGAGTGCTTCAAAGAGCAACAGATGCTAAAACAAAAAGTGATGAGGCTCAAATAAGAGAAAGAATACAACTTGCATATCATTCTGCATTAACAGGAGGAAAAGGAAGTTACACAAAGGAGAGTTTAGAAGATGAATTAGAAAACGAATTTGGAGAAAATAACTATAGTGTAGATGATTCTGATAATACAAATTGGATATTAAGTGCTCAGGGACAAAATGTAACAATTCCAGCAGGAATAAAAACAACAAATGCGTATTTAGCATCGGAAATATTTGAAGCAAGTGGAACGACTCAAGGTAAAATGCATATAGGCGATTATGTGGATTATAAAGTTAATTATGATAATTTATTTACAGGTGGTAGTGGAGGAACTGGTAGTTACAAACCAGATGATTTTTATGCTGGAAAATGGAGAGTACTATCTGTTGATGGTGACCTAGTTAAGATAGTATCAGCTGGTGTACCTTTAACATACACATATAGTAATTCTGATTTGGCAACAAATTATACAAAATTAACGAGTGGTTTCTTTAGCACATCTTTTGGGACAACGGACTTGACATATAAAGAACACGGTTTCAAAAGTAGTAATGGAACAATAATAAGTAATGATATTTCCGAAATAAAGACATTGTTTAAAAATGCCAAAGGTACAAAAATAGAGAATGAAATCCCAGTAGTTAATGCATTAACATTAGAAGATGTTGATAGATTATCAGGTCAAACTGGTGTCTATGATTGTTCAAGCTATTATACTGGATTGCTAGCTGTTCCATCTGGTAGTAATTATGCAATGACATGGCTTCCAAGCAATAGTGCTACATTTTTTCATTGTGTTTTTAATAATGGAATGATAATAGGATCTGGAGGTTCATTGGGCATTAGACTAGTTGTAACTTTAAACTCTAATACCAAATATTTATGTACGACAACAGATAACAATGGAATTTCAACATGGAATATAAATGAATAAATAGTATTATTTTGAGTCGAGAAATCGGCTCTTTTTTTCATATCTAAAAACAGAAAGGAGAAGGATTTTATTGAATAATGAACAATTAAAACAAAGGCTAAATGAAAAAGTAGAAAGAGAATATAAACAGTTTGCATTTAATCTAAAAAGTTGTGATAAAGATACAATTATAGACAAATCATACGAAAAAGTTTGTAAAGAAGAAATGATGTATAAAATACAGGATAAAAACTTTGAAACAGATGAATTAAAAGCACTATTAAATTGTAAAAATGTTTTAAATGAATGCTATGATGAATGGATGCACAATGATGGTGGTTTTAATATTCTTTTAGAAGATTCAATAGATGAAAGAGTTGGAAATATAACAGAAAATTTTATTGAGAAAAATGCTAAAATGAAACAAGATAGGGGGAGATAATAATTGAGAAAATTCCACCACAAGTTATAAAAGAAATTTCAAAAATGGATTTACTTACTTATTTACAAAATTACGAAAATTATGACTTGAAACAAGTATCAAATGGAACATATACTACAAAAACACACGATAGTTTAAGAATATCAAATGGACTATGGAATTGGTTTTCAAGAGGCATTGGAGGAAGAACAGCAGTTGATTATATAAAAGCAAGAGAAAACTTAAATTTTATAGGAGCGGTTAAATATATTTATGAAAGAACTGGAACACACAGAACTTTTATATTTGATGATGAAATTTCAAAAAAATATGAAGATAAAAATGTAATTATTCCTCAAAAATCAGAGAGTTGCAAGAGAGCAAAAAGTTATTTATTGAGCAGAGGAATAGACAAAGAAATAATAGAGGAATGTATAAAAAATCATCTAATTTATGAAGAAAAAGGAAACGAAAATGTAGTTTTTGTAGGTTATGATAAAAACAAAAACATAAGATATGCATTTTGCAGAGCAACAAATGAAAATAGAATAATGAGAGAGGCGAAAGGAAGTGATAAAAAATATACTTTTAGATTGGATTCTGTTAAAGAAAATAACAGAGTCCATTTTTTTGAGAGTAGCATAGATTTATTATCTTATGCAACACTTATGAAGATGAAAAATTTAGATTTTCATAACGAAAATTTAATTTCATTAGGTGGAATTTTTATTCCACAAACAAATGATGGAGTAGCAAAGATACCAATACCAATTACAAATTTTTTAAAAGAAAATTCAAACATAAATGAAATTCATTTACATCTTGATAATGATGAAGTTGGAAGAAATGCAAGTAAAGTTTTAAAAAATATTTTGTCAAAAAAATATAGAGTTTTAGATAGTCCACCACCAGCAGGCAAAGACTGTAATGATTATTTATGTTATGTGAAAAAAATTAAAAATTTTACTAAAAACACAAATGAAATGGTAGCTCAAAGAGAAAGAGCAAGATAAATTAAAAATAAAAAAATATTAAAAAAATTTAGGAGGAATTAAAAAATTATGAACAAATATAAAATTGGAATTACAGAAATATTAAAGAAAGAAATTGAAGTTGAAGCAAAGAATGGAGAGAAAGCACTAGACCTTGTGCAAAAGGTATATTTAAAATCAAATATGTTAGATTTTAATGCAGAAGATATAACAGAAATAAATGCAAAAGTTTTAGAAGAAAATGGAGAAATAATTGCAAAAAATCAAAACTTTTATGATAAAGAGTTTTATTCAAAAGATATAAAAAATGAAACAGATATTGATAGAAAAATTGTAGAAATACAACTTATCTTATCAAGACTAATTGAATTACAAAAATATATTGATGACAAGATGGATTTTGTAAAATATTTTGCAGAAAATGCAGAAAAATATCTTGATGATTTAGACAAGAGTTTTGAAAATATTGAAAAAATCTTGTCCTAGCAAGCACTGAATTTTGCTACACGCCAAATTCAAACCATGGGGACTAAGTCCCCAATCCCCTTTATAAAAAATAGAAACGAAAAGAGGTGCATATAATTGAGAAAAAGAAGTATCCAAATAACCTTATGGCTAGATGAAGATGAAAAGAAAAAGTTGAATGACAATGCAAGTAAAACAGGATTGTCTATTAGTTCATATTTAAGAAGTCTAATTGTAGGATACAAGCCTAAAGAATTACCAAGTGATGACCTATATGAATTGCTTAATCAAATAAGAAGAATAGGAAACAACTTAAATCAAATTACAAGAAAAGCAAATGCACTTAACTTTATAGATGTACCAAGTTACAAATATGAATGTGCAAGGTTAAAGAAGTTAGAAGATGAAATAAAAAAGAAATTACTAGATAGGGAATAAATACAATGGCAACTACAAGTATATGGTCAGTCAAGAAAAGACTTGACCACGTTATAGATTATACAACTAACCCAAGCAAAACAAGTAAAGAATCTTACCAAGACCTCCATAATGTAATTGAATATGCAAAAGCCTCATATAAAACAGAAGAGCAGTTATATGTAACAGCAATAAATTGTTCTGAAGATAGTATCTATGAAGATATGATAAGAACAAAGAAAAGATTTAATAAAACTGATGGCATACTTCGGCTTTCACGCATTTCAATCATTTGCAGAGGGAGAAGTTACACCAGAGGTTGCTCACGAGATAGGTGTAAAACTTGCGAATGAATTATGGGGAGATAGATTTGAAGTAGTTGTATCAACACACATAAATACAAAGCATATTCACAATCACTTTTGCTTGAATTCTGTTTCTTTTAAAGACGGAAAAAAGTATTATGATAATCGAAATACTTATGCAGTTATGAGAAATACATCAGATAGGTTGTGCGAGGAATATAATTTAAGTGTTATAAAAGAAAAAGCAAGCCCCAAGAGTAAACTAAAATATGATAACTTTTATAAAAATGAAGTACAAAGATCCGACTTCTATAACACAGTAAAAGAAGATATTGATTATGCAATAGGACAAGCCTATTCATATAATGATTTTTTAGGTATTATGAAGAAACTAAAATATGAAGTTATAAATCGTTCTGGAAAGTTAAGTGTAAGACCACTTGATAGGAAAAGAAATATAAGAATTGAAAGAGCATTTGGAGAAGATTATTCTATTCAAAATATAACTAAAAGAATATTTGAAACAGAAGAAATAAGAGAGCCATTTCCAGAAGCAAGAGTTATAAAGGAAAAAAGAAGATACACATACAAATCAAGAACAAACCCATTTATAAAAAAGAAAAAAGTAACAGGCATAAGAGCATTGTATTTGTATTATTGTTATTTATTTAGAGTTTATCCACAAAAGCCAAGAACAAACACAAGAAGAGTAATATCAAAAGAACTACGAGAAGAAATAAAAAAGATGGATAAAATATCAAATGAAGCGGAGTTTTTGCACAAGACTGGAATACAGACAGAGGAAGAACTTTTAAAATATAAATCATCATCTATTACAAATAAAAATGAATTAAAAAGCAAAAGAGCAAATTTATGGAAGAAATATCATAGAGCCAAGACAGAAAATGATAAGCAAGAGATATTACAAACTATAAATGAATTAACAAAAGAAATAGACAAATTAAAGTACGAACAAGAAATGATAGAAGATATTGAAAGCAGAATACCACAGATGAAACCAAACATAAAAGAACTAGAAGGAAAAGAAAAATCGAAACAAGAAAAAAGTAAAGAGAGGAGTGAATAATTTGAGTGTATCAAGTGAATCAGCCGAACAATTTATACGACTATATTTAGATGGAATTGAATTTGCATTAAAAATAACAGGAAGTGCAACACAAAATATAATGGGAACTTTATATGCAATATCGAAGGACAGGAAGATTAACAAAGAAAATTTGAAAAGAATGCTTACAGAAGATAAGTCTATAAAATTTTTTGAAATTAAAAAGTCAGATATGAAGATATTTGCAAAAGAGGCTAAAAGTTATAATGTGAAATATACTCTTGTAAAAGATAAGACCAAAAGTGGTGGAAATGATAAAAATGAAGTAGTCGATATAATGATTATGGAAAAAGATGCTCCAAAAGTTAATAGAATTGTAACTAGATTTAATCTTACAACAACAGAAAAAGGTAAAATTGAAAAAGAGGGAGAAAGGAAGATTGAAGATATACAAAAAGAACAAGTTGCAGAACAAATCCAAGAAACAGAAGTTGCAACTCCAAAAGTTGATGATGCAATGATTGATGATATTTTCGGAGAAATAAATGCAGAAGAAAAAAATCAAGAAAATGTGCAATCTCCCAGTCAAAGTCAAACGGAACAAACAAAAGAGAGTCAGTTAGAAAATTCCTCGATGCAGAAAACCCAATTAGATGGGGAAACGAAGAATACTAATAAACCATCTGTAAAAGAAGATTTGAAAAAATGTGCAGAAGAAGTAAAAGCAGAAGAAAAAATAAGAAAGGCAGAAAAGAATGTAATACCAATAAAGGCAGGAAAGCCAAAAAGTAAAGGAAGGAGTAAATAGTGGAAGATTTAGAAGAAGTATATAACGAACTAGACAATAGACAATATAGTAAAGAAGAATATGCAAGTTATAAACAACAAGAAAGACAGGAAATATTTGATTTACTAGAAAGTCAAACAGAAAAAATTGCAAGTAATAGTAATGAGTTTAAAAAATATTTAGATAGTCAAAGTAAGTTTGACCAATATTCAGTTGCAAATAATATACTAATTTCAGCACAAATGCCAGAGGCAACAAGATTAAAAGATTATGACGGTTGGAAGAACTTACGAATGTTTCCAAAAAGAGGGCATAAAAGAGTAAAAATATTAGATGTATCAGGACATTATATTGCAGAAGATGGAAGTGTAAGGAATAGTTATGATGTAAAATATTTAGTAGATGTAAGCGAGTTAAGAACTAGACCAAGAATAAGACCAATAAAATATAACGATAAAATACTATTAAAAATATTCTTAAATAGTACAGATGCAAAAGTTGAGGTTGTAGATAATATTCCAAATACAGAAAAAAGTGCTTTATATAATGTAAATGAAGATACTTTATATATAAAAAAAGGAGCAGTAGCACCACAAATATTTTATGAAGTAACAAATGAACTTGCGAAAAGAGAAATTGGAGAAGATAGTTTTAAAAATAACTGTGTTTCATATATGCTATGTAAAAAATATGATATTGATGTTTCAAAATTTGATTTTAGCAATATAAGTCAGCAATTTGAAAATATGGATGCAAAGCAAGTTAGAGCAGATTTAGAGCCAACACAAAGAGCAATGAAAAGCATTAGCGATAATATTTCAAGACAGATTCATAGCATAATTAAAGAAAATAGACAAAAAGAAAGATAGGTTAAAAGTATATGAAAGATAATAGAACAAATATTGTTTTTTATATTTTAGGACTTGTAATTGTAATATGGCTTGCAATTTTAATAGCACCGTATATTGATAAAGGTTTAATAGGTATTGTAACAGAATTTCCAAATGCAATAAATAATCCGTTAAGACTAACATTTTGTGCAAATAGCATAAAGGTTAGTCTTTTTTTTGTGCTTATTTATCTTATGGGAATTGGAATGTATGAAACAAATAAGAAAAATTATAGGAGGAGAGAAGAACACGGCTCAGCCAAATGGGGAGTAGCAAAGGCTTTAAATAGGAAATATGAGCAAAAGCCAATTAGTGATAATAAAATACTCACCCAAAATGTAAAAATAGGATTAAATGGAAAAAAGCATAGAAGAAACTTGAATATTTTAGTTTGTGGTGGTAGTGGTGCAGGAAAAACAAGATTTTTTGCAAAACCAAATATAATGCAATGCAACACTTCTTTTGTGTGTTTAGACCCAAAACGGAGAACTTTTGAAAGATACAGGTACATTATTAGAGAAAAAAGGTTATGAAGTAAAAGTATTAGATTTAATAAATATGGAAAAAAGTGATTGCTATAACCCTTTTGTATATTTAAAAGATGATAATGATGTGCAAAAACTTGTAACAAATCTTTTTAAAAGTACAACACCTAAAAATGCACAAAGTCAAGATCCCTTCTGGGATACATCAGCAAGTATGCTACTTTTAGCACTAATATTTTATTTGAAATATGAAGCACCAGAGGAAGAACAAAACTTTCCTATGGTTATGGAAATGTTAAGGGCTGGAGAAGTACACGAAGATGATGACTACTATGTAAGTCCACTAGATAAATTATTTAATAATTTAGAATTTAAAAACCCATATCATATAGCAGTTAAGTATTATAGAGATTATCATTCAGGCTCGGCAAAGACACTAAAATCAATACAAATAACTTTGGCTGCAAGACTTGAAAAATTTAATTTAAGTAGTTTATCAAATCTTGTAACAAAAGATGAATTAGATTTGCCAAGTTTAGGAGAAAAGAAAGTTGCGTTGTTTGCTTTAATTCCAGACAATGATACAAGTTTTAACTTTATTGTTTCAATACTATATACACAACTGTTTCAGCAACTTTTCTATTTAGCAGACAGAAAATATAATGGAAGTTTACCAGTACACGTTCACTTTGTTATGGACGAGTTTGCTAATGTAAGTTTACCAAACGACTTTGACAAGATTTTAAGTGTTATGAGGTCAAGACGGTGTATCTGTTAGTATAATACTTCAAAATTTAGCACAATTAAAAGCACTTTTTGAGAAACAATGGGAAAGTATTGTAGGTAACTGTGACGAGTTCCTTTATCTACGGACGGAAATGAGCAATCAACACATAAGTATGTCAGCGAACTCATTGGCAAGGAGTCTATTAACTTTGAAACATATAGCAAAAGTTCTGGAAGAAATGGAAACTACTCTACAAATTATCAAATAGGTGGCAGAGAACTTATGACACCAGATGAAGTAAGATTGCTAGATAACAAATATGCAATTTTATTTATAAGAGGAGAAAGACCTGTAATAGATTTAAAATATGATATTTTGAAACACCCTAATGTTAAATATACGACAGATGGAAAAGAAAAGCCATATATTCACGGAGGAGAAGAAAAAGTGGAAGTTCCAAGTGTATTTGAGCAAATAAAAGAGGAAAGCAGATACAAAGACTTTGAGGAATTAGAAAATATAAAAGAAATAGAAAAAATAAGTAAAAATTATGAGATTTATTCAGATGATGAAGTAAAAGAAATGATTTTTGAAGGAGGATTTTAAAATATATGAAAAAGAAAATAAATAAAAAATTAGTAACAAAAATTGGATTTATAGTAGCCTATGTAATAGGCTTAAATGTAATACAAGCAAGTAATGTTTTTGCAGCAGAAGACCCGTTAAATGTAATAAATAATCTATCAACATTTATTTATGGCTTAATAAGAGCAGTAGGTATGATAATTTTAGCATTTGGAGTTGTGCAAATAGGTATGTCCTTAAAATCACACGATCCATCACAAAGAGCGCAAGGCTTTTGGGCATTAGCAGGTGGAGTTGTAGTAACATTTACAAAAGAAATTATAAATCTAATAACAGGGGGATAAAATGATAAAAATAATAATGAAAAAAGGCAAATACGAAACAAAAGTATTTGCCTTTTTTCTGTTTATGGAGGTGAAAAAGGTTGTCAGACAACTGGATAGTTGGAAACTTGCAAAATGCAATAACAACGTGGAATGATAAATTAAGTGAAATATGGACAATAGTTACACAATCACCAACAGAGTTTAAAGGTGGGCAAATTTGGAATGTAATTTTAAATATACACGGAGGAATACAAGCAATAGCATTGGCTTTACTTGTATTATTCTTTTTAGTAGGAGTAATGAAAACAACGACATCATTCCAAGAGGTTAAGAGACCAGAACACGCAATAAAACTATTTATTCGTTTTGCAATAGCAAAAATATTAGTAACACACGGACTAGAACTTTTAATGTCATTCTTTAAAATAGTACAAGGAATAATGAGTACAATAATGAATTCTGCAGGATTTGGTGGAGCAACGCAAACTGTACTTCCGAATGAAATAATAACAGCAATAGAAAAATGTGGATTTTTTGAGAGTATTCCGTTATGGGCTGTTACAATAATTGGTGGATTATTTATAACTGTACTTTCTTTTGTAATGATTTTAAGTGTATATGGAAGATTTTTTAAATTATATTTGTACACAGCAATAGCACCAATACCACTTTCAACATTTGCAGGAGAACCTTCGCAAAGTGTAGGAAGAAGTTTTATAAAAAGTTATTGTGCTGTTTGTTTAGAAGGAGTAATTATAATTTTATCTTGCATTATATTTTCACTATTTGCATCAAGTCCACCAACAGTAGATTCAAGTATGCCAGTAGCAACTATGGTATGGAAATATATAGGAGAGTTAATTTTCAATATGCTAATACTGGTTGGAACTGTAAAAGCAAGTGACCGTGTTGTAAGAGAAATGATGGGATTATAGAAAGGCAGGAGATAATTTGGAAATAGATGTAGATAAAATTATAGAAAAAATAAGAAATAGAATAATTAAGGCATATAACTTAAATAAAAAAGAGGCAAGAGAGTTTAGAATAGCGACATATAACTATGATTATGAAATAAATGATGGGACAATATTTACTACAAAAGAAAGTGTAGAGAGATTATTTACAGAAGAAGATAGTGAAAAACAAATTCCTTTTTCAGAAAAACAATTAAAAGCAATAGCAGAGTTTATTTACGAAACAGAAGATTTTTATAATTTAGGTGGAATTGATAAATTATTTGACCAATACACAAAAAAGACTATTTTAGATATTTTAAATAATAAAGATAAAGAACAAAAAAGGAATAACAAAGAGAGGTAGTGGAATGAGAGAAAGTAAAAAGGCTAATGTGTGGCTTATTCAAGGCAATGACTTAAAACAAAAAAATAAGATAATTGTAAAATTAAATTATGAAAATACAGAAATAGCAGTATTGAAAGAAGATTTAGACTATAATTATCAAGAGTTTTTAATCAAGACAAATGAAAACGAATATTGGGCATTAGGAATAGCACCTATAAAATTTTCAAATTTTGAAAAGGTAATAGAGAATCCATCTGTAGAAGAAAAATCATATTGTGATGATATTTTAAAAGCATATTTGAATAATGAAACATTTAAAAACTTTTTTGAAAAGAAAATAAAAAATGAGAAATGGTTTAATAAATGCGAATTAGAGTATATAAGTAGATATTATCCAGAATTATATGAAAGTGCAAAACAATGCAGAGAGCAAGTAATCAGTAAAAGAAATATAGAAAAACAAAAAGAGATGGAAGAAAAAATAAATAAGCAAAAAGAAGAAGTTGAAAAGGTAAATTCTGTTTTTGAAAAAAAGTTGCAAGATATTAAATATAAAATTTATACAGGGGCAGATGTACCAATAGATAATTTGGAATTTTATAAAGATGGTAAATATGAAAATGGTAAGACAACTCAAAATTCAATTTTATATTTAGCAAGACAGTATGGTATAAAAATACCTCTTGCAACACAAGGCTTTATAAATAATAGGCTAGTTAATTACAATTTTAGGAATGGCAAATTTATGTATAAATTGACAAGCAATAAAAAGGCAAGTGTAGAAATGCACAAATATTTGAGAATGATTTTAAATTGTGTAAAAGAAGAATTTGTAAATAGTCAAAGAGCAAAATTAAATAAGGTAAAAGGAGCAAGATAATAATATGGAGCAATTTAAAATAATAAATGGCTATAAAATCTATAAATCAGGGACTTGGTGCGAGGTAACAAAGAATGGTGATAAAATTTATAATGGAAATGTTGAAGAAAGTATGACACCAGAACAAATTTATAGAGAAGTAACAAAAGAAGTTGTATTTTCTTTAAGAGGTAAAGAACTAATGTCTTATGATTATATAAGTGAATTTGCAGGAGAACGAGAAAATACAATTAAATTATTAGCACAAGAAAATAAATGCAGTAAAAAAGATATTGAAATAAAGATTAGGCAACAAAAAATAAAGAATGAAAGGACTAGATAAAAGAATGAAATTCTTAATAACAGATAGCAAAAGTGAAAGAGAAAAGCGAGAAATAAGGAGCAGAGGTTTATATTGTTATGATTTAAGGTTGAGTGATGATGGAGATAAAATTGCAACTATTGAAACATCAGTAACGGTAAACAATGTAGGTTCTATTATTACAAACGAACAAATAATAATTGTAGATAAAATTAACCAAAACTATGTTGATTATGAAAGTTTTATAGTAAATAACGAGCAAGTTGATAAAATTGAGGAACTATTAGAAAAAGTATTAACTATAAAACAAATTGGAGTTGATAATTGGGACAGACCAATTTATAAAGACGAAAAAGGAACAGTATATAAAGATGTAAATTTAGGAACAGGAGAAATTTCATTATGTACTTCTGTAAATAATGATTTTTACGGAGAACCTTATGTACCAATAAGACCAGAAGTTAAGTTAAATATAGTTGATGATTTTAAAAAAAGTAAATCAAAAGAAAGGTAAGAATAGATGGAAGTAAAAATAAATAAAGAGATCCGAGATTATTCGGAAAATATATTTTTTGGGCTGTCGTTAAGGCAGTTCATTTTTTCTATATGTGCTTGTGGAATATCAGTTTTATTATACTTTCTATTAAGACCATATTTTGGCATAGAAACATTAAGTTGGCTTTGTATATTAGGTGCAATCCCTTTTGCTGTTTTAGGATTTTTAAAATATAACGGAATGACGGCAGAAAAGTTTATATGGGCTTGGATAAAATCAGAAATATTGTATCCTAAAAAATTAACATTCAAGCCAACAAATTTATATGAGCAAGTAATGAGAGATATAGAAAAAGAAAATACGAAAAATAGTAAGAAAACGAGAGGAGTAAAAAATAAAATTGAAAATATTAAAAAAGATATTCAAACAAGACAGAGAAAAGTTTAAAATTCCAAGAAGTGTGCAAGATGTCATCCCTGCAAAAGTATTGTGGGAAGATGGCATCTTTTTAGTTGGAAGAAATAAATATTCAAAATGTTTTAAATTTACTGATATAAATTATGCAGTTGCAAGTAAAGATGATAAAGAGGCAATGTTTTTGGAATATTCAGAGTTGTTAAATTCGTTTGATGTAGGTGCAACAACAAAAATAACAATATCAAATAGGAGATTAAATAAAATTGATTTTGAAAAGACTGTAATGTTACAAAAAGAAAATGACGAACTAGATAAATACAGAGAAGAATATAACAAAATGCTTTTAAGTAAAATAAGTGGAGCAAATGGCATAATACAAGAAAAATATATAACTATATCAGTAGAAAAGAAAAGCATTGAGGAGGCAAGAAATTACTTTACAAGAGTTGGAATAGAGTTAATAAATCATTTTAAAGAATTAGGCTCAATTTGTGTCGAGTTAGATGCAGTTGAGAGACTAAGAATATTCCACGATTTTTACAGAGAGGGACAAGAAATCTATTTCAATTATGATATGCTAGATAATATGAGAAAAGGACATAGTTTTAAAGACTTTATATGTCCTGATACAATGGAACTTGAAAAAGACTATTTTAAAATAGGCGAAAAGTACGGTAGAGTAATATTTTTAAAAGAATATTCAAACTATATCAAAGATAGTATGGTTGCAGAATTAACTGATATAAACAGAAATATAATGTTTAGTATTGATAATATTCCTGTACCAATGGACGAAGCAGTAAAAGAAGGAGAAAATAGGCGACTTGGTATTGAAACAAATATAACTAACTGGCAAAGGAGACAAAATCAAAATAACAATTTTTCAGCAATAATACCTTATGATATGGAGCAACAAAGAGAGCAAAGTAAGGAATTTTTAGATGATTTAATAACTCGTGACCAAAGAATGTTTTTGTCAGTGCTTACAATGGTGCATACAGCAGATACAAAAGAACAATTAGATAATGATACAGAGGCTTTATTAACAACGGCAAATAAACATTTATGTCAGTTTGCAGTATTGAAATTTCAACAATTAGATGGCTTAAATACAGCAATGCCTTTCGGTGTAAGAAAAATTGACACATTAAGAACATTAACAACAGAAAGTTTAGCAGTATTTATGCCTTTTAGAGTTCAAGAAATAAGACATAATAAAGGTGTATATTACGGACAAAATGTAATATCAAAAAATATGATTATTGCAGATAGAAAGCAACTTTTAAATGGCAATAGTTTTATTCTTGGAGTAAGTGGCAGTGGTAAATCATTTACAGCAAAAGAAGAAATTGTATCGACAATGCTTAGAGATAAAAATGCAGATATAATTTTAGTAGATCCAGAAGCGGAATATTCTCCACTTGTAAAAGCACTTGGAGGAGAAGTAATAAAAATATCAGCAACAAGTAATAACCATATAAATGCAATGGATATGAATAGCGAATATGGAGATGGAGCAAACCCTGTTATATTAAAATCAGAGTTTATATTATCTTTATGTGAGCAGTTAGTTGGAAGTAATAATTTAGGTGCAAAACAAAAATCTATTATAGATAGATGTACGGCAAGCACTTACAGATATTATCAACAAGGAAATTATCAAGGAACTCCACCAACATTACAAGACTTTTATGAAGAATTATTAAAACAACCAGAGCCAGAAGCAAGAGAAATAGCACTTGGTATAGAGTTATTTGTAAACGGAAGTTTAAATACTTTTGCAAAGCCTACAAATGTTGATACAAATAACAGACTTATATCATATAACATTTTAGAACTTGGAAAACAATTATTGCCTATTGGAATGCTAGTAGTTTTAGATTCAATATTAAATAGAATAACAATGAATAGGACAAAAGGTAGAAATACCTTTATTTTTATTGACGAAATTTATTTGTTATTCCAACACGAATATTCAGCAAACTTCTTATTTACTTTGTGGAAAAGAGTGCGTAAATATGGGGCATATTGCACAGGTATTACGCAGAATGTGGAAGATATGTTACAAAGCCATACAGCGAGAACTATGCTTGCAAATAGTGAATTAATTATAATGCTTAATCAAGCAAGCACCGACAGAATAGAACTTGCAAAACTTTTGAATATATCTGAATTACAAATGAGTTATATTACAAATGTAAATGCAGGAGAAGGCTTAATTAAAATTGGGAGTTCACTAATTCCGTTTGTAAATAAATTTCCGAAGAATACTGAATTGTATCGCTTAATGACCACGAAACCGAACGAAATGTGAAAAATTGGAAAATTTGCTTGAAAGTATGGATTTTATCAAAATTTGTGATATAATGGTACAAAAGAAAAAAAGGAGATGTTTTTGTGAAAGAAGCATATTTAGGTTGTTTGAAAAAATTAAGACAATTTAGAAAATCATTAACAACAGACAAAGACTTAAAAAGAGGAAGATTATATTTTTCTTGGTTAGAAACAAAAACAGACAAAGTACAAAATGAGCAAGACGATATGTATATTTATAACAATATTGTGAAAAGTACATTACACAATTATAAAATAGATAATTTTAGTTATAATAGAGCAAATAAAACATTAAAAAAAGTAATTGATAATAACTATGTTATAAAGAAAAATTATCGTGTATTTAACAATCCTAATATTACTTTTGAAGATGCAATGTTAATTGCAAAAAAACTTCTTTTTAGAAGAGGCAATGTAGTATGGATTGATTTTGGATTTAATATTGGAAACGAGTTTGGTGGAATGCACCCAGCCGTTATATTGAAGAATTTTGATAAAGACATATTTGTAGTTCCAGTATCATCAAAAAAGCCAATAGAATACGAGAAAATAGAAAAAGATTTTGAAGATGGAATAATAACGGAAGAAGAATGTAAAGAAAGAAAAGAAAAAGTTACAGGAGTTGTGCAGTTAGATGATATAGTAGGCTTTAAAAAAATGACAAGATGGGCAAATATAACAAGAATAAGAAAAGTAAGTTTGTTAAGATTAAATTTTTCTGGTACAATAGGCAGAATTGATGGAAAATATATAGTAGAATTATCAGAAAAAATTAGCCAAGAATTTTAGTATAAAAACTTGACATTTGGCATAAAATATAGTATCATAGTATTAGAAAGTAATTGAAAGATTGCTATGTTTGGAACTTTTGTAAAAAAGTTTCAGTTAATTGCTATGTTTGGTGGCTAGCTAGAAATAGTTAGTCATCAGTTCGTTTTATAATTAAAAGATTATTTATGGGAGAAACGAAAGTTTCAATAGTTAATTAAGGAAAATGACTGACTAGAAATAGTTGGTCATTAGTTAGTTATATGAGATAATTTGAAAGGAAAAAGATGAAAAAAACAATAAAAATACTATTTATTATGCTGTTAGTAGGTATTGCACTTACTAGCAGTTTTTTTATTTATAAAGAAATAATGCAAAACAAAAAACAAGAAGAAACATTTGAGCAACTAACCGAAATTGCAGAAGAACAAATAAAAGATGATGTAAAAGAAGAAAAGAAAGAAAAACAAATAAACTTAAAATCTTTATATGATATAAACCAAGATATAGTTGGATGGCTTAAAATAGAAAATACTGATATAAATTATCCAATAATGAAATCAAAAATAAAAGATTATTATTTAAGACGAGATTTTTATAAAAATTATTCAACTTATGGCACTCCATATATAGCGAATAATTGTGATATAGGAACAAGTGACAATCTTGTAATATATGGACATCATATACGCGGAAATAAGATGTTTGGCTATTTAGAACAATATAAGTCAAAAGATTTTTGTGAAAATAATAAGATTATAAAGTTTTATACTTTACAGGAAAATCAAACAATAAAAAAAGAATATGAGATTTTTGCAGTATTTAAAACAGTTGTATATGGCAGAAATAGTTTTAAATATTATGATTTTATAAACTTCAATAACAAACTTGAGTATAATTCATTTATTGAAAAATGCAAAAGTTTATCATTATACGAAACAAATATAAAACCAAAATATAAAGAGAAAATAATTACACTTTCAACTTGTGAATATAGCAATAGAAATGGGAGATTAGTTGTTATGGCAAGAGAAATAAAAAATTAGGAGGAGCAAAATTTGTGGCAGATATAAAAACAAAAAGTAGCAAAAAAGGAACAATAAAGACTATAAATAAACAATTAGTTGGAACACAGAGAATAAAAGATAGATTAGTGGAAACAAAAGAGAGAGTAAGAGAAAATACAGAAGAAAAAGGAGAAAACGGAACAAATTATGCAATGAATAAAATTTCTAATGCAAGTCAAAAAGCACCATATAAGATAGAACAATTAAATAGACACGGAAAAAACAATATAAAACAAACAAAAGAAAATATTATAAAAGCAAATGAAAAAGTAAAATATATAAAAAAGAGAAATCACGCAAAAAGTGTGGCAAAGAAAATTGTTAATAATTCAAAAGTTTCTGTTACATCAGCAAATAAAATAAAAACAGCAGAAGTAGTTGCAAAAAATACAAAAGAAATGACAAAAGCAACTTTAAAAGCAAGTCAAAAAATGGGATATGCAACAGAAAAATTAGTACAAAAAACAGTAAATGGAACAAAGAAAATGCTAAAGGGGACAATATCATCTGTAAAGGCAATAATTGCAGGAACAAAAGCACTTATTTCAGCACTTATAGCAGGTGGTTCTCTTGTTCTTATAATGGTAATACTAATATGCTTAATTGGAATGATGTGTAATTCCATATTTGGCATATTTTTTTCTAGTCAAAAAACGAGTAGTAGTTCAAGTCAAAGTGTAACAATGAGTAATGTTATATCAGATCTAAATACAGAATTTATGGGCAAAATTACAAAAATACAAAAAGATAATTCTTATGATGAGTACGATATAACTGGAAGTAGAAGTAGTTGGAAAGATGTTTTAACAATTTATTCTGTAAAAGTGAAAGATAATGACAAAGCAGAAATTGTAACTCTTGATGATAACAAAGTTAAAATATTAAAAGATATATTTTGGAAGATGAATACAGTTAGTTATACAAAAGAAACAGAAACAAAAGAAAATGATAAAAAGGAAAAAGAAACATACACAAAATTGCATATAAAAATAACAGGAAAGACAGTAAAACAAATGCAACAAGAATATGAATTTAATGCAGAACAAAATTTACAAGTTGCAGAATTGCAAAAAGAAGAATTTAACTCTTTGTGGTCAGTAGTAATATATGGCTCATCTGTTGGAAATAGTGACATTGTAGAAGTTGCAAGAAGTCAAATAGGAAATGTAGGAGGAGAGCCTTATTGGAGTTGGTATGGCTTTAAATCAAGAGTTGAGTGGTGTGCATGTTTTGTGAGTTGGTGTGCAAATGAATGTGGTTATATTGAAAGTGGAGTAATACCTAAATTTGCAGGTTGCCAATTAGAAGGTGTTGAGTGGTTTCAAGCCTGTGGATTATGGAAAGATGGAGGATATATTCCTAAAACTGGAGATATAATCTTTTTTGATTGGGCAGACAAACACGATGGACATTCTGACCACGTTGGAATAGTAGAAAAGGTTGAAAACGACAGAGTTTATACCATAGAAGGCAATTCAAGTGATAGTTGCAGACAAAGGGATTATGATATAAATGATTTTCAAATACAGGGATATGGAACACCAATGTATTAAAATATAGACAGGAACTGATTATGATTTTATAGTAATAAATAATCTGTTTCTGTCTATTTTTTTTGACAAGAAGAAGTACAAGGAGGTGGAAATATATGTGGTTAGTAGATACAGTAAAAAAGTCAAAAAGCAAGAAGAAAGTTACATTTAGAAACATTGCTAATGAGTGGCTAGAAATTAAGAAAAAAGAAATAAAACAATCATCATATTCAAATTATAGATATTCAGTAAATAGATATTTAATGTCAGAGTTTGAAAAATATACTCTAAAAGCATTGGAAAAATATGATTTTACAGAGTTTATAGATGAATTAAATCAAGAATATGCACCTAAAACAGTAAGAGATATATTAACAAAATTAAAATCTATTTTGTATTATGCACAAGATGAATATGATTTAAAGATAAATATAAAAAAGATAGTTAGTCCGAAAGCAGATGCAGAGCCTATTGTAATTTTAAGTAAAAAAGAAAAAACAAGACTAATAAAAACTTGTTTAGAAGAAAATTCTTTAAAAAGTTTAGGTATAATAATTTGCTTATATACAGGTTTAAGAATAGGTGAGATTTGTGCTTTAAGGTGGAAAAATATTGATTTAGATAAGCGAGAAATAAGAGTAAGAGAAACATTGCAAAGAATTTATGACGAAAAAACAGGTAAGACAAAAATAATAATAGATACTCCAAAATCTAAAAAATCAATAAGGAATATACCTATTTGTGACAAGTTATATTCAATACTAGCACAATTAGAAAAGAAATATAAAGATGAGGACTTTTTTTTAACAGGAAATTCTGAAAAAAATATAGAGCCAAGAAACTATCAATATACATTTAAGGCATTACTTAAAATGAGTAAAATAAAGAAATCTTACAAATTCCATATTCTCAGGCATTCAATGGCAAGCTCTTGTATTGAGGTTGGTATGGATATAAAAGCATTAAGTGAAATACTGGGACACGCTAGTGTAGAAATAACTTTAAATATTTATGTACATTCATCTTATCAAGCAAAAAAGAAATATCTTGAAAAGATTTAATTTTTTAAGATAAAAAATATATGACATTGGACTTTAAATTCTTTAAGTATCTAACTTAAAGAGATTTTTTCTACAACTATTGTACCAATAAATTACAGAAAATTCAATAGAATTTTGACAAAATTTGAAAAAAATTTTTGAAATTAAAACTAATTAGAAATAGAAAAAGAAAAATGCCTATAATTATTGTATTTTCAATAGTTATAGGCAATATGTATCTTTCTTTAAGTTAGATACTTAAAGAAAACAAGAGAGGAGGTGGAAAACGTGAGAAACAAAGGAATTACATTGATTGCACTTGTCGTTTCGATAATTGTCTTGCTTATATTAGCACGGAATTTCTATTTCTATGCTTGCTGGTGATAACTCAATTTTACAGAAAGCAACAACTGCAAAAGAAAATACAGAAAGAGCAGAGATTGTAGAAAATGCTAAATTAGATGTATTGAATGAATTAACAGGAAATAAAGGAAACGATTTGCAAGAAAGCCAATTAAAAAGTGTATTAGAACAATACTTTATAAATTCTGAGATTCCAGAGGAATTGCCTAGTGATTTATCAACATTAGAATTAACTACATTAAACAACAAGTATAAAATAAAAGTATCTGAAATATATGATGGAAATTTTATAAAGGAAGATATTTCTCCAACAGTATTAGCAAAGGATAAATTAATTATAAATCCATTTGCTGAAAATGATTATGAAAAAAGTCCATATGTAAATTATCCGTCATCTAAAGGAACTATACTTTGTAGAGCAATGTATAATGATGATACTAATGGATTACAAATAGTGTCTGTAAATCCAGTAAGAAAAGTAAAATTAGGACAAAACGATGATAGTGGAAAAATATCAGGAAATAATAGTTTTCAAAAATCTGTTAATTCATATAATAGAGCAACTCAAACATTAAATGAATATGCAGAACAATATATAGATGTAAATGGAATTGCAGATGATGCAAGATGTGTAGGAAGTAATCCAGAGCAAGGGCATAAAAATGATGAAACAGAAAGTTCTGACAAAAATACAGCTTATGGAACTGTAAGCTTAAAAAATACTGAAACTTTATATACAACAGATTTTAACAATTTAAAATCAATAGGAGCTTTAAAATATAATGACAATACATATGGAGATTATTACTGGTTAGCAGGATCTCGTGTCTTAGACGATGCAGAATTTAATATTAAAGCTGTTGAAAACTATGAATGGAGTGAAGAAAACATTTGTAATTTTCTTATTGGAGAAACAGATGTAGATGGCGATTCGTATGGAAATGGAGCAGAACTAGGTTTTAGACCTGTATTTTTTCTAAATTCTAATGTAAAAATATTATCTGGAGAAGGAACTATTGATTCTCCTTATGAAATAGGAATTTAAAAAATGTCGTTAAGTAGTGTACTTAAAGAAAATGCAAAGAGGCGATTTTGGTTGAAATAAGTATATATAAAAGCAAATTTGTTATTAAAATTTATTTTTATATGTACTTACGATTTTAAAAATATTTTTGAAAATTTTTGTCTAAATACCTTGTATTTTTTCGATATTATTGATAAAATAAAAGAGATTTAAAAATCGTTAAGTACACTACTTAAAGAAAACAAGAGAGGAGGTGAAGAACTTGAGAAACAAAGGAATTACATTGATTGCACTTGTCGTTTCGATAATTGTCTTGCTCATTTTGGCACGGAATTTCTATATCAATGCTTGCTGGTAATAATTCCATATTACAGAAAGCAACAACCGCAAAAGAAAATACAGAAAGAGCAGAGATTGTAGAAAATGCAAAAATGGATGTACTAAGTGAGATAACAAAAAATAAAGGAAATGATTTACAAGAAGGTCAATTAAAAGATGTATTGAAAGAATATTTTATAAATTCTGAAATACCAGAAGAATTACCAAGCGATTTATCAACAGTAGAATTAACAACATTAAACAACAAGTATAAAATTAAAGTATCTGAAATATATGATGGTACTTTTACAAAAGTAAGTAAATCAACAGGAAAAACAGTGGTAGAGCTATATGATGGCAAAAACAATCCAAGTGAAGAAAATTATAACGAAAATGCAATGCACATAGGTGATTGGGTTGAATATGATGCAGGAAATTGGACAGAAACAAAAGCTGTACCAGATTGGGAAAATAGTCCGTTATCTTTTGGTGGATATACATCTGGTCAAAGTAGAAATACAAATGCTAGTGGAATATTAGAAACTGAAGACGAAAAATATGAAGGTTGGAGAATTTTTGATATTTCAGAAAATAATATTACATTGATATCGGCAGGATGCCCAGAAGGTTATTATGATGTTGCAGGAAATGGTTATAATACTGAAAAGATATTTACAGGTACTACTACAGGAACAATCGATACTCACTATCCATCAACACCAAGAGATTGGTCAATATATGAAAGTACTTATGCTAATGGAAATTCAGCTAGAACATTAAGAAAAAATGATTTAGATACTTGGTATAATAGGTATATAGATAGTATGATAACAGATTTATCTGATTATGAAAAAATAGAAAACGGATATTGGGATGATGAAATTCAAGATTATATCGAACCAAGAGGCATTCCAAATAGTACAGAAAACAAAATGATTTCTATTATGTCAAATGGATATAATTATTCACTTACTAATGTGGGTGATAATAACAGAGCATTGACATGGTCTACAGCAGGCGGAGTGGCTAGACTTAATGATGGAGAAGATGATGGAGTTTATGGAATAAGAATTTTAGTTACATTAAAAAATGATATAACATTTAATGAAACTCCTACAAAATTACAAAAAAATGGGTTCTCATATAATAAATGGACAATTAGTGAATAAAAAATGTCGTTAAGTATGATACTTAACGATTTTTTTGACTCCTTATATTCTATCAATAATGTCTAAAAAATACAAGGTATTTAAACAAAATTTTTATAAAAAGTTTTTTAAATCGTAAGTATATATAAAAATAAATTTTAGTTAGAATTTACTTTTATATGTACTTATTTCAATTAAAACCTCCTTTTGACTGTTTTCTTTAAGTATCATACTTAAAGAAAACGAGAGAGGAGGTGAAAAACGTGAGAAACAAAGGAATTACATTGATTGCACTTGTCATTTCGATTATTGTCTTGCTAATTTTAGCACGGAATTTCTATATCAATGCTAAGTCGGTGATAATAGTATTTTACAAAAAGCAACAGATGCAAAAGAGCAAACAGGAATAGGACAAGAGAAAGAAATTGTTGCATTAGCATATAATTCAGCATTAGCAAAAAAAGTAGGAAATGGAGATTCAACCGCAGTAACAGCAGAAGATTTAAATACTGAATTAACAAATCAAGGAGCAACAGCCACTGGAAGTAGCCAAATTAAAGTTACATTTACAGCGTCTAAACGACAATATACTGTAAATAATGGAATAGTAGATTATGCTGGAATAAAAACGGATAATCCAGCAGGAGATGGACTAGAAGGCTTATCTAGTGCAGAAGTAACATTGCTCCCAACAGGAGTAACAGAGAAAACAATAGAAAATATATCAAATGATAATTTAAAAGATGCTATGAAAATAAAAGCAGTAATTACTGATAATGATAATGGAGAAGTGCCAATCCCTAAAGGTGCAAATTACAAAGAAGGAACAGAATCGACAGGTGTAGTAATTGAATATAAAGGAAGCCAATTTGTATGGGTACCAGTGCCAGTAACAGCAACAAATTCTTTATATCCAAAAGGAACAACAAAAGCAATGGCAAAAGTATCAACCGGAGAATATGCAGGAACCACAGGAGGATTAACAAATTATGAAGGAATATTGTATAATTTTGGATATTTTGATGATGATGATGAGTGGTATCCTTATGAAGAACCTATTGCAATGTCAAGCAGTAGCAATGGTCAAGGAACGAATGGTTATAGAGAACCAGCAACATTAAGTAGTTATGACACAGATTTACAAAGTTATTTAAGTGGTATAGACTTAACTGAAACCACTTTTGAAACAGAACTGAAAACAGAATATAATAAAATGATTACAAGTGTGATGAAATATGGAGGATTTTATGTAGGAAGATATGAAACAAGTCTATCTGAAAATACAATTGCATCAGTAGCGGGAGTGACTCCTATGTCAGCTGCGACTAATGGTCAAATGTGGTATGGAATGTATGATAAACAAAAGAATTTTTCTGGAACAGAAAGTACAGATACTTTGCAATCAAGTATGATATGGGGGAGTCAGTATGATGCTATGCTTAATTGGATGCTAATAGGAAAAGATAAAGAAAAAGTAAATTCAACAGATAATGGCAACCATTCTGGAAGTATGGTTAATACAGGAGCAACCACAACAGATAAAATAAATAATATATATGACTTGGAAGGTAATTTATATGAGTGGACTCTTGAGGCTTTCGGTACAGACAAACGTGCTGATAGAGGAGGTCGTTTCATAGGATTGGGTCGTGCTAATTCTCGTCTTAGATACGATCCTAATGTTGAAAACTCAAACGATGGTAGTAGATTATCACTTTACATCAAATAAATTTTTAAAAGGTTGATTTTTCAACCTTTTTTCTATTACTTGTGCTATCATACTCTTTATCTCTTTTTATTTGTTTTTCAACATCTAGCAAAATATAATATTCTTTTTGAAAATCTCTTATTAATCTCTTATTAAATTATTTTCATTTCTTATATCAATTTTTTTAAATCTATTGTATATTTTTTTTATAAATTCCTTAATTTCAAAGATTTTTTTGCAATAAGATTTTTATTTTCTAAAAATTAACACAAATTCATTTTTTTATGCTATAATACCAAAAGACAAATAAAGAATGAAAGTGAGTAAAAAATGACAACGCAATTTGTAACTGAATATTTAGACAAGAAAATAGAAGAAAATGAAAATTACATAGTAGCAACATTTTATGATTTAAAAGTACATCATAATTTGTCTGATGATGAATTAGAAGTATTTTTACAACTTGCACAGACAAAACTTGTTAATATGGGATATTTAGTATATTTTACTGGTGCAAGATATAATTATAAAAATGAAAATAGAATTGTGGAAAGTAATGAAATTTTAGTTGCAATAAAAGATGAAATAGAGGAGTAGTGCAAAATGAATAACAAATTAGACAAACAAAATATATTAAGATTAGATGTTAAAGATAATATAATAAACAAGTTAAATAGTAACAATATTTCAAAACTTGGAGAACTATGTAGCAATAGCGAGGCAGATTTAAGAAGTTATAATCTAAATGATAGCGAAATAAATTCAATAAAAGAAGAATTGCGACAAATTGGTATGATATTAAGAAGTTAAAAATAGAAGAATAGCCTAAGACTATTCCTCTATGTGTTATCTATATAATATAATGCTCTACTAATAAAATCTTTAGTAGTAATTTTATAATCAGAAGTAAATACTTTTTTTAAGTTATCATCTTTGACGTGTCTAGGATAAATCGTTCTTACAGTTTTATCCATAGCAGATTGAATACTATCTGAATGAGGTACATTATATCTCACAGCAATTTTTTTAGTTATATTCGAAATATTTATTTCTTTTGAGTCATCATAATAAGCAATACATATTGCGTTTTTTAAGTAAGTCGAGCCTTTTGTGTAAGGCTTTATATCTAGTTTAAAAAATAAGAAATCTAAATCTTCTTTAAAAGTTGGTTTAAAAACTTCCTCTCTTTTTATTTCTCTTATTTCTTCAATTAACCTGTCATAATCAATAGGCTTGGAAAAAATCCATTTTATTTTTTGGGTATTTGTGAGCTGAGAACGAAAAATAGTAGAGCCCGATACTACAATAATATTATTTTTTGAATCAAAATTTGTATCATTAGATAATTCTTCTATAACTTCTAATCCTGACATCTTTGGCATATTTAAATCTAATATTAAAACGGTAGGTTTTAAAGAGATATAGTCGTTTAAGGCTTCTATACCATCTTTTGAAACTTTTAGTATTCTAAAATCTTTTTCTCTTGATAAAACTTTAGCTAACTGTTCCGTTTGGACAGCATTATCATCTGCAATTAAGATATTAATCATAATGAAGTCCCCCTTATTAAATTTTTAAAAATTATACAAATTTCAACAACATTTTATCACAAAAATTATGTAAAGTCAATAGAAACGTTGAAATATCAACGATTGTAGGGATATTTTCCGAAAAGTTCCGAAATTTTCCAAAAAGTTACAAAATTTTACAAAATGTTCCAAAAAATAAGACTAATTGAATAAATGGTAATATAATAACCTCAATTAAAAGCCTATTAGATGCGAGTTTCACGTCTGATAAGATTATTAAAATCTCAAAAGATTAAAAATGTTAATTGTAGGCTATTATTTTTTTAGGAGGAATATTAAAATTATGTAATTAAATTGTAAATAAATATAAGTAAAATCTATTTTATATAAAACTTCGCTCTCAATAGGTATGAATTTGAGGGAGAGGTATGTATGTACGAAATAATTGTACTATTGAGATTGGAAATATTTTATAAACAATTAAAAGAATATGAGATAGTTATAACTATTTCATCCATTGTGGCGTTAGAGTTTTTTATAGACTCTGACGCCTTTTTTGCACTAAAAACATATACAAAATGCAGAGATCCACCCTCTTATCAATTCAAAAAAGTTGAGTTGATAGGAGGATTTTAAAATGGAATATGAAGTTGATACATATAATTTGGAATATGTAGAAAATGAAGATAAATATTATATATCTTTTAAAGATAGTGTTGGAAATAATTGTAGGATAGAAATTGAGAAAGAGATTTTTGATGTGTATATGACATCAAGAAAAGCCTATACAAAAATTAAAAATGAAACTAGCAGATATTTAGAACATTCAGAACTGACAGATATAAGTTTATATAACAGAAGTTTTGAAAAATTAAAAAATGTTGAAGAATTTATTGTAGGAAAAGTAACTGATGAGGAATTATATAAAATTATTAAAAGTATAAGAGAACCACATAATAAAAGATTGGAAATGTATGTATTTAACAATATGACAGTTGAAGAAATAGCATTAAAAGAGGATAAAACAATAAGAGCAATACGCTATAGTTTGGAAGAAGGCAAAAAAGAAATATTAAAAAAATTAAAAAGTTTTTAATTTTCATTTCCTAAAATGGCACTTTAGTGAGCAAACAAGTGAAGGGGTATAAAAACTTCTTTCACTTGTTTCTTTTTTGAGAAACATTTTAGGTACTTTGAAAATTGAATATGAAGAACATTAAATACATTCCTATAATCAAGAGCTAGTTAATATATAGCCTCACAAACTATATAACTTAAATATAAGGTAGCTCCTTATAAGGCGATAATGGGTTATGGGCATAATGATACTCTTGTCTAGTCACAGTTCGAGCGTTGAAGTTAGAAAAAATCTAATGAGCCGTCGCAAGCAATGAGGACAAGCCTAACGTGTTAGGTTGGTGGAAGTCCAGAGGAGCAAATTCGCTAATTGCCGTTTAATGTTTTAGGAGAAAGAAATAAATTAAAGGGCTATCTTTAATTAGGTAGCCCTAAATACAAAAAAGGAGATTTTTTAAATATGGCTATATTTATAATTATAGTTTTAATGCTTATTACAATTTTTACATATTTAATTATATTAGGAAGTAATATGAGCAAATCAGATTATGAAAAACAAATCGAAGATGAAGAACAAATGGAAAATATAAAAAAATAATAGTAAAAGGAGAAATGGAAAAGATGGAAGAAAGAATAAATAGAGGCGATTTATATTATGCCTCATTAGAAGATATAAATGCAGTAGGAAGTGAACAAACAGGAATAAGACCTGTTGTGATTTTGCAAAATAATATAGGAAATCATTATAGCCCAACAGTTATAATAGCACCAGTTACAAGTAAGGTACTATTTAAGGCAAATTTGCCAACACACGTTTTATTGAGAAAAAGTAAGAAAAGATTAGCACAAAATTCAATTATTTTAATTGAACAAATTAGAGTTATTGATAAAACTAGATTAAAATATTATATTGGAGCTTTAGATACAGCCGAAATAAAGGCAGTAGATAAGGCTCTTATTATTGCACTTGGAATAGAACTACAACGAAATGAAAATGCAAAAATATTGAAAGATGTTGCTAAAAGTAAAGAAGAAAAAACGGAGTTTATAACAAGACGACAAATCGCCTGTTATGGAGTAGTTGCAAGAGAATACTTGAAAAATACTGGGAATTTAGAAATATCAGATAAGTTATTTGCAGATTATGTATTAACTTTAATGGAATTGTTTACACCAGAACAAATTGAAAAACAGGCAGAAAAGTATATAGGAAAATAGTATTTATATGTAATTTGAAAAAAAGTTTGATAGAAAAGTAATAAAATAAGTAGATAGGTCAAAGGAGATATGTAAAAGTATCTTCTTTTGTATTTGTAAGCTATATGCTTATTGAATGAAAGGAGTGTGAATTTATGAATGATAAGGTCAGTACAGTAGGAGAATACACAGTAAAAGAAATTTTTTGTAATGAGGGAAAAGATATAAAGAAAGTATTACAAGAGGCGTTCAAAGCATATTGTATATCCATTTTACAAAATAAATAAATTGCACACTTGAAATAATTTTTTGTAACATATATAATTTATACAGATACAGACTCAACTTATTGTTATTACGGATTGGAGGTAATATGGTAACAATAAGTAATCCATCAAGATATAGTGCAGCACTATATGTAAGATTGTCAAACGAAAGAATAGATGAAATTACTAATGGAGAGGTAATATCTTCTGATATTGATGCAGAAAGAGAAAGTGGAAGTATAACAAATCAAAAAAGATTCTTAAAAAATTTTTGTAATGAGTGTGGAATAGACATATATAAAATATATGCTGATGATGGGTATTCAGGAGCAAATTTTGATAGACCAAGTTTTAAAGAAATGATAAAAGATATTGAGGCAGAAAAAGTAAATTTAGTTATAGTTAAGGATTTATCAAGGTTTGGTAGAGTATCATCAAAAGTAACATACTACACAGATGAGTATTTTCCAGAACATAGAGTAAGATTTGTTGCAGTAGCAGATGCGATAGATACAGGACTTCAAGAAACATCAGAAGATATGACACAATTCAAAGCATTTTTCAATGAATGGTTTTTAAGAGATTGCTCAAAGAAAGTAAAGAATGGAAAAAAGACAAAGGCTAGAGCAGGAAAAGTAATGACTACATATCCTACTTATGGATATAAAAAAGACCCAAAAGATAAAAATCATTATATAATTGATGAAGAAATAGCACCAATAGTAAAGGAGATATTTTTAAAAGCAAAAGAAGGAATGACACCAACAGCGATAGCAAGAATAATGACAGAAAGAAAATATCCAGTTCCTAGTGATATTGTAGGGAATACTCATACAAGAAATGCAAATGAAGTAAAACGAGGTTGGAATAGAAATGCAATAAAAAGAATTCTTCAAAATATGACTTATTTAGGATATGTTATAAATGGAAAATTAAGAAAAGTAAATTATAAAAGTAAAAAAATTCTTTCAGTTCCGCAAGAAGATTGGATAATTCTTAAAGGTATGCACCAGCCAATTATTGATGAAGAGACATTTAAAATAGTACAACAACATATTGCTAGTAGAACAAGAAAGAGAGTTAGAAAATATGAATGGCTATTAAATGGATTATTAGTATGCGAAGAATGTCAAAAGAAATTGAGTGTTTTGCCACATCATTTTAAAAGTGGAAAAACAACATTTTATTTGAGATGTAATACTTATGCCGAAAATACAGCACTTGCATTATGCACACCTCATTCAAGCAATTTAAAAACTACTACCGAGGTTATTATAGATACTATTAGAAAAAGATGTAAAGAGTATATAGAAAGTGAAAAATATGTAGAAATTGCTAATATAACAAAAAATCAATTTACAAATAAAGAAGATTATACTAAAAAAGAAATAAATATATTAGAAAAGAAATTATCTATTATAAATAGAAAAATTGATAGTCTATATGAAGATAAAATAAATGGTATTTTGAGTACGGAAGATTTTTCAAGAATATATCAAGATGCAAACAGCAACAAACAAAATTTACAACATAGAATAAATGAATTAAAGAAAAACGGGGAAAAAGAAGATGTAGTTGTTGATTTGAATAAAATAGTAAAGGAGTTTGTGGAGATGAAAGAAATAAATAGGACAATGTTAGTTCAATTAGTTGATAAAATAACAATATCTGAGAAAAAAGAAATCTCAATTTATTATAAATTTAATGTTTTAAATGATATGAAAAATGAAAAAATTTCTATGCTGAAGGTAAGTTAAAAATGTTTATCATAACGGACAATGATTACGATTATTGTGCTTCTTATACTAGCTGGAATATCAATACAAATGCTTACAGGAAATAATGGAATTTTA
Source organism: uncultured Clostridia bacterium (assembly GCA_947306755.1). GTDB lineage: Bacteria > Bacillota > Clostridia > TANB77 > CAG-508 > CAG-269. The sequence continues at coordinate 5,589 of CAMZHI010000002.1, read as the reverse complement.
ACAAGAGCAGGACAAGCAAAAGAAATGACAGATATAGCAGAGATAGAAGAGGCTTTAAAATTAGAATATCTAAGTCTATTAACAGGGCAATATACAGGAGGTGAAAATGCAACATTTGCAAATGCCATAAATAGCTATAATACGAAGAATCCTGCAAAACCACAAGTAACCAGTGAGAGTGCAAGTGGACAGATAGAAATAGACAAAGTAGAATTAAGTAGTACAAATATTCAACTAGGAGTAGATAGTGAAGAAAACGCAAATGTTAAAACAGTAGAAGTAATCGTAACACCAAAGCAAAATACTGGAATGAAACATTATGTAACAATAAGTGGAAAAAAGTATGAAGTAAAAGATGAAAATGGAGAAATAAAAATAGATAGAACTCCAACAAATACTACAGGAACAGGAATAACAATACAAGCAGAAGTTGCAGATAGTACAGTTGCAACAGCAAGTGTAAATGGAACAACAATAACAATAACAGGAAAATTAGTAGCAGGAAGTACAAAATTAAATGTAACAGTAAATGGAACACCATATAACGAAATAGGAACAATAGTTGCAAAAGCCATATTAAAACCAGGAGGAACAGCAGTAGCAACAGAAACAGATAATTATGTAGATAGTATAGGAAAAACAGCAACAGTACCAAAAGGATTTACAGTATCAAATGTAAAAACAGAGACAGAAGATGAAACATCAATAGATAAGGGGCTAGTAATAAAAAAAGGTTCAAATGAATATGTGTGGATTGAAGTACCAAGGTCAATTTACACAGATTCAAATTATACTATAGATTTAACACCAAATGAACAAGGAAAAAAAGAAGTAACATCAGCAACAGATTATGATGGAATATATAAAGTATTAAATAGATATGCATATACTTATAGAGAAGGAAAAGCAGGACAAGGATATTATTATTGGCAAGATGAGTGGTATGATAAGAATAACAAGAAAGCAACAGATAGTGGTGCAGATTTAACAAATACAGCAGGATGTGGACTTACAAGTGAAAATTATACAAAACAATATCAAAGAATGTTAAAAAGTGTATATACAAATGGAGGATTTTGGATAGGAAGATATGAAGCATCAAGTAACAGTACAGCACCATTATCACAAAAAGAAAAAACTCCACAAGTAAATACAACATGTAGTAATGCTCAAATGCAGGCTGCAAAAGTTGCGACATCTGACACAACTAACAACGAAAATAGTAAAAATTATACAAGTAGTTTAATGTTTGGAATACAATGGGATTTAGTATGTAAATTTTTAGAAGGAAGCTCAGTATGGAGTAATAATACAGAAGCAGAGAAAATCGCATATATAAATTCAGATAGTTCAAGTTGGGGAAATTATAGGCCAGATTCTGGTTCGGGTTCACAAAAGAATACTGGAAGTTCAACAACATATAGAAGAAGAAATATATATGACTTTGCCGGAAATGTCTGGGAATGGACACTTGAGCATGCCACTTCCAACACCAACTATCCTTGTAGCTATCGTGGGGGCAATTACGACCTTACAGGCTCAGACAGTCCAGCTTCGTATCGCAACTGCTACTATACGAACAATTCTAACGACCACATTCGGCTTTCGTGTCTCACTTTATTAAAGTAGCCCTGAGCACTGATAGAGATAAATTAAAACATGAAGATTGCTAGTTTTAGGGCAATACAATTGAATATTGGTCTAGCCCTACTGGGCTAGCTTTTTTGTTTTAAAATGGTGTAACTATAAAAGAATTAAAAAACATATAATATTTAAAATTTTTATTAGAGCCAATAAGTTTTAAAAATCTCTTGCAAAATCAGTAATTTTATAGTATAATATGCAAAGTAAATACCTAAAACTTAGTTTTTAATCTTGACACCTGATTTTAACTCAGTTTTAGGAGTAAAAAATATAGGAGGTGTAAATATGATTTCTAAAGAAGCAAAAGCTCAAATCATTGGAAAGTATAAAAGAGATGAAAAAGATACTGGTTCTCCAGAAGTTCAAATAGCTCTTTTAACAGAAAGAATCAATGAATTAACTGAACACTTAAAAGTTCACAAAAAAGATAACCATTCAAGACGTGGTCTTTTGAAAATGGTTGGAAAAAGAAGAAATCTATTAAACTATTTATCTAAAAAAGATTTAAATAGATATAGAGAAATAGTTGAAAAATTAGGATTAAGAAAATAATTAAATAAAGGGGCATAACTATTTTTAGCCCCTTGTTTTATTGTAATTCGTTAAAGTCAAATATTATTAATTCAAAATTTTTAGGTTTATTATTAGTTTAAGTGTAGCTTGTATAATATGCTTAAACGTAAAATAAACGTATTATAGAGGTTACATACTAATTAAATACCTAAAAACAAATCAAAAAATTGGTGTCAAAAATCGGTTAAACCGTAAAAATGAAAGGAATGAAAAATGTATAAAATTTATGAAACAGAATTAGCAGGAAGAAAATTAACAATAGAAACAGGAAAAATGGCAAGTTTAGCCAATGGTAGCGTATTAGTTAGATACGGAGATACAGTTGTTATGGTAAATGTAACAGCATCTAAAGAACCAAAAGATGGAATAGACTTTTTTCCATTGTCAGTAGACTTTGAGGAAAAATTATATTCTGTTGGAAAAATCCCAGGTTCATATTCAAAAAGAGAAGGAAAGCCTTCTGATAAAGCAATTTTAACATCAAGAGCAATAGATAGACCATTAAGACCTCTATTCCCAAAAGATTTTAGAAATGATGTAGTAGTCGTAGCAACAGTTATGTCAGTAGATCAAGATAATTCACCAGAAGTAGCTGCAATGATAGGAGCATCAGCTGCACTTTCTATTTCTGATATTCCATGGGGAGGACCTACAGCTGCTGTAAATGTTGGATTAGTTGATGGAGAGATTATTATAAACCCAACTGAAGAACAAAGAAAAGTAAGTGACTTAACTCTTACAGTTGCTGGAACTGCAGACAAAATTGCTATGATAGAAGCTGGAGCAAATGAAGTATCAAATGATATTATGCTTAAAGCTATCAAAGAAGGTCATAAAGAAATTAAAAAGATTTGCAAATTTATTTCTAAAATGAAAAAAGAAATTGGAAAGAAGAAATTTGAATATAAATCTTTTGAAGTTGATAAAAAAATCTATGAATTTATTGATAAAAAATTTGCAAAAGACATGAAAAAAGCAGTTACAGAAAAAGACAAGCAAGTAAGAGATGATAATATCACAAAACTTACAGAAAAAGTAAATGAAGCATATATCAAAAAATTTGGAGAAGAACAACAAGAAGAAGATAAATCAGCAATTGGAGAAGCTTTATACAAATTAGAGAAAAAGACTGTTAGAGATATGATTTTCTATGACCATACACGTGTTGATGGTAGAACTCTAGATGAAATAAGACCACTTTCATGTGAAGTTGGATTACTTCCAAGAACTCATGGAAGCGCAATGTTCTCAAGAGGTTTAACACAAGTAATGAGTATTACAACTTTAGGAATGGTTAGTGAAGAACAAGAATTAGATGGAATAGACACACAAACAGAAAAAAGATATATGCACCAATATAATTTCCCAGCATATTCTGTTGGAGAAGCAAGAGCATCTCGTGGACCTGGTAGACGTGAAATAGGTCATGGAGCACTTGCTGAAAAGGCTCTAGTTCCAGTACTTCCATCTGTAGAAGAATTTCCATATAGTATAAGAGTTGTATCAGAAATCTTATCTTCAAATGGATCAACTTCACAAGGTAGTATTTGTGCAAGTACTTTAAGCTTAATGGATGCAGGTGTACCAATTAAAAGACCAGTTGCAGGTATTTCTACAGGATTGATTACAGATCCAGATAATGAAAAAAATTATGTTATGATGACAGATATTCAAGGAATTGAAGACTTTTTCGGAGATATGGATTTTAAAGTAGGTGGAACTGAAAGAGGAATTACTGCTATACAAGTTGATATTAAAGTTGATGGATTATCTTATGACATTATAAAAGAAGCATTTGATAGAACTGAAAAAGCTCGTATGTATATATTAAATGACATTATGAAACCTGTTCTAGCAGAGCCAAGACCAGAAATATCAAATTATGCACCAAAAATAATTACAACAAAGATTAAACCAGAAAAGATTAAAGATGTAATTGGTACTGGTGGAAAAGTTATAAACAAAATAATAGAAGAAACAGGTGTAAAAATTGATATTGAAGAAGATGGACAAGTATTTATTTATGGTCAAAACAGTGAAAAAGCTTATGATGCTTTAGACATGATAGAAGACATTGTTCGTGAAATAGAAGTTGGTGGAATTTACTATGGAGCTGTTACAAGAATAGCTTCTTATGGTGCATTTGTAGATTTAGGACAAGGTAGAGAAGGTTTGCTTCACATTTCAAAAATAGCTAAAGAACATATAAGAAGAATAGAAGACTATTTACAAATAGGTGAAAAAGTAATGGTTAAGGTTACTGAAATAGATAATCAAGGTAGAATTAACTTAGCAATGAATGAGCTAAGAGAAAAAAGACCAGTAATGCAAGATGATGATAATGATGATTTGAGTGAGTAAAAAGCTATAATTATAAGATAAGATTTTATATTTCCAACTCAACAAATATATATTTTAGAATGAAGTGCGTAAGGCGACCAGCTCGAACGCATACTGCCATTGTAACAGGCAGAGCCTTAACAATGGACACCAAACGGAATGATAAAATATATATTTGTTGAGTTGGAAATAATAATAAAACTTTTTACTAAAAAAATAAATTGGAGAAAAAAATGTCAGTATTAACTTTAGAAACAAACAGATATGCAATTAATATAGAAAACTTCCAAGGACCACTTGATTTGTTATTAAGTCTAATAGAAAAAAACAAAATGGATATTTATGACATCAAATTAGATGAAATAACGGATCAATATTTGGAGTATATTAATAAAGCACAAGAGCTAAACTTAGATTTGGCAAGCGAATTCTTAAGTTTAGCTTCAACTCTTTTATATATAAAATCAAGAAAGCTTTTACCTGGTAAAAATGAAGAAGAAGAAGAAATATCTGAAGAAGAACTTATTAGAAGAATAATAGAATATAAAAAATACAAAGATATAACAGAAAAATTAAGGCAGAGTTTTGAAGAAAACTCAAAAAGATTTTATAAAGGTCAAGAGGAAATTACACTTCCAAAACAAAAGCTTGAAGAAAACTACGAAGAGAATATTATTCCTATTTTATACGAAAATTTATGGATAAAAAATAAAGAAAAAGTAAATGAAAATGCAAAAAATATAGAAAAAATTGCAATTACAGAAACTGTTACAGTTTTAAGCAAAGTTAAACAAATGTATAAAGAATTAATAAAGCATAAACAATTTATATTTAACAAACTTTTTTCTATCAAAAAGGCAAACAGCCAAGAAGTAGTAACTGCATTTTCAGGACTTTTAGAATTATCTAGAAGAGAAAAGGTTGAAACCGAACAACGTGAACTTTTTGGAGATATAAATGTGAAAAGGAAATAATATTTATGAAAGTAATTGAACAATTTATAAAAGGAAGATATAATGACCTAAAACTTTG
>CAMZHI010000001.1 GCA_947306755.1 uncultured Clostridia bacterium | reverse complement strand
GTGCAAATCTATTATTATTTCCAACAACAAATGTATCAAATGTGTATTTTGGATTCAAATTATTTTTTGTGTTATTTACATCCTCCTCACTTTTCTGTGGATGAATTATTCTTACATTACTAAAATTATTTTGATCAATAACTGATTCTAAATTTGTATTATTATTTTGTAAAGGAGAAGTTTCTAATGTTTGAGTACTATTTCCTTCGATATCGTGTACAGAAAAAGTGAATTCTCTGTTAGTTATATAGCTTATTGTGTTTAATATTAAAGGTGCAAATCTACTTTCTAGCATATCTTTAATAAAACCACCTTTACAAACAAAAATAATATTGTTATCAGAAATATTTTCTATTCTAAGTGGATTTATATAAGTGTTAAATGAAATTGGTGTAATTTCCGGAACTAATAAAGATTTTATTTTTTCCATTAAATCTTCTTTATCTATTTCATAATCCATAAAACATCACCTTTCTTTAAATAAACAAATTATGTAGATTATACATAATTATTAACAAAAAAAAGTTATCCACAAAGTTATCCACAATTGTTGATAAAGTCATAGTGATTTATAAAAAATACAACTATAATTCGAACATTTTTTTATATCTCGAAAACAAGTATGCGAAACACTTTTACGATTTTTGTATTAAAAAAAATAAATCATTAAATTTCATTTGTATGATTTTCACAGTTTGTGGATAACCTGTGAATAACTTAATAAAACCATTAAAAAAATCAGCAATTATTAGTAAATTTGTTATACAACATTTTTCAAAAAAATGCAATATAAATTTTGAAAATAGTTTAAAAATATTGGAAATATAATATTGGATGTAAGAAGTAAGAGGTTAGAAGTTAGATGTAAGAGGTCAGATGCATATTGTATGAACCTGAAAGACAAATTATATTTTAGTTTTTCCGACTTCTTACCTCATTGGGGATTTTTATATTCTTAGGAAAGTCATCCACGTAAGTGGTGAGTTTCCTTAGAAGATAAATATGGCGGAATTTAGATTTTGTTGCATTTATAATGCGTACAAAATCTTAGTTTCGGTTTTTTATAAAAAATGGAAAATGTGATATTCCGTAAAAGTTAAAAAAATTCTTAAAAATCCATTGACTTTTTTTACTTTTTAGAATATAATATTTGAGCTTATGTTTTATGAAATATGTAAAATCATATAAAAATAAATAACAATAGGGAGGTGTTTATAAATGAAAAGAACTTATCAACCAAAAAAAAGACAAAACAAAAAGGTACATGGTTTTTTTGCTAGAATGTCAACAAAATCAGGAAGAAATGTATTAAAAGCTAGACGTGCTAAAGGTAGAAAAACTTTATGTGCATAAGGAAGTGATTTAATATAAAAACTACAAAAATGTTAAAAAAAAACTATGAGTTTAAAGAAGTTTTAACAAAAGGAAATAAATTTTCGGGAAAATATTTAAATGTTTTTATTTTAAAAAATCGATTTAGTTATAATTTATTAGGACTAGCTATTAGTAGTAAAGTACGGAAAAGCTGTTCAAAGGGTTAAAGTAAAAAGATTACTAAGAGAAAACTATAAAAATATTGAAGAAAGTTTAAAAATAGGATATAGCTTTGTGTTTTTAATTAAAAAGAATTGTGATGTATCAGATTTAAATTATAATAAAATTAAAAATGATATCTTTAATATTCTTGAAAAAGCTGGTGTTATAGGGGAATGATGGTAATTATGAAAAATATTTTTATTAGTTGTATTAATTATTATCAAAAAAATATATCACCTTGGATGGAGAATAAAAATATTAAATGTAAATATTATCCATCATGTTCTGAATATACAAAACAGGCAATTGAAAAATATGGAGCTATAAAAGGATCCTTACTTGGATGTGGGCGAATTATTAGATGTAATCCCTTTTCAAAAGGAGGTTATGACCCTTTAAAATAACAACAAAAAGGAGGATTTATTATGAGCCTTATGAATTTTTTTGCAAATTTATTTGGATATGTTTTAAATTTTTTATATGAGCTTATTGGAAATTTTGGTTTTGCAATTATATTGTTTTCAATATTAATAAAAATTATAATGTTACCTATATCTTGGGCACAACAAAAAACAATGAAAAAAAGCCAAAAAGTAAATGAGGAAATGAAACAAATTCAGTTTAAATACAAGAATGACCAAGAAAAAATGAATCAAGAGATAATGGCTTTATATAAAAGAGAAAAGATGAATCCTGCTTCTGGATGTTTAAGTGCCATAATACAAATTGTTTTATTAATTTCAGTTTTTGTTTTAGTAAGATCACCTCTTACATATATGAAAAAAACAGACTCTGAAATTATCAATAACTCTATTAAATATGTTCAAGAACAAGGATCCTCAACTAATTATAAAGAAATAGCTGTAATAAATTATATTACGAATCTTGAAAATCAAGAATCCGTAGAAGAAAATCAAGAAATTCAAGAACAACAGGAAGAAAATGACATTAGTGAAGAAACCAGTGATAATGAAAATAATAGTAATTTTAATATTAAAGATTATAAAGATGAATTATATATTAATATGAATTTCTTTGGTATTGATTTAAGTAAAGTTCCAACTGAGGATTTAACAAATATTAAAGCTTTAATAATACCTATATTATATGTAATATCTTCTTTTATATCAATCAGATTATCTACAAATATAAATAACAAAAAAGAAGAAAAGCTAATAAGTGATGGTTTAGGTAATAAAGCAGAAAATGCAAATGATAAAATAAATGAAAAAGATGAGAATAACGAAGAAAAAGAACCTGATCTTAATGATGCAATGGCAGACACAAACAAAAAAATGTCATGGTTTATGCCAATTATGTCAATATCAATTGCAATGGTTGCACCACTTGGACTTGCTTTATATTGGCTTATGAATAATATACTTATGATATTTGAAAGATTAGTATTAAATAAGATTATAAAAGAAAAAGGAGAACAAAATGCCTAATAATAGTGTAATATCAGAAGGTAGTACCACTAATGAAGCAATTGAAAAAGGTTTAAAAATACTTAAAGTTTCTAAAGATATGGTTAATGTTAAAGTTTTAGAAACTGAAAAAAAGAGTTTTTTTAGTATTTTAGCTCCTAGAGTTGTAAAAGTGGAATTAACCTTAAAAGATGAAAAAGAACTTGCACAAATTTTTAAAAATGATAAATTAAAAGAAACCTATGTAAAAAAAGAAATAAAAGATGTAACACCTGAAAAGCTTGAACAAGCTGAAAACAATGTAAAGTCATTTTTTGAGACTATTATAAATAAGTTAGGGAATAATATTATTTATTCTATAGAAAAAAAATCAAATGGATTGGAAATTAGTTTAAGTGGTGATGATGCTGGTTTCTTAATAGGGTATAGAGGAGAAACTATGTATGCATTTCAATCTATTATTTCAGCTATAGCAAATAAAGGGATTGATGAAAAAATTCGAGTTTGGCTTGATATTGAAGGATATAAAGAAAAAAGAGAAAGGACTTTGCAAGATTTAGCAAATAGAATAGCTAGAACTGTTGAAAGAACAAGAAAGTCTGTTACTCTTGAGCCGATGCAAGCATATGAGAGAAAAATAATACACTCTGTATTACAAGATTCTAAAACTGTAAAAACTGAAAGTATTGGTGAAGAACCAAGAAGAAGAGTGGTTATTAGTTTAAAATAATTAAATAATAATAAAATCAGAAGTCAAAGTTCCGATTTTAATCTAATGATAAGATTAAAGGAATTTTGACTTTTTTAAGTTTGAAAATAGCATTATAAGATAATTATTTATAATTTAAAGGCTATAAATATATATTTATGGACTTTAAATTAAAGTTATTATATAAAGGAGGTTTTTATTTATGAGTACAATAGCTTCGATCTCTACGGCTCCGGGCATTGGTGGAATCGGAATAATTAGAATGAGTGGAGAAAAATGTTTTGAAATATTAAATAAAATTTTTTATCCTAAAAACAAATATAATATTGAAGATATCAAAGGATATTCAATAAAATATGGACATATAAAAGAAAATGAAAAAATAATTGATGAAGTATTAGTATCTTTTTTTAAATCACCACATAGCTATACTGCTGAAAATATGTGTGAAATAAATTCACATGGTGGAATTGTTATCATGAGAAATATACTAGATTTGTGTTTAAAAAATGGAGCAGAATTAGCTCAACCGGGGGAATTTACAAAGCGTGCATTTCTTAATGGTAGAATGGATTTATCACAAGCTGAAGCAGTGATTGACATTATAAATGCAAAATCTGATATAGAAGCAAAAGAAGGTATTAAACAATTAGAAGGTTTTTTAGCTCAAGAAATAGGAAAAATTAAGCAAAAGATTTTAGACTTGATTACAAGTATTGAAGTTTCAATAGATTATCCTGAATATGATGTTGAAGACTTGTTAGATAATGAAATAGCTGAAAAACTTGGGAATATCAAGAATGAACTTCAAAAATTAGAGAAATCTTTTTATAATGGAAAAATAATTAAAGAAGGAATAAAAACTGCAATAATAGGTAAGCCCAATGCTGGAAAATCATCGTTATTAAATGCTATTTTAAAAGAAGATAGAGCTATTGTTACAGAATATGAAGGAACGACTCGTGATACAATAGAGGAATTTGTTAATATCAATGGCGTACCAATAAAACTAATTGATACAGCTGGTATTAGAGATACTGAAAATGAAATTGAAAAAATAGGTATTGAAAAGTCTAAAAAATTGGCAAAAGAAGCTGATTTAAGTATTGTAATAATTGATAGTAGTAAAAACATAGAAAAAGAAGATAAAGAAATACTTAAATCTGTTGATTGTAATAAAAGTATTGTAGTTCTTAATAAATCAGACTTAGGGTCAGTGGTGAATAAAGAAAATGAATTATTAAATCAGTTTAAATATGTTATTAATATTTCAGCTTTAAAAAGAGATGGAATTAACGATTTATATGATACTATTAATAAAATGTTTAATTTAAATGAAATAAATTTAGATAATGAAATTGTAATAACCAATGAAAGACATAGAAATATTATAAAAAAGGCAATTACTAATGTTGAAAAAGCAGAAGAGAGCTTAAAAAATGGTATGCCAATAGACATAGTTGCAATATCGATAAAAGATATTTTGTCAAATTTAGGTGAAATAACAGGTGATGAGGCTAGTGAAGAAATTATAGATGAGATTTTTGCAAGATTCTGTCTAGGAAAGTAAGAAATAGGAAGTAGGAGGTCGGAGGTAAGAAAATATTTAATGAGGCGCGAGAATCAAAAATAAAGAGTTAAAATTTATAAACCATATAATCTTATTGTCAAAAAACAAAAACTACTTATTTTGCTTTTTGACAGATAAAATAAAATGGTAAATAAATAACTTATCACAAAACTAAACACTTGTTTTTGTTTCACAAATAACATATAGTGATATTTAATATAAATTGTAGGAGAAGAAATAAGAAGTTGGACTTCCGACCTCCAACCTCTGACCTCATAATAAATATATTAAAATATTTAAAAATAGTATTAAATATAAAATAAATTAATGAAAGGAATATAATAATGAAATATAATGCAGGAGATTATGATGTTGCTGTAATAGGAGCAGGACATGCGGGATGTGAGGCTGGCTTAGCATGTGCAAGAATGGGAATGAAAACACTTATTTTTTCAATAAGTTTAGAAGCAGTTGCTAATATGCCATGTAATCCTCATATTGGAGGAAGCTCTAAAGGTCATTTAGTTAGAGAAATTGACGCACTTGGTGGAGAAATGGGTAAAAATATAGATAAAACTATGATTCAAATAAAAATGTTAAATACCTCGAAAGGTCCAGCTGTGCATTCTTTAAGAGCGCAAGCTGATAGAAAAAGATATCAAATGGAAATGAAACATACATTAGAAAAACAAGAAAATCTTGAATTAAAACAGGCCGAAATTTCAAAGATTAATGTTGAAGCTGGAAAAGTAGTTTCTATAGAAACAGATGTGGGAGCAGTTTATAATGTAAAAGCTGTTATAGTATCTACTGGAACATATTTGAAAGGAAAAATATTTATTGGAGAATTTTCAAAAGAAAGTGGTCCAGATGGCGTGTTTCCTGCAAATAAACTATCAGAATGTTTAAAAGAATTAGGAGTAAAAATAGTTAGATTTAAAACTGGAACACCTGCAAGAATAAATAGAAAAAGTATAGATTTTTCTAAAATGGAAGTTCAAAAAGGTGATGAGAACATAGTTCCTTTTTCTTTAGATGATGAAATTAAGGAATTTGAGCAACAGGATTGTTATTTAACATATACAAATGAAGAAACACATAAAATAATTAGAGCAAATTTACATAGATCACCATTGTATGCTGGCGTAATAGAGGGAACAGGACCAAGATATTGTCCATCTATTGAAGATAAAGTAGTAAGATTTGCAGATAAAAAAAGACATCAAATTTTTATTGAACCAATCGGATTAGATACTGATGAAATGTATGCACAAGGAATGAGTTCGTCACTTCCAGAAGATGTTCAAATTGCAATGTATAGAACTTTACCTGGATTAGAGCATTGTGAATTTACTAGACCTGCTTATGCAATAGAATATGATTGTATAGATCCATCAGAATTAAAATTATCATTAGAATATAAAAATATAAGTGGATTATTTTTTGCAGGGCAAACTAATGGAACATCAGGATATGAAGAAGCAGCATGTCAAGGTTTAATTGCAGGAATAAATGCAACACAAAAAATTAAAGGAAAAGAACCAATTATATTAGATAGAACACAAGGTTATATTGGAGTTTTAATTGATGATATTGTTACAAAAGGAACAAATGAGCCATATAGAATGATGACTTCACGTGCTGAATATAGATTATTATTAAGGCAAGATAATGCAGACTTAAGATTAACCAAAATAGGACACGATGTTGGATTAATTTCTGATGAAAGATATGAAAGATTTTTGACAAAAAAAGAAAACATAGAAAAAGAGATAAAAAGATTAAAGCAAACTATAGTAAAACCAAGTGATAAAGTAAATATGTTTCTCGTGGAACATGGAACAACTCGCCTGCAAACAGGTTCAAAAATGTCAGAATTATTAAAAAGGACAGAGCTTACATATAAAGCACTTAAAGAAATTGATGAAGATAGACCTGAACTTGATATAGCAGTTCAAGAAGAAGTAGAAATTCAAGTTAAATATGAAGGCTATATTAAAATGGAAGAAGACCAAGTAGAAAAATTTGAAAAAATGGAAAACAAAAAACTATCAGAAAATATTAATTATGAAGAAATAAAAGGTTTAAGAATAGAAGCAAGACAAAAGCTTAATAAAATAAAACCAACATCAATTGGACAAGCATCAAGAATCTCGGGAGTTTCCCCAGCAGATATAAATGTGCTTTTGATATATTTACAAATGGTGAAAAATGTGGTATAATTTTAAAGGAATTTTATTTATTTTATGTAAGGAGAAAGTATAATGTGGAATGGAGATATCATCACACAAGCAGAACCAGATGGTTTTGCTAAAGATATTTTGCCCGAAAATGATGATTGGGGTGATTTTAAAGCTCGTCCATCTTGGGAAAGATTAGAGTGGCGTGTTTCGAATGGTATAAAAACAAGCCCAATACCGTATAATAGTAATCCTTTACTCCCAAGGAAGGACCAATTAAAAGCGCCAGTTAATTATTTACCAGAAAGTATTTATGGAAAAAAAGATGTGATTACAAATGTTTGTGGAGTTTATGAAGTTTATGATGTTGATGAAAGATAAAATGAATAATGAATGTAAACACTTTCTACTAGAAAAGCTAAAATTACTAAATATCAATACTAATAACAAGCAAATTGAAAAGTTTCATAATTATATGAAACTTTTATTAGAATGGAATGAAAAGATTAATCTAACAGCTATAACAGATGAAGAAGAAATAATTTTAAAGCATTTTGTTGATTCTCTTACAGTATTAAAATATATTAATGAAAATGAAAAAATAATTGATGTTGGTACTGGAGCAGGATTCCCTGGAATACCGATTGCAATTATGATGCCAAATGTTAAAATAACGCTATTAGACTCTTTAAATAAAAGAATAAACTTTTTAAATGAAGTGATAAAAGAATTAGATTTAAAAAATGTAGAAACTATCCACTCTAGGTCTGAAGATTGTGGAAAAGATATATTATATAGAGAAAAATTTGACATATCAATTGCAAGAGCCGTTGCAAATTTATCTACACTTTCAGAATATTTACTTCCATTTGTTAAAATTGGAGGAAAGATGATATGTATGAAAGGTAGTGAAATAGAAGAAGAATTAAAAAATGCACAATATGCAATTAAAGTTTTAGGTGGTAAAATAATATCAAGAGATGAATTTACATTACCTGAATCTGATATTAAAAGAAACATAATTATAGTAGAAAAAGAACAGTACACACCTAAAATGTACCCAAGAAAAGCAGGATTACCTGCAAAAGATCCAATAGCAAAAAAATAGTGTTTTTATAACGTCAAATTCACTTAGGTTTATTTTGGAGGAGCGCAAAGTATTCTATATGGAAAGAAAAAATATAATAATAGAAAGCTACTTTTTGTGGCTTTTTATTTTATCTTTCTTTATATGACTTCACGTGGAACAATTAGCTAAAAAGCCTAATGTAGATAAAAATAGCATGTTTTTTAATAAAATGGTAAATAGTGTTTAATAATTTTTTTATAATTAATATATTAATATTTTTCAAAAAATCTCGGCTCAATACACATTAAAGAAATTCTAATTAAATAAAACGAGCCATTTCACTTGAGACCCTCTGCGCTGCGCTTGAGTACCGTGAACATCCCTCGTTTTATTTAATAAGAATTTCTAATAATGCTCCAATCGCATTCGATTTGTTTTCAAAATATTAATATATTAACTATAAAAAATATGAATTATTGTAAATAAAAAGAAATATCATATTACGTGCTACTTAAGTAAATTTTATAAACTATAACAAAAAACATAAATTCATACAAAAAATATTGACATCTTACAAATATTTGTATATTATAATTATGATAAAAAACTATTCTAATGGAGGGAGAAAAGTGGGAAAAGTAGTATCAATTGCCAATCAAAAAGGCGGAGTTGGGAAAACCACTACAGCGGTTAATTTAAGCACACTTTTAGCGAAAAAAGGAAAAAAAGTATTGTTAATAGATACAGATCCACAAGGTAATGCAACAAGTGGTTTGGGAATAGATAAAAATGTAGAATTATCAACTTACGATTTATTAATTTCTGATGTTACAGCAGAAGAAATAATACAAGATACAGCTATTAAGAATTTAGATATTTCTCCATCAAATATAAATCTTGCAGGTGCTGAAGTTCAGCTTGTTTCAATGATGTCAAGAGAACAGAGAATGAAGGAAAAAATTGATGTTATAAAAAACAAATATGATTATATTATAATAGATTGTCCACCATCACTTGGTTTAATTACATTAAATGCGTTTACAGCATCTGATAGTGTACTTATACCAGTTCAGTGCGAATATTTTGCGTTAGAAGGATTAGGACAACTTTTAAATACTGTTGAACTTGTAAGGAAACATTTAAATAAAAACCTTTATATCGAAGGAGCTTTACTTACAATGTATGACATAAGAACAAATTTAGCGAACCAAGTTGTAAGAGAAGTAAAAAAATTCTTTCAGAATAAGGTATATAAAACAGTAATTCCGAGAAATGTAAGAGTAAGCGAAGCACCAAGTTATGGTATGCCGATTTCAGTTTATGATCCAAAATCTAAAGGTGCAAGAAGTTATGAGAAATTCACAAGAGAATTTTTGAAGTATAATGAAGTTGAAGGTTGAAGTTAGAGGTAGGAGGTAAAAAGTAGAAAGTAGAAAGTAGGAAGACCGACCTCTGGCCTCAAACAATAATATTTTAAAAGTACGGATAGACTTATAGAAAGAATGATAAAAAATTTTTGTAAAATAGTTAAAACAGAATTGTCAAAAACGAGTATTGCTAGGCAAAATTGTTTGAAAAGGCAAGGGAGCGTACTTGGTGTACGTTGCTGAGGCTGTTCGAACGCTAGTGAGCTACAGCGTCAGTATGCAACAGCTGACCGCGTTTTAAAACAATTTTAACAACGCAAGACGAAGTTTTTCACAATTCTTTAGAGGAGGAGAAAAGATGGCTAAAATGACAGGACTAGGAAAAGGCCTAGATGCATTGTTTTCAATGCCAATAGCTGAAGAAGAAAAACAACAAGAAAATGATGTTTTAAAAAATTTAAAAATTACAGATATAGAACCTAATAGAAAACAAGCAAGAAAGAAATTTGATGAAGAAGCTATTTCAGAACTTTCAGAGTCAATTAAAATGTATGGAGTTATACAGCCAATTGTTGTTACTAAAAAAGACGGATATTATTCCATTATTGCAGGAGAAAGAAGATGGAGAGCTGCTAAAAAAGCAGGATTAAAGGAAATACCAGCAATTATTAGAGATGATGATGATAAAACAAATAAACAAATTTCTTTAATAGAAAATATTCAAAGAGAAAATTTAAATGCAGTTGAAAAAGCATATGGTATTAGGGCATTAATGGATGAGTATAATTTAACACAAGAAGAAATTGCAAAACAACTTGGTAAAAGTAGAAGTGCAATTGCAAATTCTGTTAGAATTTTGAATCTATGTCCAGAAGTATTAGATTTGGCAAAACAAGGAAAACTAACCGAAGGTCATTGTAAAGCATTACTTGCTATACAAGATCCAGAAGAACAAGTTAAAACAGCTCTAAGAATAGTCGAAAGTGGAGACACTGTTCGTATGGCAGAAAAAAAAGCACAACATAAAAAGAAAAATTCAAAAGTAGCAAGAAAATATGAATATGTATATAAAGATATAGAAGATACTTTCCAAGGATTTTTTGGTACAAAAGTTAAAGTAGATGCAGGAAAAAGAAGTGGAAAAATTATAATTAATTATACAAATAATGATGATTTAGAGAGAATATTAAGTTTAATAAAAAATTAATTAAAATCATAAGACCCACGTAATGCGACTTACGGGGGTTTTCTCAATGTTACTCAGTTTGTTTGCTTAAGCTATTATTATAATTGCATATATTTTATTATATTTAAAAACTTTTGTTACAAGATAGTGATTTAAATGTAATGATATATATCACTATTTTTTTGTTTAAACCATTAACTATTAACAATTTTTTTAAAAATTCATAAAAAGTTATTGACAAAGTATTGCTTAATATGTTAAGATATCTAATGTTGCTGATGAAAATCACAATACTTGGAGAGGTGGTCGAGTTGGTTTATGGCACCAGTCTTGAAAATTGGCGTGCGTGTGAGCGTACCGTGGGTTCGAATCCCACCCTCTCCGCCAAAACAAAAAACGTAGAAAAATTGCCACAAACAATATTCTACGTATTTTTTATAAAAAATGTAGGTGTACCCAAGTGGTGAAGGGGGCAGTTTGCTAAACTGCTAGGTCGAGTCATCGGCGCGGAGGTTCGAACCCTCTCACCTACGCCAAAATTATAAAATCTATAATACATTAGAAAAAGAAAAAAAGGTTTGATCTAATGTGCTATAGATTTTTTTAAATTTAGTCAAATATTCTTAATACTAAAATATAGTTGGTAAATTATGGACAACCTGAAGTAGTGAAAAACAAATTAATACTTATTATTTGGCCTTTATATGTAATATCATTTATCGTTACTATTCATAGCTATATTAAAGTCGCAACTTTGCTGTGCATTGTATATGTTTTTTCTTAGGCTAAAGCACGAAAAAATATACAATGAAACGTTGCTACTCTACAATAATAATTTAGCTGTAAATTGTAACAATTTCTCAAAAAGAAAAAAACTTAAACTGCAAAGTATTGACAAAATTTTCAAATTAGGGTACAATTAATATTAGAGGCATTAGAAATATACAAAAATTTGTCTACAAATGGTAGTTGGATTATAGCTAAAGGAGAAAGTAGGTGATGAATTATGAAAAAAACAATAACAGCAATATTTGTGTTTTTATTAGCTTTTTTGAGTATTTCATCATATAACATATCACAAGCAGGAAAAGAAATAAAAGAAATACAAGATGTACCAGGATCTTATAATGATGCCAAGAAAGGTTACAAGGTATTAGACCCTGATGAATATAATCCATTAAAAATTGATATTTCTTCAGAAGATAAAAAAATAATTAGAAACAAAGCGTCAATTATATTAGGATGGCTGAGAAATATTAGCGCGATAGTATCTGTAATTGCAATAATGGTAGTAGGACTTAAATATATTATAGGTAGTGTTGAAGAAAAAGCAAAATACAAAGAAACATTAATTCCGATTGTTATTGGTTGTATTATGATTACTTCAGGATCCACATTAATTTCTTTTATATATGATAACTTCATATATAAAAGATAGAAGGATAAGAGGTGAATGAAATATATGAATAAAATATTATTCTTTAACGTTATTTTGATTATATTTTTTTTAAGTATTAGTATTAAGCCAGTTTATGCTGATGAAGGAGTATACGACATAGTTAGTGGAGCTGATGAGTTTGTAGAGAGTGGTGGAAATACAAGAGTAGATGAAGTAAAATTAAAAAACTTTTCTAATACTATGGCAAATACTTTGTTAAATATAGGAGTCGCAGTTGCAGTTATTTATTCTGTGGTATTAGGGATAAAATATATGATTGGTTCTATGGAAGAAAAAGCAGAAATAAAAGAGTCAATTATTCCATTTATAATTGGATGTATTGTTCTATTTGGTTCATTTACAATATGGAAAATAGCTGTTATAGTTGGAAATAGACTTCAAGGCTAGTTTTTAATATTTTTTACTTATCAATTAAGTAAAAGTTTTTATAAAATTATATTATAAAGGAGGAAATTATTATGAAAAAATCTACAATTCAAACTTTGGTAAAAATTACTGCAGTATTATTAATAGCTATATGTGTTATTTCTTTTACTAATAATGTTCATGCTGAATTACTTGACCCAAAGAATATTCAACCTGATGCAAATGTTGAAAGTGGTGATGCATTACAGCTAGCACAAAAAGCTGCTGGTTGGATTAGAAATATTTCTGTAATTGCAGCTGTAATTATTATAATGATAATCGGTGTTAAATACATATTAGGTAGTGTTGAAGAAAAGGCTGAATACAAAAAAACATTTATGCCATTAATTATAGGTATAATTTTAGTAGTAGCAGCAACAACTATAGCAACATTTATTTTCAATGCAGTAGATACAAGCGGTGAAGAAGGTGAAAAAGAGAAACAACCAGCTTCATTAAATGACAAAATTGTTGCGGTAACTTTAATTGACGAAAAAGCTTAAATTGAAAATAAAATTTTTGAAAAAACCTTATTTATAAGGTTTTTTCTTTTTGAATATAAAACTTATAAAATTAGTATTATTATAAAATAAATTATAGTTTTTTCATTATATTTATTACAAAAGTATTACAATTTTATTACAAAAAAAATAATTTATAAAAAAGAAGTGCAAAATTTGACAATATATGTTATAATATAAAAGAATTAGTTTGATTTTGGGAGGGGTAATATGCAAGTTCATGGAATACCAAGAAAATATAAGGGAGAAGGAAGAATTCTTTATATCTTTTCTACGAAAGCTTTAATATATACTGCTATAGGTGCCACAATAGGTCTAGTTTTTTATTTTTTATTTAAAATGTTAGGATTATCTGTGGTTGGACTTATATTAACAGCATTTTTTGGATTGATTGGATTTGTAATTGCAACATTTAAAATTCCAGAATCACAGGCATTTGCATTAACTAGAAAAAACGGAGGAGAAAATATAGATGATATTATTTTAAGATGGATTAAATTCAAAAAAAAGGGAAAATTGATTTATATTTACAAATCTGAAGATATAAACAAGGAGGAAAATACAAATGAATGATAATCAGGTAATATCGTTGTTAACATTTACATTAATAGGTATGGTAGTTATACTAAGCATATTAGTATGTGTTTATATATGGTTGAAAATTAAAACTAAAAGAGATGAACAAGTAGCTAAAGGTATTATAAAAAGCAATAAAAAACAACAAGTGGAAGAAAAAAAAGAATATAATAAGCAATCTATATTTAAGTTTATGGAGTTTGATTCTATCAGAGATAACATGATAGTTCAAAAAGATGGAAAAAGATTTTTAATGGTTATAGAATGTCAGGGAATTAATTTTGATTTAATGTCAGGATTAGAAAAAAACAGTGTAGAACAAGGATTTTTACAATTTTTAAATACATTAAGAAATCCTATACAGATATATGTACAAACTAGAACTGTAAATTTAGCTGGTAGTATAAATTCCTATAAAGATAGAGTAAATAATATTGCAAAACAATACAGAGATAAACAAATAGAATATAGAAACAAAGTAAATTCTGGAAAATATACTCAAGAACAATTAAACAGAGAAAAATATGAATTAACAAGACAAAAAAACCTATATGAATACAGTGTTGATATTGTAAACAATACCGAAAGATTAAGCTTAAATAAAAATATATTAAGTAAACATTATTACATAATAGTTCCTCAATATGTTGAAGATAATCCAGATGCACATTACGCAAAAGATGAAATTGCAAATATAACATTTGCAGACTTATATACAAAGGCACAAACTATAATTAATTCACTTGGTGTATGTGGAGTTACTGGAAAAATCTTAGATACTGTAGAACTATCAGAATTGTTATATGTTGCATATAACAGAGATGAGTCTGAAATGTTTAATTTAAGAAAAGCCTTGAATGCAGGTTTTGAAGATATATACACAACAGCACCAGATGTTTATGAAAAGAGAATAAAAGAGTTAGATAAAAAAATCACAGAAAAAGCTAGGGTTAAAGCTAATAAAATTGCTTATGAGGCAATAGAAGAAACAGAAAAACAAAGAATAGCGAAGCAAAAGGAAAACGAATTAGATTTCCTTATAAATCAAATGGTTAAAGCTATGATTAAAGAAAATGAAAAATCCCTAGGGAAAGAAGTAACAGATAAAGCTATTGAATTAGTGGATGAAGAATCAAACAAACAGAACGGAGGGGAAAAAGATGAAGAAAAACAAAAAAAGACAAAATGAACAACAGTCAATTGATTATAAAGATGATAGAGTCTCAAATATATTAAGAAAGAAGTCTATTAAAGAATTAATTGCCCCATCTGGAATAGATGTATCTAATATAGATCACTTAAAAATAATATCAAGTGTTACAAGATATGCTAGAAGTTTCTTTGTTTCATCTCTTCCTAGAATGTGTACATTTCCAGAGCTTTTTAGAGATATGTATATGTTTGGTGATATAAATACATCAATATATATAAATCCAGTAAAAGAAGAAAAATCACAAAATGAACTAAATAGAGTTATAAACGAATTAGAAACAGAAAGAATTGTTGCTGTTGATAGAGGAAATATAAATAGAGAAAGTACTATTTCACAAAAAAGGTTAGAAGCAGAACAGCTTAGAGATGAAATAGCTGCAGGATTTAATAAATTATATGAAGCATCAATTGTTTCAACAATTTTTGCATATAGTTTAGAAGAATTAGAAAGATATAGTAAATTATTGACTTCTGAAATGGCAAAAACAATGGTAGGAATAAAAACAGCATGGGGAATGCAAGAAGAAGCATTTAAATCAAATTTACCATTTATGAATGATCAAATTAACAGGACACACACTTTTGATAGAAATTCTATGGGAACAGTATTTCCTTTTACAACATCAGAAGTAGGACATCCATCTGGAGTTCCATTAGGATTTAATAAACAGACAGGAACCCCAATTTTATTTGATAATTTTCATCAATCACTTACAAATTATAATATGGTTATATTTGCAAAATCTGGTGCTGGAAAATCTGTTACAATGAAAACATTAATTTCAAGATCATCAGTTTTAATGGGAATAGAGAGTTTAGCATTAGATGCTGAAGGAGAATATCAAATAGTTGCCGAAAGTTTAGGGGGGATTAATGTAGTTATTAGTCCTAATTCAAAAACAATTATAAACCTATTTGATATAGAAACAGAAATGCAAAAAGATGAAATAACAGGAAAAAATAGATTAGTTTTAAATATTGAAAACAAAGTTGAAGATGTTACACAAGCACTATTAACAATGGCAAAAGGAAGCACAAGATCTGAAGAAGTAAATGAATTAACAAAACAAATTATAGCAGAATCAGTTGCAGAAGAATATGCAGCAATAGGAATAACTAGCAACCCAGACAGTATTTATGCTGATATAAATAGACAAGCAAATAATAATTTATTTAAAAGAGAAAAAAAGAAAATGCCAACAATTGGTTCTTGGTATAGAAGAATAGAGGCTAAAGCTAGGGAAAATAATAACAAAGACTATCAATTCCATTATAGCTATTTATTAAAAGTTATGAAACAATATATAAGAGAATATGATGGGCAAATGGCATATTTTGATGGGCAATCTACTTTTGAGCTATTAGAAGGAGCACCATTTATTAATTTGGATATTTCTCAATTGGAAGAAAGATTCGCAAGACCTTTAGCACAACAAATTCTTCTTTCATGGATTTGGGAAAAATTTGTTAAGAAAAATAGTGAAGATAGAGCAAAAGCTGCTAAAAAAAGGGTATTGGTTGATGAAGCATGGATGTTACTTCCATTCCCTGAGGCTGTTGATTTTCTTAATAAAATGGCAAGGCGTGCAAGAAAGAGAAATGTTTCTCTTGCAATAATTTCACAAAGATTTCAAGATTTTTATGAAAAGCCAGAAGCACAAGCAGTTTTAACATCCTCAGATACAAAACTATTTTTAGCTCAAGATAAAGCAGAAATACAATATATAAAAGAGGTATTTAAACTTTCAGAAGGAGAATCTGACTTTTTAGTTACATGTCAAAAAGGTGAAGGATTATTAAAAGTTGGAGGAGATACAGCTATACTTAAGATTATGCCAACTAATAAGGAATTCGAGTTTGTGGAAACAAACTTAAATGAGTTGGCAAAGAGAGTAAAAACATAATACAGGAGGTTTAAGCAATATGTTTTTTTTGGAAAACAAAAACTTTTTTCAAAAGATAATTATTTCACTATTGATTATTATAATATGCTCTTTTGTTTTTTCAAGCAAAGTTAAAGCAAAAGATGATGGAACAGGAGGCAAACTTTTAAGGCCAGTTTCTTCACTATTGTTAGGTTTGGATGATGGGTTTTTGGATTTTATACATAATGGTATTTTAAACCAAAACAAATCTTATATTAGAGTAGATTTAACAAGTACAGTTTTAAATGTTTTGGCAACAATTGGTATTGGTTTAGGAGCTGTTATTATAACAGGTATTATTTTGTGCGCTGCGGTAGTGGCTGTACCTGCAATCCTTGGCGCGCTTGGGATTGGAGCAGCTAGTGCAGGAGCAGCAGCAGCAGCAGCGTTAACTACTGCTGCTGGAACAATTGCTGTTGTTAGTCTAGGAGGTGGTATTATTGGAGGGTATGCTTTTTCACAAAATTGCCTTTCAGATGATTTATATTTACCACTTTATTCTATAACTCCTGAAGAAATTATTTCTGGAAATATGGCAATTTTTGATGCAGATTTTTTTAATCCAAATACTGAATTAAAAAAAGAAAAGAATAAAACTGAAACTTGTTTGACTTTAGATGATGCTATATCAAAAATAAAAGAAGAATGTAATTTTAATGTAGATAAATCAAAACTAAAATTTGATGATGTAAAAAATGGACAATCAAAAAAAGTTAAGGTTGGAACAACAATAGCAGAAAGCGGTAAAGAAGGAGATATATATATTACATATGAAAAAGCAGACTACATATCTGTATTCCATGATATTTACTATATTAGTGTACCTATAAAAAATGAAACAGAAACAGAAACATTTTTTGTTGAACAATGTTCAAGCCAATCAGAAGTTGTTGAAAGAATCAAGGAAAAATATAATATTTCTGTAGATACAAGTAAACTAAGTTTTGAGGGTCTGGGAGAAGGACAGAAAAAAAGACAAAAAGTAGGAGAAATAGAGTCTACCAAACAGGGAGTTTATATTGAATTTGTTAAAGGATTAAAACCAATTGGAACTGCTTATGGAGTAAAAGATAACGAATCACCAGATAAGTATTATATATATGTTGACAAAGCTACTGGTATGAACAAAGGATCTCCATTTGCTTCTATAGCATACCAATTAAGAGGAACAGTAGCAGCATGGTATAAAACACTGAGAAATATTGCTATAGTAGGTTCGTTATCAATTTTAATTTATATAGCTATAAGGATAATCATATCTAGTTCATCAGCAGATAAATCTAAATATAAGCAAAGACTTTATGATTGGTTAGTTTCTATATGTTTAATATTTGTAATGCATTATATTATGGCTGGATCAAATATATTTGTAAAAAAATTAACAGGATTATTGAATTCTGTCCAAAAACCATCATTTTGTGCGGTTATACAGGATAGTAAAAAAGATAAAATAAAAGAGGCATTAGAAAATAATAAAGAATTGTTAGATGAATATTATGGACAGGAAGTAGATATAGATAGCTTATTTACTGATGCTGGTGAGTTTACTTGGTCAACTAATTTAATGGGAACAGTTAGATTACATGCTCAAATGGTAAAAGATTCTAGTGGTGTAACATTTGCAGGTTATACAATAATGTTTACTGCTTTGACTATATTAACTGGTATTTTTACATGGACCTATTTGAAAAGGATTGCATATCTAGCATTATTAACAATTTTAGCACCATTTGTTGCAATGACATATGCTTTAGATAAACTAAAAGATGGAAGTGCTCAAGGGTTTAATAATTGGTTTAAAGAATATTTAGTAAATTTATTGATACAACCAATTCATTTATTATTGTATACAGTACTTGTATCTTCTGCGCTTGAACTTGCTGAAACCAATTTAGTTTATAGTATAGTAGCTATTGCATTTATAATGCCATCTGAGAAATTGGTTCGTAGATTTTTCGGAATTAATGCAACAGAAACACAAGGATTCCTATCAGGAGCTGCAGGTGGAGCTTTAGCTATGGCAGGATTAAATAGATTATTATCACATAGACCACAAGGTCCAAAAGATGACTCAGGAAAAGGAGATCAAAATAATCAAAATAGTAAGATAAACTTTAAGAAATCTTCAGATACAAAAAGTATATTTATGAATAATGATGATGATAATTCTGATTCAGGAGATGATGGATCAAGCGGATTAAATGATGGAAGTGGAATTGATACTATTGACAGTACAGATGATACTACAAACAGTCCAGGTACAGGCAATGGACCAGATGATGGTCAAAATGGACCAAATGGAGGTATTGCTGATTTACCATATGCAGATGTTAATGAAGATGCTTGGAGACAAGCTATGTTAGAAGAAGATGCTTGGAATATACCTAATAATAATGAACTAAATAATAAAGGTGATGCTAATAGTAGTGGTAATATTAAACCAACTAAATTAGAACCAGTTAGACAACAACCAATTAGTAATCAAAGTAAACAGTCAGCTAACCAAACAAAGAAAAAGCAAATTAAACCACCAAGTACAAAGAGTAGTACCCAACCTAAACCAAGTAGTACTCAAAGTACAAAAAATACAAGTACCACTCCAAATACAGCTTCAGATACAACAAGCAAAAATGATTTAAGTAAATTCCAAATGGCGAAAAATGGATTAGCAAGAGGACTTAAATTCTACGGCAGAGGTGTACTACAAAATATTGACAAGAATTGGAAGCCAGGAAGTGGAATTAAAAAAGTGGCTAAAGCAGGTCTAGGTGTTGGAGTTGGAGCAGTAGCTGGTATGGCAGGAGCATCTGCAGGTATTGCAACTGGAGATGCAAAGAGTACATGGCAGGATGCTGCAGCTGGTGCAATTGCAGGTTATAAATTTGGTTCATCACCTAATCCAGATGTTCCAGGAGTTTTGAGAGTTGAAAATGCAGGAGAATATTTTGCAAGAGGATATTATGGTGACAAAGAATATGAAGAACGTCAAGACAAGAAAAAAATTGAAAAGATGATAGAGGAAAAAATGAATGACGAATTTGTTAAACAATTCTCTACAAGAACTGAGTTATATGATGAAAACAAAGCAAAAGATGCATTGAAGGAAGACAATTTCCTTGAAGAAAGTTTGGAACATGGATTCTATGATGCAAATGAAATTGCAGCTGCATATAAAGCAAAGAAGGAGATAAATAATCAAGAAGATGCTTTTGCATATACTAAAATAGTTAAAGACACAGGAGTAGATATTAATACTTTTGAATATGATAAGAAAAAGAAAGAGGCATTTATCCAATCATTAGAAGACAAGTATAAAGAAGCTAATGAAGGCAAGAAGATAAATGAGGAAGAAATGAATACGGCTGTAAATACTATATATGGCAGATTAAAACAAATTAGTGATGTTTATTATACAAAATAATAGAATAAAAATGGAGGGCTAGATATGTATAGATTAATTAAGTTCTATAATCAAAATAGAAAGGCAATAATAAAAGCTATACTTATTATAGCCTTCTTATTTATATTATTAATGATGTTTAATAATAATGCAAAAAATAATAAGCAAATACCACAAGTAAGTATTGATACAGAAACAATTTCTTCTAATAATGTTCTTACAGATAAATCATTAGTTACAGGAGATAGTATTAATACAAAAAAAATAAATGAAGATGTAGACATAATTGAAAAGTTTTTAAATAATTGTAAAACAAACAATATAGAACAAGCATATAATTGTATTTCTAATTCATGTAAAGACCAATTATTTGCAACAATGGATGATTTTAATATTATTTATATTGATTTATTTTTTGATAATAAAAATATTTTATATACTATAGAAAATTGGTATGATAATACATATAGAATTACTATTAAAGAAAATGCTTTAGCAACTGGAAAAAATACCGAATATAGTAAACAGGATTATATTACTGTAGTAGATGAAAATGGTGAAAAACGATTAAATATAAATGGGCTTATAAATAGAAAAGAAATTAATAAACAAAAAACATCAGATGAAATAAATATAAAAATTATTGATATGCTTCAATATATGGATTATACAGTAGTTAATATAGAAATTCAAAACAACTCTGAAACTCAATTTTTATTAGATGATTTAGAAAACATCAAAAGTATATATATTCAAGATAATAATAATTCAAAATATAATTTATATACACATGAAATAGCTCAAAATGAATTATTAGTATTGCCAAAACAATCAAAAAAACTGAGATTAAAATTTTATAGTAAATTTATATCTACAAAGAGTATAAATAAAATTGTATTTAATAATGTTTTTATAAACTATAAAGTACAAGATATTGAACAAAAAAAACAATATAGTATTGATATATAGGCATTATAGAGGGTGAATTATATGGATGAAGAAAAAAATGATGAAATGACAAAAAAAGCAGAGAATAAAGAAAAAAGTCTATTTAGGCAGGTATTTGGAACATTTGGACCAATTTTAATTATAGGAATAATTGTTTCAATTATATTGACAGCTGCATTTATGTATTTTTCTGATATTGATACTGCAAATTTTAAAGATAAAGATGAATCAAATGTGCCTTATAATTTTTTTAAGTATTCTAACGAAATAAATGTTTCCAAAGACGGAAAGATTACAACAAAATATAATGCACAAGAAATCTGGGACAATATTATAGAAAATGGTGGAAATGTTGATGAATATCTTGATAATGCTGCAGAATTAAAAGAATTAATGGATGCACAATTAGTAACCCAATTTCCAGATACAAGAAGCAATCCAGATGAAAAAATAGACTGGAGAAAATTTTTTACTTATAGCAAAGATTCGGACAATCCTGAAAGCCAAGAAATGGTTTTAACATCAGAAGTGCAGGGAATAGTTAAATTTAAAAGAGCAAATGCTGATGGAACAAAAACAACAATGACATATGTAGATCCTGATACATATCAATTTAATATTGATGAATATAATAGGACAGGGTCTGAAGAAGCCAAAAAAGAGGCATTAAGTCATTTTACTATAGGCGTTAATAGGGCTAACAATACTGGTGATTTAGGTCAAAGTTTAGCAGGATTTACTACAGAACAATTTTTTGCAGCTGTTAAAGATGTTGCAGATACTGTATATGCACATAGATCAGAATATGTATATGGACATTCTACAACTATACCACCTTGTGAAAAAGAAGCTTCAGATGGAATGAAGCATATTTCATGTGATAGATTGATAGCAAAATCATTATATAATTTAGGTGTTACAGATCAAAAAGCTGGTGGAATTACGATATGGGATACAGATTTTTTAGAAGCACATGGATTTAGAAAAATTGAAAGTCAGTCAGAAGTTCAACATGGAGATATCATTGTTCAAGGGGATGGAGACAAAATTGTTCACTGGTTTGTTGTTGATACATGTGATAGTAACGGTAATTGTACCAAGTATGATATGGGTTCAAACACCAGAATACAGTCAAAACAACCTATGACAGGACAATTAGATGCAGGTGGAAATCATAAATTTATGGCTGCATATAGAGTAAATTATGCATCACCTGAAAATGTTGTTACTACTGATAGTGAAGGTCTTGGTGAAAAAAGAGATATTACAAGCTCAACAGTAGATAAAGATAATAAAAATCTAGTAAGTCGAATGAAAAAATCATTAAGATTAAGTAGTTATTCAAACCTATCTTATTTAATAATACCATATTATAATTTTGAAGGAAAAGTTGAAAAAGGAGAGATGGTTGTTTGCAGAGAGCTTGCTGATGAAGTTTTACTTATATTTCAAGAATTATATAAGATAAAGTATCCAATTGAAAGAATGGAATTAGTAGATAATTATGATGCAATAGATTGGAAATCTATAAAGGCAAACAATACATCTGCATTTAACTATAGAAAAGCAAATGATGGAAAAAAAGAATATGATAATTTGTCTAATCATGCTTATGGTAAATGTATAGATATAAACCCATTAATAAACCCATATATTGTAAACTACCATGTCTCATTAGAAAGTGCATATACTACACATGAACTAGGTGGAAATCCTGATTATAAGGATAAATATAAATATAGAGATTCAATGACAGGATGGACAGATATTGAAAAAAAAGCTAGAATTGCAAAAGGAACAGATATTTATAACATTTTTACAAAATACGGATGGCAATGGCTTGAGTATGCCGGCGATACTAATAAAGATTTAGATTCACAACATTTTCAAAAACTTGATACAACTAATGTTAAAGTTATAAATAGGACCACTACTCAAACTAATAGTTCTGGTAATGCTAGCACAAGTTCTAGTGCAAATAAATCAACAAGTAATATTATTTTTATTGGAGACTCTCGTACAGAGGGAATCAGAGATACTGTTAAAAGTGATTCTAAGTTTATATGTTTAGGAAGTCAAGGATATTCGTGGATGAAAAATACAGCGTTTCCTCAAGCTGATCAAATAGTTAATGCTAATTCAAAAGTAATAATTTGGATGGGAGTTAATGATTTAGGAAATATTGATAATTATATTAAAGAAGTAAATAATAAAGCATCACAATGGACATCCAAAGGAGCTAAGGTTTATTATGCAGCAGTAGGACCATTAGGATGGGATGATCAGTATGCAAGTAATTCAGGAATAGAATCATTTAATAAAAAGCTTAAAGAAGGACTAGCTTATAATGTATCATATATTGAATTATATCAATATTTAAAAAATAATGGCTATAAAACTGTTGATTCAACACACTATAATTCTGAAACAAATAAAAAAGTATATGATTATTTAGTAAATGCGGTGTATTCAGGGGTAACAAGTTCAAGTAATATGCCAACAGAATCACCATTTACTAAATATGAATTAACAGATCAGGAATTAACTGCTCTAACAGCGGTTTCTTTTTCAGAACCAGGTTGGGAAGACTCCAGAGGAGCAGCTTCAGAGGCATCTATAATAGCAAATTTATTTGAATTAAGAGAGAAAGGGTCATATAAAGGAAAAACTGGAGGAACAGGTTTATATAATTTTGTAAAATATTCCGGATGGTTTGCTGAAGTTTCAAAGTATATTGATAGTGGATGCAAATATGATTATGATGGAAATTATAGTCCTGTTACAGAGGAAGAAAAGGCTGTGGTAAGAAGTGTTTTAGTTGATGGAAAAAGAACTTTACCAGGTTATATAGATGAACATGATTCTTGGTCAGGAAAAGATTATGATGCATATAATGACGGTGTTAATATAAAATATTCTAGAGAATCATATATTCAATTTAAAACACATATAGATAATTATTATGAAAGTCATTATACATTCTGGGGATGGGGAAATCCTGATAATGAGGAATCAGATCCATTTGGATATACAAGTGAGGAAAATAGAGCTAGAATTGGTGAATTTTATTATGATTATGAATCAGGTAATGCAATTGGAGATGCAAATATTGCAAACACTGAAACCACATATTATGTAAAAGTTGCAACATGGAACCAAACTATTACAAATGTAGAATATACAGAACCAGGAAAAGATGGATATACAGATGTTACATATAATATGACATCTCAAAATATAAATTATCAAGATTTTTTGAGTGGATATATTTTACCTTTTAATTATTTGTGGGCACATCTTGTAATAACAGAGGATAAAGATTTTGTCATGGAGCTTGCAGATCTTGTATATAATAGTGAAATAGAGATAACAGTACATGATAATTTCAGTGAGACAACATCACAGAACTCTGAAGATTATTGGAGTACTATTTATGTTGCAAAAGGTAGGGATAGTAATGGAGAAATAATATATGGTCCAGAGAGGGCAGTGTTTCAGAAAATTACTACAACTACCTATAGAAATAATACGATTGAAACTGCATTAACAAGAGCAAATGTATGGATAGTAGATTATAAGCAAGATTTTGAATATCAAACTACAAGCGATGGTTCAAAATGGGTAGCTAAGGAAAATGATATTAGAGAAAAAACTGAAATAGATACAGGTGAAGAAAACTATGTTACGATATTAAGAAATCATGGAAAAGCTAGAAATGCCATATTTGAATGTGCCTCATGGTTGTTTGAAATTATTGAAGAACCAAATAATGGAATTTCAGATATGTTAGATCTAACTAAATACTTGATTTATATAGCGACAGGAGTAAAATATGATGGTATAGATACATATGATTTTGGTGTGTATGATCCAGCTACATTTAAGAAAACAACAGATGGATTTGTTGGAAATGGAATTGAAGAAAAATTATGGTGGATGCTAAAAGATATTGGCTATTCTGATTATGCTGCAGCAGGAGCTATGGGAAACTTTTCAGCAGAAACTGATGATGGTAAAGAAATACATAGTGATAGAGTAGAACCTGGAGGAACTGGAATAGGTATTGTTCAATGGAGTAAAGGAAGACATGATGCTATTGTTAAATATGCTGAATCTAAAGGAACAACATGGAAAGATGAAACAATACAATTAGAATTTTTAAAGGCAGAATTAACAGATGGAGGATGCAATGGTTTTGCAGAAAAGCAAAGATTTCCTGAATATAAGATACAATACGATAGTTTTATAAATGCAGATACTCCAGAAGAAGCAGCAGTTTGGTTTGATGGATGGTTTGAAAGATCAGGTGGATCTAGATTAGAAGTTAGAAAACGTGGTGCAAGATTTTATTATGATAAGTTTCATGGAAAGACTAGACCAACTGCTGTAGAAGGAACTTATTCTTCTGAAGAAGTAGCAGCAGGATCATTTGGCACATATACAGCTTCTTATGGAAAAAAATTCATATTATATTTACAAGGTGGAGATGCACCATGGAGAGATAATGACTATGGAGATTCTGGTAGTATGGCAGCAGCAGGATGTGGACCAGCTGCATTAGCAATGATAGCTACAGCTTATAATCCAAGTATTAATCCGGAACATGTTAGAGCACAAACTGTAAGTATGTATGGAAGAGGAAATCATTCAAATGCTGAATGGATGCAAACAGTATGGAATAAATTAGGTTTGAATGTACAAACTTCAATTGGTCCAAAAGGAGATAAACAAAGAATTATAAATTGTTTACAAAATGGTGGACAAATATGGTTTGTTGTATATCAATGTAAATATACTAGTGGTTCACACTGTATGGCATTATTAGATTATAATGCTCAGAATGATACAGTGTATGTAGCTCAAAGTAATCCA
Source organism: uncultured Clostridia bacterium (assembly GCA_947306755.1). Classification (GTDB taxonomy): domain Bacteria; phylum Bacillota; class Clostridia; order TANB77; family CAG-508; genus CAG-269. The sequence continues at coordinate 66,333 of CAMZHI010000001.1, read as the reverse complement.
AATAGAAAACCTTATGGTTGGGATTCTTTAGATGTAGTTATGAGTTGTATGAAAGATGAAAGAAATGTGTTGTATGTAGGGGGAGGACAGTAAGTGGAAAAAAATATAATAAAAATGATGCTCCTTTTAATTATAATAATTATTGTAATAATAGTGTTTATAATTTTTAAAATAAATAATAAAGAAAATGGACCAAAGGTTAAAATAGATGAATATACTATAGAAGAAAGTAGAGAATTTGAGTTATCTGATGAAGAGTTAAATGTAAAATCTGGAGAAGTAAAAAATATAAATACATTTAAGACAATTGAAAATTGTTTAAGTGGTTATTATAATATAATAAATAATAATGCATCTATATATTATAATAGAAATAGCAACTCTGAAAAAAATATTTCAGATGAAGATATTAAGAAAAATCAACTTCTATTGATATCAGAGGAGTATATAAATAATCATTCTATTAATACAAGCAATTTTCAACAATTTATAAAAACCTATGATGAACAAGTAATACCTATTTGCATTAAGATGGAAGTAAACATAAGTAATCCAATAGAAAAATACCTTGTATATGGTATATTAATTAATCAGGACTATAAATTTTTGAATGATTTCTATATATATGTAAATATTGACACTAATAATAATACTTTTTCTGTTGAACCTATAAATGAGAATCTAGAAGACATTGAAAATATTAATATTATTAATAAAAATCAAACCATAGAAAAAAATGAATTAAATTCATATAAAGATATTTATATGGATGATGAAATGACAATAAATTATTATATATCAAGATTTAAACAAATAGCTTTATCAAACCCAGAAAAAGCTTACAATTATATTGAAGATGGGTATAAAATGAAAAAATTTAACAATTTGTCTCAATTTCAAAATTATATAAAAAATAATTATACTAGAATAAAGAAAAGTAATATTACAAAATATTTAAATTATACAGAAGGGGAAAATACTTATTTTATATGTGTTGATCAAAATAATTATTACTACATATTTAAACAAATAGGATTTCAATCAATAGAATATTTTGTAAGATTAGATGACTATACAATCGATTCAGATAGATTTACCGAAAAATATGATAAAGCAAATGATCAGCAAAAAATAGGAATGAATATTGAAAAGATTGTATCTGCAGTAAACTGCAAAGATTATGAATATATATATAGCAAATTAGATGATACATTTAAACAAAATAATTATAAAACAATTAATATACTTGAAGAAACAATTAATAACAATTTATTTGATATAAATAAGGCGGAATACAAAGCATTTAATGAAGTAGGGGATGGTATATATACTTACAATATTCAAATTCATCCGCTTGATAACGAAACCAATAACAAAAATATGACAATAGTAATGAAGCTATTAGAAAATAGGGATTTTGTAATGTCATTTAGTTTTGATTAATAAGTATTATATAGGACAAATTATAGTTATAAAACACTAAATTAGAAGTGAGAGGTGAGATGTGAGAGGTGAGAAGAGAGAGGTTGGATGTAGAATCCAACCTCAGACCTCAAACTTCCTACCTTTTTTAAGAAAGGTGCAATAGTATGATAGAAATAAAAAATGTAACTAAATGCTATGGTAAAAAAACAAAAGTAATTGAAAATTTAGATTTAACAATAAAAGATGGAGAAATATTTGGCTTTTTAGGCCCAAATGGTGCAGGGAAAACAACAACAATAAATATGATAACAGGTATTTTAGAAATAACTGATGGAGAAATTTTAGTAGATGGAAAAAGTATAATAACTAATCCAATTGAAGCAAAAAAAGCAATTGGTTTTGTATCTGATGATCCAAATATTTTCCTTAAACTTAAAGGAATTGAATATTTAACTTTTATTGCAGATTTATTTGAAATGAGTACAGAAGAAAGAATAAAAAAAATTGAGAATCTATCAAAAAGATTTGAATTATATAATTACCTAGATAATAGAATAGAAAGTTATTCTCATGGTATGAGACAAAAACTTATGATTATTGCAAGTCTAATTCATTCACCACAAAATTGGATATTAGATGAACCTATGGTTGGATTAGATCCTAAAGCATCATATGAATTAAAAAAAGAAATGAGAAAATTAGCAAATGAAAATAGATGTGTTTTCTTTTCAACACATGTATTAGATGTTGCAGAAAAACTATGTGACAGAATAGGAATTATAAATAAAGGAAAATTAGTATTTGTTGGAACCTATGAAGATATAAAAAATGAATTGAAAGAAAATAAATCATTAGAAGAATTATTTATGGAGATAATAAAAGATGATTAATAATATAGTAAATTTAACTAAAATATTATCTAAAGATTTATTATCGAAATTTGATTTTATAAATTTGGATAATAAAAAAATAAATAAAAAAAATACGATTTTTTGGCTATTATTAACTATTATAATTACACTTTGCTTTTTGAGTTATAAAATCATTTATTATTTAAGAGATATAAATCAACATACAGTATTCTTAAGTGTTTATTGGATGATAAGCTCTATTATTATTCTTTTTCAAGTAACACTTATAAGTATAAATAATTACTATTTTTCAAATGAACTTAAAGTGTTATTACCACTTCCAATAAAGCCTAAAGAACTACTTATTGCAAAGTTTTTAACCATAGTATTTACAATGTACATTTCAGAAGCAATATTTTTAATATTTCCTATGATAATTTATGGAGTTATGACATATTGTAATTTATGGTATTATATATATTTAACAGGAGTTTTAATAATTTTTCCAATTATGCCTGTATTAATTGTAAGTATATTAATGGCAATATTTATGAAGTTTTCGAAATTTGTTAAAAATAAAAACATTTTTCAGATATTTGTAATTTTTATTTCTATAATAGGAGTTTTTTTTATACAATATAAAATTATTACAGGTATTTTAATTGAAACTAATGGTCAAATAGATAATGAAAAAATAGTAGATTATATATTAAATTTTAATGATAAGATAAAAAGTGGAAATAAATACCTAATACAAGTGAATGATATTATAGGTGTTTTAACTAATCAAAATTTAAAAGAAATATTAGGAATTTTAAAAATAGTATTTATAGATTTACTTTTATTTATGATTTTTATTTTTGGAGAAGGTCTATTTTATATTAAAGATATTTTAAAAAATAATACTTTTAATATTTCTAAAAAATTAATCAAATTTGCAAATATAAAAATAACAAAAAGAAAAAATAAAAAGATAGCATATTTGAATAAAGAACTGAAATTACTATTTAGAAATTCTACGTTTTTTGTGCAAGGAGTTTTTCCATCTTTAGTATTAATGTTTACTATTATACTATTTACTGTAAAATTCGTACCATCAATAAGAGAATTTCTTAAATGGGAAGCAATTGAAGGCAGAATAAATCTTAATTATAATTTGAAAATGGCTGGAGCTATATTATTTTTAATTCAAATAGTATTTGCTATGTCTAATATTTCAATTACAGGGATATCGAGAGAAGGAAAAAATGCAAAGGTTATAAAAGAACTTCCAATGAAGCTTTATGATCAATTTATATGTAAGTCATTTGTACAAGTTCTGATAAACAATACATTTATAATAGTATTTATAGTTTTTCTACATAGAATTCTTCCACAGATACAGCTTTTTGATTTATGCTTTTTGTTAATAATAATTTTATTGATGAATATCATAAATAGTAGATTAATGCTATTTATAGATTTAATAAATCCAAATGTAAATTGGGACTCTGAATTTGAAATGAATAAAAACTCAAAAAACAAAATTTTTCAATATGCATTTTCTATTATTATGATACTATTTATTACATATTTAGTAAAACTATTAGATAATACTAGCATAATAATGTCGTATTTGATTTTTATAGATATTTTTATGATGATATTATTTATAATAAATTTTATTGTAAAACTAAATATAAAACAATTATTTAATAAAATAGACCATTAATAAAATGGTCTATTTTTCTTTTAGTTTTAAATAGCCTAATTCTTCCCAACTATTATATGCTAAATTAATTTTAAATAATAAACTAGGTTTTGCGCCAGCTCTGTTTTTATCAATAACACATGAATAGTATCTTACATCAGGATTTTTTGATTTTTCAATATCAAAAAATTTGGTATCTACTTCATTAAGAGAATATTCATAATCATCTAGTGAGTTATAATCAATTTGCTTAAATAAGCATAATGTATCTAATACTTCTTTTACAGTTCTACTTACAGCTAAATCATTTACATCTAAGTTTAGAGGGGAAGTTTTATTTTCCGCAAGTTGTAAAGAAGAACAAATAAATATATTAAAATTTTGTGATAGATTAGATAAAATAGTGGCAGTTCTTTTTATTTCTTCAGGCTTACCAATATTATCAGTGTCTGGTTTTAAAGTATCATAAAAAATATATTCGATATGTTCTTTATAGTAATAGTTAATAATTACTTTTTTCAATTCATCATTTGTATGGTCTGTTATATTAATAAAATATATAGAATTATTTATTTGTTTGCTTGCCCAATCAATTGCAGTTATAGTCTTTTTAAAATCTGAAGATAATGACATTAGCCTTTTAATAAAGTGTGATTGGTTTTCCTTTTCTTCCCTAATAATATAGCCATTTTCATCTGTTTCACAAGATGAATTATCATCTGGTTTAAATTTTAACTCTAGCAATTCTGTTTCTGAAATGTGAAGCTTTTGGCCATGTAATTTTTGAATATCAGGATTGTTGATGATTGTAGTAATTAAGCATAATTTCATTTTAGATTCTGACATTTCGTTTGAAATAAGAAGAACCTTTTTTTTATGAATAAGTGATGTATAAGCAGCCAAATATGTTGCTATTCTACTTTTTCCGTAGTTTGAAGGCATAGCATATGCAAATGTTTCACCTTTTCTAATTCCTTTAAAAATAGAAGATAAAATTGGGAATGGGTAATTTAATCCATTTGAAAGTTCGCTTTCTCCACTAGATATGAACGAAGATAAGTTTTTACTTAATACAGATTGTTTGAATTTTTGAGTAATTCTTACTTGTTCTATTGTTGATACAACCTCTTCAGGAGACATTTTAGAATATAAATTATATTTTGTTATTTCAACTATTTTATCTTGTATATTTTTTTCTGGTGTTTCTAAATATGCTTTTCTTAAGATAAATAATTTTTTAAGATTAGTATAAATATCCTCAATATTATAATTTTTATCTAATACTTCTTTTAATAATTGTCTTTTTAGTTCATATACTTCCTGAGTATCTTTAGAGAAGTTAAATCTATCTTTTGCCTTTTCAGAAGAATACTTTGCACCCTCATTAAATAATATACTTTTATAAATATTTAGCATATCATCATTATCAAATGCACATAAATCAAATAAGAAGAAATATTTTGATATTAATTTAGGAGTTTCTAGTAAAAGTCCAATAAAAATTCTTTCTAATTTATCATCACAAAGTTCATCAGGGTATTTATCAAGTTCTTCTTCATTATCTGAAGAAAGTGAAAGAATAGAATCTTCTATAGATATTGCTTCAAGTTCTTTTAAGTTTTTCATTTTTGCAAGTGCTTCTATATAGTTTTCAGAGGCAAGCAAATTTCTAATTTCAGTAACTACTTTTTCGTTTTGTGGATTGACTTTTATACTATCTAATAAATCATAAATCTTTTCAATATTTTCCATAATATGTTTAAATCCTTTCCATTTAATATATATTATAATACCATATTTTTGTGAAAAAGGCTATAATAAAAAAGATTTTCTAATAAATTTTAGAAAATCTTTTTTATACCATAGGAAATTCATATTATATTTTAATTATTATCTAGGATCACCTGAACCACCTGGGGTTTCAACATCGTCACCAGTAACAGGCTCATCATGAACATCTATAGGAGAAGGCTCATCATGAGGTTTACCAGCTTCAGCTCTTGCAGCTTCTGCATTTTCTGCCTGATCATGTCTAAATGTTTCATTAGGATTAAAAGGATTGGATTCTTCATTTTCAAAATCAAAGTGTACAGGTTCAAATTTACTATTGGAATCATCAGTATCAATTTCTTCTACATCTTCATATGGAACATCAATATAATCATCATCGTTATCCTTACCAGAAGATAAAGATTTTATATTGCCCAATGCATTTTTTACACCAGTAGCAAATTTTTTGAAAATACCTTGTGCTTTTTGAATTGGGTTTCGTTTAAACGTAATACCTTCCCTTTCTATTTCTTCTAGTGCTTCATAAGAATTAACCATTTGATTATATACATGCTCTATTAGTTCACTATAAGGATAGTCATGGCGAAGATCTTCAGCTTCATTTAAATATTTCTCAAATTTTTCTCTCTGTTTAAAGCTTCCTTTTGATTCAGCCTTATGCATTTTTCTTAAATATTTGTTTAATTTATTATATGCATTTTGATGTTCCTTTTGTAATTTTTTATCTACTAATTTTGGATTGTGAGATAGTCTTTTAAGTGTACCTTTGATTTCATCAAATAATTGTACATCATCAGAATACTTATTATTGAATGTTATATTGCTTAAAGCTCTATGATATTCATCCTCAAGATGTGCTATTTCTTCCTTAATTGCATCAATTTCTTTCTGTGATGTAGGATTATCAATATATTCAATTCTTTGTTCTAGTCTTCTTAATTTGCGATGTATTCCTTTTAGTTGACCATGTCTAAAGAATTTATTAGTAAATTCTATTAATTTAAGAATGTTTGCAAATTTATCAAATTGCTTTTCAGTCAAGTTATTTCGTGGGATTACTTTCATAGTATTATTTATGTAACTAACAAATTCACCAAGCGTGCTAATATTATTAGGAAGGTTAACAGTTATGTTTTCCATCTTTTTATGAAAGCTTACTGTTCCTGGATGATATATAAAAATTTCCATATAACGTCTAATAGTTTTTTCGAATTTCTCCAAATCTAATTTTGTACCATCTGTTAAAGTTATAGCATATTCAGAATCATCTGAAGTTTTACGTGGATCGTATTCTCCGATCAAATTCTTGATCTCCTACAACATATTTTTCTTTGAATTCAATATGAGTTTTTGGCTCAACTGGCTTAGGTGGAGGGTTATCAATATTATAGTCAATAGTATCTATTCTTTCTTTACATTTATTTAATCTTGAAGTAAGTTGGGTATGTAAATATTCAGGCATAATAGTTTTATTTTCACGAATTTTTTGGTCTATATTATTATAGTTTGTTTGAAGATCAAGTAAAGTCTTCGAATTATTAGGTGTAGAATCATAATAATCAATATTATTTTCTGTATTGCTAATCAAAGCTTCTAATGCTGATAATTCTGCAAGTAAGTTATTATAAATATCCTTACCTGAACCTGCTTTTGAATCATCATCGTCTTTTCCTCCCTTGCCAGCTTCCTCTTGTTGTTTTTGAATTTCTAGATTTTGTATTACTTCATCTAATTTACCAAGAATTGTGTGACAATCAGAAATAAAATTGTCAATATTAGAAGAGTCAATGTAAAAATATGGTAAATAATCATAAATGTTTTTAAAATTTGTTGGTTTCAAAGATGCATATATATTTAATGATCCAAAAAACTTTTCTAAATCAGAAGTAGAAGTATTACTTGATAGAGAATTTGTTTCGTCAATACCATATTGTAAACATATGCCATTTCTTACTTTGTCCATAATTTGGGCTGTAAGGTTGAAATACACATCTTCTAAGTTTTCATCATCTTTATCTTCATTTTCAACTGGAGGTGGAGTTTGACCTGCTTGTTCTCTTGCTTGTATAGATTCTTTTACCTCTTCAAACCATTTATTTAATTCATCTGCCTCTGCCTTAAGTTTATTAAAACCAGATTCTTCATATAATTCAGGATTGTTAATAATTTCAAGAAAAGTTTCACAAGAAGAAATATTAACCTCATTAATTTGTTCTAAATATATGGATTCAAACGTATTTAAATCATCTGCAGAAGCAATATCTAAATCTTCAAAATGATCTAAAAAATATTTTTTTGCTTCATTAATGTTTTTCTCTAAAGTTTTAATTCCTTTCATTAGTGAGCTGTATTCATCTGTATTTTTATAGTTATCAGGTTTGGGGTCATCTTCTTCTTTTGGCATTGGAGGAGTTTGACCTGCTTGTTCTTTATTTAATGCAACTTGTTTAGCATTTGTTACCTCTGACATTAAATCGTTATAGTCAGCAATGAATTTATTATATCCTGAGTTTTCTTTAGCTATTTCTGGATTATCAATATTAGAAAGTAAGTTATTACATAAAGCTATAAACTTATCAATATCTTCAAAATGCTTATTTTCAAAATTATTTAAATCTTGAGTATTTAGGGTAGAAAGTTTAAATTCTCTATCAAATTCTTCTTTAGCATCAGATAGTTTTTTTGTTGCTTCTTCAACGTGGTTTTTAAGAGTATCATATATATCATTTTTACCTTTATCATCATCAGAAGGAACGTCTTTACCCTTATCATCATCAGAAGGAACATCTTTACCCTTATCATCATCAGAAGGAACGTCTTTACCCTTATCATCATCAGAAGGAACATCTTTACCCTTATCATCATCAGAAGGAACGTCTTTACCCTTATCATCATCAGAAGGAACATCTTTACCCTTATCATCATCAGAAGGAACGTCTTTACCCTTATCATCATCAGAAGGAACATCTTTACCCTTATCATCATCAGAAGGAACGTCTTTACCCTTAGCATCATCAGAAGGAACGTCTTTACCCTTAGCATTAATACCCTCATATTGTTCGATTCTTACCAACATAGAGTTCAAATAATTTTGATCATTTTGTTCTAATATATTTTTTAGCTCCATTAATAAATCATATTCTTTTTCTAAAGAATCAAAATTTGATAAATCTTGCAAACCATTTTTTATAGGTTTTACATCATTAATTATATTTAAGAGCTTTTCAAACGCTTGAAGCCTTTTTTGTTTTGATTTTATCGTTGGCTTTAATTTATTTTTTATATAGTTTTTAATATTATTTTGAGCTTCTTCATTGAGATCACCTGAGACACCATTAGAAAGTGCATCTAAACGTAATAACTCAGCTTCGTCATTTCTAATATTATTATTCAAAGAGCGATATTCTTTATAAAAATCTTCTAGAGAAGCTACATTTAATTTTTTGAAAGCATCACGTACTCTAATAGCAGTACTAACTCTAGTATTATAACTATCTAATTCGGCTGATATTAAATCTTTATATTTGTCTTTAAAATCTTTTTGACGATTTTCAAACGCTTTTTCAAAATCTGGTAAAGTACTTCTAAAAGTTAAAAAATCAGTATATTCAGTGCTTATTTCATTGCTAGTAGAAGCTCTTCGATCTCTACGTATGGGATTAGATTCATTTGACAAATCACGTAGTATATCAGAACCTGTTGAAAATAAAGAATCAAGTGCATTATTAAAATCCTCAACAGTATTAATATCATCAGACACGCCATAATCTTCTTTAAATTGCTTAATATAAGGTTGGGCTAGGTCATCAACAGATTTTGGTAAGTTCTGAATATCCTCTTTTAATTTTTCTAAATCAATCATAATAGTTTAATCCTCCTTTTATTTTTTATTAATTAAACTTTTTAATACACATAATTACATTATACAACAAATTGGAAAATTTTTCAACAGTTTTATGTAAATTAGCCTGGAATTTAATATAAATGTTAAGAATTTGTAATCTTTTTGCAATATTATGTAAAAAAATTGTAATAAAATGTCAATTTTTTAAAATACAAATATAATAAAATGAAGTGAGATGTGTGAATTCTCATTCCCCACATCTCACCTCTCACCTCTCACATCACACTTCCAACCTCATACTTCAACATTGACAGGAGTATTACCATTTTTTTTCTCCAAAGCTAATTTCTCGTTCTCCTTAAGTTTTAGATTATCTTTTGCAACAGTCATTAAAAGCTTAATTCTGTTTGCTTGATTAGTTTCACTAGCTCCAGGGTCATAATCAATAGGAGAAATATTGGCAAATGGGTATTTTTGCCTAATTGTTTTAATTACACCTTTTCCAACAACATGGTTTGGTAAACATGCAAATGGTTGTATACAAACAATGTTTTCTATTCCGTGTTCAATATATTCTGCCATTTCAGCAGTTAAAAACCAACCTTCTCCTGTTTGATTCCCTATTGATAAAATACCTTTTACCTTGTCTTGTAAATCCCAAATATCTGTAAGTGGCAAATAATCTTTTTTGGATTTTGATAAAGCTTCTCTAATATCTTTTTCCATAATATTTATAAGATTTAATGCAATTTTGCTGATTGTACTTGCTGTTTTATTAGTATTTAATAATTTATTAAATGTAATTTTATTTGTAGCCATATATTTTATAAATCCCATAAAATCAGGAAGAACAACTTCTGCTCCTTCTTTTTCTAATAAATCAGTAACATGATTATTTCCAAAAGGATGATATTTAACTAAAATTTCTCCAACTATTCCTACTTTTGGTTTTTTCTTAGATAAATCAAGTTCTATATTTTCAAATTCTTCAACTATCTGGTATACAGCTTGTTTAAAGTCTTTACTAGATCCTATTGTTACCAAATCTTTTGATTTTTCCATCCATTGATTAAATATCATTTGAGATTGACCTTTTTTTACTTCATATGCTTTGTTTTTATGTAACATTTTTTGAAGTAAATCTCCTAGCATAACTCCTCTTAATAGTTTTTCTATCATATGTGGAGTTAACTTAAATCCAGAGGATTTTTCCATACCAACAACATTTAAAGATATAACAGGCACCTGTTCAAAACCAGCATCTTTTAGAGCCTTACGGATAAAGCCAATATAGTTAGTTGCTCTACAACCCCCGCCTGTTTGAGACATAATTAAAGCAGTTTTATCTACATCATATTCACCAGACTCCAAAGCTTCAATCATTTGGCCTGTAACTAGAATAGATGGGTAACAAGCATCATTATTAACATATTTTAATCCTGTTTCTACAGTATGCATAGTACATTCTCTAAGTAAATGCATATTATAACCACATGAATTAACAGCAGGTTCCAAAAGTTCAAAATGTATAGGTAGCATCATAGGAATTAAAATTGTATAATCTTTTTTCATCTTTTTGGTAAATATTTTTTTATCTATTTCATAATTACCATTTAATTTTTCTTTTTCTCTTTTATTCATACTTGCAATTAAAGAACGTATACGAATTTTAACAGCTCCAAGATTATTTACTTCATCAATTTTTATTAGTGTATACATTTTTCCAAAGCTTCTTAAAATTTCTTCAACTTGGTCAGTTGTAACAGCATCTACTCCACATCCAAACGAATTAAGTTGAACTAACTCTAAATTATCATGTTTTCCAACAAAGTCTGCAGCAGCATAAAGTCTAGAATGAAACATCCATTGGTCTACAACTCTGATAGGTCGTTTAACTTCTACTTCATTTGAAATACTATCTTCTGTAAGTACAGCTAAACCTAGAGATGTAATTAAAGTATCAATTCCATGATTTATTTCTGGATCCATGTGGTAAGGTCTACCTGCTAAAACGATACCTTTTAAATTTTTATCTTGTAAAAATTTAACTGTTTTTCTACCTCTTTCTCTAATATCTTCTTTACATTTTTGATATTCATTTTCTGCTTTTTCAGCAGCATTTATTAACTCTTGTTTTGAAAAATTATATTCTTTAAATTCTTCAAGTTCCATTACTTTTTTTACTAAATTAGGAATGTCAAAAGGCAAAAAAGGATTTATGAATTTGATATCATCTTTTTTAAGATTTTCTACATTGTTTTTTAGTACTTCTGAATATGAAATTACAATAGGGCAATTGAATTTATTATCAGCTTTTTCTTGTTCTTTTCTAGAATATGGCATACAAGGATAAAATATAGTTTTAATTCCTTGCTCTATCAAACTTTCAATATGGCCGTGTGAAAGTTTTGCAGGATAACATACAGATTCTGAAGGCATTGATTCCATACCTTTTTCATAAGTTGCTCTAGTACTTTTTTCTGAAATTATTACTCTAAAACCTAAATTTGTAAAAAAAGTAAACCAGAAAGGATAGTCTTCATACATGTTTAAAACTCTAGGGATACCAATTGTTCCACGTGTAGCTTGTTTTTCATCAAGAGGTTTATACTCAAAAATTCTTTCATATTTATATTTAATTAGATTTGGTAGTGATTTTTTGTTTAAACCACTATTTCCTGCACCTTTTTCACATCTATTTCCTGAAATATGTTTTTTTCCATTATTAAATGTATTTATTGTAAGTTTACAGTGATTTTCACATCCATTACATCTTGTATGAGTAATTTTAATATCTAATTTATCTAAGTCTTCTTGTTTTGAAATACTTGAATAATATTCCATATCTAAATTTGTTTCATATTGTTCTTTTGCAATTAGAGCTATTCCGTAAGCTCCCATTAAACCAGCAATGTCAGGTCTAATAACATTTTTACCAACAATTTTTTCAAAAGCACGAAGAACAGCATCATTATAGAAAGTTCCACCTTGTACTACTATGTTTCTTCCAAGTGTTTCAAAATCACGTATTTTCATAACTTTTTGTAAGGCGTTTTTTATTACAGAATATGAAAGTCCGCTTGAAATATCACCAACTGTGTAACCTTCTTTTTGTGCTTGTTTTATTTTTGAATTCATAAAAACTGTACATCTTGAGCCTAAATCAACAGGCCTTTTAGATTCAATTGCTTGTTTTACAAATTCTGAAATATCTAAATTTAAACTTTTTGCAAATGTTTCTATAAATGAACCACAACCAGATGAACATGCCTCATTAAGCATTATTGTATCTATTGCACCATTTTTAAGATGTATGTATTTCATATCTTGTCCACCAATATCCACAATGCTTGTAACTTCAGGTTCAAAAGTTTTAGCAGCAGTATAATGAGCAATAGTTTCAATTTCTCCAATATCAACATTTAATGCGGTTTTAATTAATTGCTCTCCATAACCTGTAACTCCGCTAAAGCGAAGTTTTGCAGTTTTAGGAATAATAGAATATAACTCTTTAAGCATTTTAATTGTGCTTTGAAGGGGATTTCCTTCATTACTTCCATAAATAGAATGTAAAAGCTTACCATCTTTATCTATTAAAACAAGTTTAGTAGTGGTAGAGCCAGCATCAATACCAATAAAACAATCACCTTTATAATTTTCTAAGTTATTTTTTGCAATAGTAGATTTACTATGCCTTTGTTTAAATGACTCATATTCTTGTTCACTTTTAAATAGTGGCTCTATTGGATGAGTAGTGTTATCAGTTGAATTCTTAAAATTTTCTATTTTTTGAATTAATTTTTCATTTGTAAAAGGAACTTCTTCTATAGAATCTAAAGCTGCACCAGTTGCAACTAAAAGATGTGCTTCTTCTGGGATAATGATTTCATCATCTTTTAAATTTAGTGTTTTAATAAATCTGTTTCTAAGCTCTGAAAGATATGTAAGTGGACCACCTAAAAAGGCTACTTTTCCTCTAATTGGTCTACCACAGGCTAACCCTGATATTGTTTGGTTAACAACTGCTTGAAATATAGATGCTGCAATATCTTCTTTAGCAGCTCCTTCATTTATAAGTGGTTGTATATCTGTTTTTGCAAAAACACCACATCTTGATGCAATAGGGTAAATTGTTGTATGATGTTTTGCCATTTCATTTAGGCCAGCAGTATCAGTATTTAGCAGACTTGACATTTGGTCAATAAAAGCACCTGTACCACCAGCACAGGTTCCATTCATCCTTTGTTCAATAGATTTATCAAAATAGATTATTTTAGCATCTTCTCCACCGAGCTCAATTACAACATCTGTTTCAGGAATATATTTTTCTACTGCTCTTTTGCATGATACAACCTCTTGAATAAAATTAACACCTAAAAACTTAGCAGCAGACATTGCTCCTGAACCTGTAAGTGCAATTGTAAATTTTGAGTTGGGGTATTTCTCATTTAATTCATTTAGCATTTCACATATAGTATTTTTAGTATCTGAGAAATGCCTTCTGTAATCTTTATATATTATTTCTTTATTATCATTCATTACTATAACTTTTACTGTTGTAGAGCCAACATCTAATCCTATGTGTAAAACCATTTCGCTCATAAGTTACTCCTTAAATATTATGTTAAATTTGATAAATTTGCATTAATTTTACAACATTTTAGAACAATTGTCAATTAAAAAAGCGACTATTTGTCGCTTTTAATGAACTTTATATGTTGAATTGGCAATTTTTTCTGTTTTAATAGTTTCACCATTTAATTTTAAAGTTCTATATGTTGTAGCTTTTATGTAAGTAGCTGTTCTAGAAACATTTGCATAAACACTTACATCATATTCAGTAGGTTCTTTTACACCCCAAATTTGGAATTTTGCAACTCCACCTGAAACTGAACATGTAATTTTTATTGCATATTTTCGAGAGTTTTTAAATTTAAAATCTTTCACTCCATATACAACTGTAGCATCTCTTCCTGCTGTAACATAAGATGGAACAAATTGATGGTTATATAATTCAACCATTTGTAAATTAGCAAATAATGCAGCATTATATAGTGTTGAAGAAATTTGACATATTCCTCCACCAAGCCCATCTACTACTTCACCATTTTGATATATAGCAGCATTTTTGTATCCAGCAGCAATTGTTCTTTCACCAACTACTGAATTATATGAGAATACTTGACCAGGCATTAAGACAGTGCCATTAATCTTATTTGCAGCTAAACGTAAATTTGTTGTTCGATCAGGGTTTGATACATAATTGGTAGAGAAAGAACCTAACAAATCAGGAAAGGCTTCTTGGCCAATCATATTAGTAGTAACACGTGGATATAATACTTTTAAAGGTATTTCACATTCTGATTCAGAATTTTGTACTATTTGTTTAGCTTCATCAATAGATATTTTAAAATCAACACCATTTTCTGATGGATATACAGTAAATGGATCTTTTGTATAATATGCATCTTTTGGTTCTTTATGGACATCTGTGTATATTTCATCTACATTAATTTCTTTGGGATTTTGTGATTTTACTTCAATATTAATAGGATTATTTATATATGTTAATGTTGTAAGCTGTGATTTTATATTATTAGTTGTTGATTCTATATTTACAACATTACCTGGAGTTCCTTTTGTAATAATAAGTTTATTACCATCAGTGTAATGACTGCTTTCAACTATAGCTCCTGGCAATTCTGTAGAAATACTATTTAAAAATTTAGATAACAATTCTTGGTTTAATGTATATACTGGAGTAATATTTTCGTTTTTTATTAAAGAAGCAAGTATATGATAGTTGTCTTGAAATACATTTCCATTTTTACC
The DNA here is from genome assembly GCA_947306755.1 of uncultured Clostridia bacterium. Taxonomy (GTDB): domain Bacteria; phylum Bacillota; class Clostridia; order TANB77; family CAG-508; genus CAG-269. Next base: position 50,900 of record CAMZHI010000001.1, on the reverse strand, counting down.
ATAAGAAAAGGCATAATCAATAGCTGAATCAATATCATAATTTAGTTCAATTTCAGCTGTTTTAATAAATGTTTTATAATCATTATAAACAAGAGTAATATCATTTGAAAGTTGTTCAGTATAATAATTATTAATTTTTTCTTTTGCTTCATCTTTTGTACAATATGATAAATCAATAGAACTTACAGAAATTCCTTTTGCAATTACATTTCTATTTTTATAATTATAAAATGTTAATCCACCAAAGACTATTAATGCTAGCACTAGAAAAATAGACATAATTATTAGAAAAACAGATAAAATTCTTTTTGACTTAGAAGAATTATAATCTTCATCATTTTCTTCATCAGTATTATTAGATGTATCTACCTCAAAATCCTTTTTAGAATCATGTACATCATTTTCTTCATTTTTAATTGTATTGTCTATTATTTGATTAGTAGACTTGTTTTCAATATTTTGCTGTTTAGTATCGTGTTCTTCTGCTGTTTCTTCAACATCTGGTTCTTTAACGGCAATATTTACATTTTGCTTTTCTGTAGTTTTTTTTTCGTTTTTTGTTTCTTTTGTTGAAACCGAATTTTCATCTTCAACTATTTCGATTTTTTCATCTTCAATTATCATTTTTTACCTCTATAAATTATTATTTAAAACAATATATCATATCTATATTACAATATTATTAAGTGTTTGTCAATGGGTAAATGTGTCAGAAAAAACTTCACTTTTTTTATTATTAATAAGGAATTTAATGGAGTCCACTTCATTTAATTGAGCTAAAGTATTAAGTACACTATTTACAATATTATATTTTTGATCATCATTTTCAAAATTTAATAATTCTTCCGAAAAATCCAACGTTACACAGTTGTCTTCTATATATGCATCTAAAATTTGTGTGCTTTCAGGAAATACATTTGTTAGACTCTGAGATTTGGGACCTTGAATCAATAAATTTACTAATTCTTTATATGGATTTTGAATTAGGGAAGCAGAATCTATCAACTTTCCTTCTGATTTAAGTGTGTTTGAACTTTTATCTAAAAAATAAAGAGTAACTATTGTCTCTCTTAATTGATTTTCACTTATTTCTTCCTCAGGAGTAATTTCTTGTGTAATGCTTTTGTCAGTTGAATTAAAGTTTTTTACTATGTAAAATAAAAGTACTACAATTATTGCAAGTACAAAAATAAGCAAAAATAGAAATTTTTTATTTTTCATAAATTATTATATTCCTTTCGTAAATGATTGCTATAGCTAATAAAATGTATTATTCCTTTGTCTTTTTTAGAACTTTATTTTAAAATTTTATAAAGTTTAATATATTTTTTAAACCTATGAAAATCATTTAAAAAATTTTCAACTTCATTAAGCGAATTTAATGTATTATTTTTCAATTCTTTTATATTCATTTTTTTATTTTTGTTGTTATTAGATTGAGGAAGTGCTGTAGGTTGGTTACTAAATATTATGTTATTCATTGAAAAAACTCCTTTTTTATTGTATAATATGAGGGAATTGTATAATAAGTGAATTATAGAGGTATGAGGTCGGAGGTAGAATCGAGATTTAATCTGAGTTTGGAGAATTTAAATGAAATTTGAATTAAAAGAGAATGAAAGAATTGATGATTTAGAATATAAAGGTTTAAAAATTATACAAAATAAAGAAGGTTTTTGTTTTGGAATAGATAGTGTTTTATTAACAGACTTTGCAAAAGAAATAAAGTCTAATTCAAAAATAATTGATTTAGGAAGCGGAACAGGAATAATTCCAATTTTGTTATCTGCTAAAACCCAAAATACAAATTTTATAGGAGTAGAAATCCAAGAAGATGTTGCAGAAATGGCTAACAGAAGCGTAGAATTAAACCACCTTGAAAATAGAATAAAAATAGAAAAGGACAACATTTTAAATTTAAAAGCTAAATACGAAAAAGGAAGTTTTGATGCTGTTACAACAAATCCGCCTTATAAAAAACTAAATACAGGATTAGTTAATGAAAATAGTCGAAAATTAATTTCAAGACATGAAATTACCGCCTCTCTAGAAGATTTTATTAAAACAGCGGGTTATTTATTAAAAGATTTTGGAGACTTTTATATGGTTCATAGACCAGATAGGCTGGTTGATATTTTGTATTTTATGAGAAAAAATAATATAGAACCAAAAAAAATTAGATTTGTTTATCCAAATAAACAAAAAAATACTAACCTTATACTCATAAAAGGAGTAAAATGTGGAAAACCATTCTTAAAATTTGAAGATAATTTGTATGTGTATGATGAGAATGGAAATTATACAGAGGATATTTTGAGAATATATAATAAATAGATGTGTAGGGGCGATTTTAATTGCCCGCAATAATAATATAAATAAACAATGAAAGGAAAAAAATGAACGGAAAGTTATATTTGGTTGCTACACCAATAGGAAATTTAGAAGATATCACATTAAGAGCATTAAGAGTGTTAAAAGAAGTTGATTTAATTGCAGCAGAAGATACTAGAACAACTTTAAAATTATTAAATCATTTTGATATAAAAAAGCCTTTAATAAGTAATCATAGACATAATGAAGAAACTAGAGAGGATATATTAATTGCAAAATTAAAAGAAGGTCAAAATATAGCAGTTGTTTCTGATGCGGGGACACCGCGGTATTTCTGATCCAGGAGAAGTTATTGCTAAAAAAGCTATTAAAGAGGGAATAGAAGTAATACCTATTCCTGGAGCTTGTGCTGCAATTTCAGGCTTAATTGCTTCTGGATTAGATACAAAAGAGTTTACGTTTTTTGGATTTTTGCCTTTAAATAAGAAGTTAAGAAAAGAAAAACTTGAGGAAATAGAAGCTGAATCTAAAACTGCAATAATTTATGAAGCTCCTCATAAATTAAAAGAAACACTAAAAGATTTATCTAATATTGTTGAAAACAGGCGTATTGTTTTAGCAAGAGAATTAACTAAAATTCATGAGGAATATATTAGAGGAGATATTTCTGAAATTATAAATAAAAGTGAAAATTTAAAAGGTGAAATGATTATTCTAATTGAAGGAGTACAAAAAGAAAAAAAAGAAAACTTTTTAAATAATTTAGACTTAAAAGAACACTATAAATTTTATGAAAATCAAGGACTTGAAAAAAAAGAAATAATAAAAAAGATTGCCAAAGATAGGGGAGTAAGCAAAAATGAGGTTTATAAGAAGTTTGTGTAAGTAGAGGTGTGAGGTCAGAGGTTAGAAAGTAAAGGTAGGAGTTCGGAAGATAGAAGAGTTAGAATTATAAAGTAGGAGGTTGGAAAAAAATCCTACCTCCTACATACAACTTTTAACAATTATTATTTAAAGTAAAAAATTTTGATATATTTTATTATTACATTTCATTTTTCAAATCTGAAATATTATTTAAACACTTTTTGCAAATAAGCTTGTCTTTATATACTTGTAAATCTTTAGAATTATTGCAAAATATACAACCTTTTTCATATTTTTTCAATACAATAGAATTACCATCAATATATACTTCTATTGGATCTTTTTGGTCGATCCCTAATTTTTTTCTAATTTCTTTAGGAATAACAATTCGACCTAATTCATCAAGATTTCTTACAATACCAGTTGATTTCATAATAAATCCTCCTCTTTTTATTAAAGATATTTTTAGAATTATTTGAAATAATACTACCATATTTTTACAATTAAGTCAATACTATTTGTAAAAAATTTCCATAAAAAACAAACAAAAAGATTATTATACTCAAATTTTGTCGAAATATGTCGTACGATTTTTCTTGACAAATTATGTAAAATGAGTTAATATGTTTTTTGAAAGTTGATGATAAAATTAATTGTGAATAATCCTAGGATAATAAATATATTAACTCATTTTTTCCGTTTTCTGAGTTGTACTAATTGTGTACATAATTAAAGTTTATTAAACACGATTACTAAGAGAAAATAATAATTGACTGCTACAAGGGTCAAACCCATCAATTCATTAATATATTTATTAACCAATGAATTAATACAATCAAAGGAGTAAATTAAAAATCTATTTAAAATTATATCAAAGGATGTTTTATGATTCTTAAAATTTTAATATTTGTTTTTATATTATTATTAATTTTTATTTTTATTAAATACTTAATTATAAAATTTTTATCAAAAAAAATAATTAAAGAGTCAAAATAATAGAATTCAAAATAAAAGACTTTAATCTTGTAGAGAAAATAAAGCCCCTTAAACAAAAAAATGAAAATATAAATTTATATCCCCACCAAATTGAGCAAATTTACATCTCCATTTTATAATAATATATTATTTTCTCTACAATTGTATATATAGTAATTTATGTATTAAGTAATTTTAGGATGTATGAGGTCAGAGGTAGGCTTTCTTATATCATACTTCCGACCTACGACCTTTTAATTTATTATATTTAGCTAATTTTTATTATCTCACCTGGACAATCACGTTTTGCAACAGATAAATTGAATCCATCAATGTTTGTACCACTTGAAATAATTTCATCCATAACTGTTTGATATGCAAGTTCAGGGAAATTACTTTCTTTGCTTAAATGCCCCAATACAGCTTTTTTTAACCCCGAATTAATTAAATAATTGATTGTTTGTCCAGCAATTTTATTAGATAAATGTCCTGTAGGACCTGCAATTCTTTCTTTTAGTTTAAAGGGATATTTTGTATATTTTAAAACATCACAATCATAGTTTGATTCCAAAAGGATAAATTCACTTCCGTCGATTTTCTTTATAATATTATTTGTCATATGACCAATATCTGTTGCTATGCTTATTTTTGTATTGTTTGAAAAAAATGTGAATCCGCAAGGATCTGCAGCATCATGAGGAATTTGAAATGGTAAAATCTCAATATCACCAACAGAAAATTTTTCATTTATATTAATACTTTTTTTATTTGTATCGGAAATTTTTTCTGTTTGCTTTGGCATTGCATCAAATGTACTAGATGTTGCAAACACAGGTAAATCAAATTTTTTTGATAAATTACCTAAACTTTGTATATGGTCAGTATGTTCGTGTGTTATAATAACTGCATTTAAATCTGAAGGTTCGACATTAATACTTTCTAAACCTTTTTCTATTTTTCTTAAGCTTACACCTGCATCAATTAAAATTTTAGTGTTTTGTGTTTCAACAAATAAGCAGTTTCCGCTACTGCCACTATATAAACTTGTAAAATTCAACATATGTATATCCTCTTATTATTCTTCAATTCGTTCTATTTTTGCTCCCAAATTCCTAAATTTTTGTTCAATATTTTCATATCCTCTATCAATATATTCTAAATTGTATATTTCAGTGGTTCCTTTTGCAATAATACCTGCAATAATTAAAGCAGCACCAGCACGCAAATCTGAAACAAACACTGGAGCACCCTTTAGTTCTTTAACACCTTCAAAAAAGGCAGTTTTACCCTGAGCATTTATTTTTGCCCCCATTTTGTTTAATTCTTCAGTATATTGGAAACGAGAATCCCAAATACTCTCATTTATTGTACTATTTCCGTTCTGCAATGGATAATAATACCCCCATTTGAGATTGCATATCAGTAGGAAAACCTGGATAGGGAAGAGTTTTAATGTTAGCTTTTGTCGGTCTTTTATTCATATATACTTTAATAGAATCACCGTAATCTTCAACTGTTGCACCTACTTCAAGCATTTTCGCGGTTATTGGTTCTAAATGTTTTGTTATGCAATTTTTTAAAGTAACATTACCTTTTGATGCAACTGCGGCTATCATAAAAGTACCAGCTTCTATTTGATCTGGAACTACTGAATAAGAAGTACCACCTTTTAATTCTTTTACACCAGTTATTTTAATAGTATCTGTTCCTGCACCTCTGATGTCAGCTCCCATTGTATTTAAAAAGTTTGCAACATCAACAATATGAGGCTCCTTTGCAGCGTTATCAATAATAGTTACACCATCTGCAAGTACACTTGCTAACATTACATTTATTGTTGCACCAACTGATGTTATATCCATATATATTGATGTACCAGTCAATTTTTTTGCTTTTGCAACAATTTTTCCACCTGTAGTTTCAACATTTGCTCCTAATGCTTCAAAACCTTTAATATGTTGATCTATGGGTCTTGCACCTAATTTGCACCCCCCTGGCATACCAACTGTTGCAGAGCCCATTCTACTTAAAAGGCTTCCTAAAAGATAATAAGAAGCTCTAAATTTACTGGTTAGCTCTATGGAAGCTTCTGTGGTAGTAATATTTGAAGTGTCTATTGTAATTTCATTTTTTGAATTCCAAATTATTTTTGCGCCGAGAGTTTCTAGAATTTCACAATAAATTTTAACATCACTTATATTTGGCAAATTATTTATTGTGCAAATACCATTTATTAATAAAGTTGCTGGTAAAATAGCAACTGCTGCATTTTTTGCTCCACTTATTTGTACCTCTCCTTTTAAAGGAGTTCCACCTGCTATAACTAATTTTTCCAATTGTATACCCCCAATGAATTTTATATTTCATTTAGTAATATAACATAAAGTTAGTAAATTTACAACTGTTTTTTTAAATTAATAGAATTCGAGGGGAGAAGTGAGAAGTGAGAAATCTCACCTCACACATCACACCTCAAAATGTAAAAGTTTAACATAATTAATATAAGCATTATATTAATTATAGTTATTTATTTGCCCCAAATTAAATTTATTACTAAACAATTCAACTAATTTAAATTTAAAATTATATGTTGGAGTGTCTTCTGAAATAAGTGCATATTCTTCATTAGATAGTGTGCCTTTTAGCTTTTCTTTTGAAGATTCAGGTACTGTGCCAGAAGAAATGTCAACAAAGCATAAACTAGGGTAAAGTACGCACCACCAGTTTTGACCAGAATTTGAACCTAACTTTATTTTTAATGCATCATAATATCCACTTGGAAGAGCTATATTTCCATAGTATTTTGTGGGAAATTTGTAGTTTCCAATTTCAACATTTGATGTATAATTAAAATCATTTTCTAAAATTGTAAAATCTGCAATATTTTTAAAGTCATCGATATGTTTTTGAGCCAACTTAATAGCCTCTTCTTTTGAGGATGCGTCCTTACATAGGTTATTCATATAGGAAATAATATTGTCTTTAACTTTATATTTTAGATTTTGATCTTCTTCTGAATCACTATTTGCAATTATGTGTAATCTAAATACTTTATCTTCAATATTATTTAAACTTTTAATAGAATAACAATAAAAACTAACAAAAACATATAAAGTTAATAGAATAATTAATAATAAAATTCTTTTTTTCATAAAAATAATTACCTTTCTTGAATGAGAAGTGAGAGGTGTGAAGTGAGAGTTAAGATTTAAAAGTTACCTATCCCACGTCACACATCCCACCTCAAATCCCTACTAAAGTAAATTATTTACAAAAAATCTAAATTTATACTTAAAGTCTCAAAGTCGAAAAAAGTCGATGAAATATGATTGAAATATTATTGACATATTTTTGAAATAATGGTAAAATTTTCCATATGAAAGGAGAGGATATAATGATCACAAAAGAGCAAAAAATAAATAAATATTGTTGCTTATATGTGAGCAATTTCCATTTAGAGATGATATTACTTCCGTTTATTAAAAATAGATTAAAAAATTCTAAAGTTTTAATTTTTACACAGAATAATTTATTGGAAACATTAAATATTTTATTAACAAAAATTAATTTAAGCAATGAAAATAAAAAGAATATATTAAAAATAGAAAGTTGGAGTAATAAAAAAATAGATAAAATAGATGATGAAGATATAAATGAATTTACAATAATTATTAATGGAGATAAAGAATATAGAGATAGAATAAATGATAAAATAGAAAAGTTAAAAATAAATGTGAAAAACATTGTTGATTGTTATGATGTAAATGAATGTAGAATTCAATCATACGAAATAAGAAATAAATATAAAGGTATATTAAACACCGAGAGCATATGACTGATGTAGAAAGTAAGAGGTCTGAAGTAAGAAGTCAGAGTCCAGATGCCAAAGTTTCGACCCTCGACATCCTACATACTACCTCGTATTTCTGTAAACAAGTATAAATTAATGTGATTATCAGCAATTTATATTTATTTTTACAAGGGGGCTTGCCAAAAAAATAAAAATAGTGTATAAAGATGTTAAGAAATTTTTTTAATATTATTTAAGGAGGATTTTTAATGGAATACAATATTGAGGAAATAAAGCATAAATTAAAAAAATATAATCAAGAACATCTTTTGAATTTTTATGATAATATGGAAGAAAGCAAACAAAATAAATTATTAGAACAAATTGAAAATATTGATTTTGAACTTATTAAAAGTTTGTATAATAAAACTAAAGATGGAATCAAAAATGAAGATGCAGAGATTGAACCAATAGATTTTATGGACAAATATAAATTAAACGAAGATTACAAATATTATGAACAAATTGGAGAAAAAGCAATTAGAGCAGGAAAATTAGCTGTAGTTACTATGGCAGGAGGACAAGGAACAAGACTTGGACATAATGGACCTAAAGGTACATATGATATAGGTTTAGATTCACATAAATCACTATTTGAACTTTTATTTGATTATATAAAAGAACAGAATGAAAAATATAATGTACAAATACCATGGTTTATTATGACTAGTAAAGAAAATAATGAAGCAACAGTAAAGTTTTTTAAAGAAAATAAGTATTTTGGATATGAAAAAAATATATTCTTTTTCATACAAGGTCAACTTCCAATGATAGATACAGAAGGAAAAATATTAATTGGAGAAGATTACTTAATTAAAGAAGCAGCTGATGGTCATGGTGGAGTGTATGAATCACTTGTTAAAAGCGGAATGGTAGAAAAAATGAAACAGCTTGGAGTTGAATGGGTATTTATTGGAGGAGTAGATAACTGCTTAGTAAAAATGGTTGACCCAGTACTTATGGGAATTGCAATAGATAAAGGTGTAACTGCTGCAGGTAAATCAGTAGTTAAAGCAAATCCACATGAGAAGGTTGGAGCTTTTTGCAAGAAAAATGGAAAACCAAGTGTTGTTGAATATTCAGAAATTACAGATGAGATGGCAGAAGCAACAGATGAAAATGGAGAACTTTTATATGGAGAATCTCACATTTTATGTAATTTGTTTAATATTTCTGCAATAGAGAGAATGGGAAGCGAACCTTTACCATATCACTCAGCATTTAAAAAAGCTACATATATTGATAAAGACGGAAATAAAGTAGTTCCAACAAGTCCAAATGCATTTAAATTTGAAGCATTTTTATTTGATGCTTTTGGAGAAGTAGATGATATGGCTATTTTAAGAGTTAAAAGAGAAGAAGAATTTGCTCCTGTAAAAAATGCAACTGGAGTAGATAGTCCTGAAACTGCAAGAGAATTGTATAATAATTTTCACAAAAAGGAAAAATAGGATATGAAGTAAGAAATGAGAGATCACTTCTTACTTTTTTTATAATCCAATTACAGTTCAGAATAATGTTTAAATTGTAGAGAAAATCACCCATACAGTATCCATACATAATAATATGTTATACTGGATGGTAATCTGATTTAATTTAATTATTTATTATACTTGTTTTTTTTATTATTTATTGATATTATATGTTTATAAAAAATGAAAAGGAGAGTGAATTTATGAATTATTTAGAGGAATACAAAAAATGGTGTGAAAGTGATGAATTTGATGAGACTACAAAACAAGAATTATTGAAAATTAAAGATGATGAAAAAGAAATCGAAGATAGGTTTTACCAAGAACTAGAATTTGGCACAGCAGGGCTTAGGGGAATAATAGGTGCAGGTACTAATAGGATGAATATATATACAGTAGGAAAAGCAACACAAGGCCTTGCAAATTATATTATAAAAAGAGGTACCCAAAATAAAGGTGTTGCTATAAGTTACGATTCTAGACATATGTCACCAGAATTTAGTGAATTAACAGCATTAATCTTAAACGCTAATGGAATTAAAGCATATGTATTTGAAGAGTTAAGACCAGTTCCTGAACTATCTTATGCCGTAAGACAATTAGGATGTACTGCAGGAGTTATGATAACTGCAAGTCACAATAAACCAGCATATAATGGATATAAGGTTTATTGGGATGATGGATCTCAAATAATAGCACCTGTTGATAAAGATATAACAAATGAAGTAAAAGCTATTACAGATTATAAAATGATAAAGAAAATGGATAGATTAGAAGCTGAGCAAAAAGGTTTATTTAATACAATCGGAAAAGAAATAGATGATAAATATATTGCAGAATTAAAATCAAGAGTTATAAATCCAGACATTGTAAGAAAACAAGGAGAGAACATAAAAGTTGTATATACACCTCTTCATGGCGCAGGAGGAGAAACTGCAAAAAGAATTTTAAGCGAAATAGGTATTAAGAATTTATATGTTGTTCCAGAACAAGAATTTCCGAATGGAGATTTCCCTACTGTTGATTATCCAAATCCTGAAGCAAAAGAAGCTTTTAAATTAGCATTAAATTTAGCTAAAAAGGTGGATGCAGATATAGTTTTAGCAAATGATCCTGATGCAGATAGATTAGGTATTTATGCAAAAGACTCAAAAACTGGAGAATATATGGATTTTACAGGAAATATGTCAGCTCTATTAATTGCAGAATATAGAATATCTCAAATGAAGGAAAAAGGAATATTGCCACAAAATGGTATGTTTATTTCTACAATAGTTTCATCTAATCTTGCAAAAGCAATAGCTAAAGAATACAATTTGGACTTTAGAGAAGTGTTAACTGGATTTAAAAATATTGGTGAACAAATCAAAATTGAAGAACAAAAAGAAAATGGAAAAAAATATGTTTTTGGTTTTGAAGAAAGTTATGGATGCTTAATTGGTGATTATGCTAGAGATAAAGATGGAATTTCTGCTGTAATGAGTTTATGTGAAGCGGCATGCTTCTATGCTGAACAAGGAATTACTTTATGGGATCAAATGATTAATATTTATGAAAAATATGGTTATTATAAAGAAACTCAGGTTGCTATTGTTTTAGAAGGAGCAAGTGGTGCAGAAAAAATCAAACAAATGATGGAAAATATGAGAAATAATTTACCTGAAAAAATTGGAGAGTACAAAGTTTTAGAATTTAAAGACATAAAACTAGATATTGTTAAAAATATGATTACAGGAGAGGTATCTAAAACAGGACTTCCTACATCAAATGTGTTATATTATGAACTTGAAAATGATGCTTGGTGTTGTGTAAGACCTTCTGGTACAGAGCCAAAGATTAAGCTTTATATGGGAATAAAAGCAGATACAAATGAAAAAGCTGAGGTGGATTTGGCAAAACTAAAAGAAGCTATGAAAGAATTGGTTAAATAGATCAAAAAGGATGTAATTTATGAACTTAAATATGATAAATGTTTATGATTATTATAGAAATAAATATCAGGTAAATATAGACTCACTAAAAATGGATGTACATATTTATGGAATTGCTTTTAAAGATGGAAAGATATTGATTTCCCCACAATTTGATGGATTTGATTTCCCAGGTGGAACTGCTGAAAAGGGTGAAACTCATATTGAAACTTTAAAGCGTGAGATAAAAGAAGAAACAGGATATTTAGTTGAACCTATTGAATTATTAAATGTCTATACATCTTTTTTTCATCACCCAAAAACTCAAAAAAATTATCAAAGCTATATGATTTTCTATCTAGTAAGTATCATTGATGGTGAAATATCTGATAGTGGATTTAGTGAAGAAGAAAAAGAATATGCAAAAAAAGCAAAATGGGTAAATATTAATGAATTAAAAAATATGAAACATATATGTTCCTTAGATATTAAAGATGAATTATTAGAAATGGCTTTGGAGAAAATGTAGGGGCGATTTTAATCGCCCGCAAAACCAAAAAAAACCACATTTTTGATTTATATCAAAAATGTGGTTTTCTCTTGCGGTACATAGTATCGCACATTTGGAGGCGAGTATCGGAGTCGGACCGATCATCAGAGTTTTGCAGACTCGTGCCTTACCGCTTGGCTAACTCGCCATTTGGAGCAGGTAACGGGAATCGGACCCGTAACTTAACCTTGGCAAGGTCATGTTTTACCACTAAACTATACCTGCAATTTATAAAGATTTAAAGTAACGGTTGCATACTAAATCAAGATTAAATAAAAAATTAATGCAAAAGTTACTTATTTATATTAGCAAAAAAAAATTAAAAAGTCAAGAGTGAAAAGTAATCTTTTAAAAACATAGTTGTATAATAATATATGCTTTTCTTTTTTATAGTGTTACTACTTAATATATTAACTGAAAAACTTAAGTTATTTGGCAATCGAACATCAATACTTCCGACTTTATCACCTGATAAAACAGGAGCTTCAAGATATGAGTCTACGAATATTTTTAAATCAATATTATTTATTTCTGAATTATTTATTGCAATATTTTCAAATGGAATTTGAGATTTATCAATATTAATAGTGGGGTTTTGTTCAATACTTTTATTTATTATATAATAATTTGGATTATTTGTTTTCCAATTTTCAAATTCTGTTGTAATAATGCCTTGGATATTGATTATTGAATAATTATTAAAAATATAATTTATAAGTTTTATACTATCTTTTGTTCTATCTTTTTTAGTATCACATCCTAAAACAACGCAAATTACATCTAAATCTCCTCGCTTACAAACAGTTACTAAACAGCGATTAGCACCATTTGTAAAACCTGTTTTAACCCCATAAACACCCTCTAAATAACCTAAAAGTTCATTTGTATTACTTAGTTGTTTAGAATGATTGTTAATATGTATGGAATAATTTTTTGTTTTAACAATTTTTAAGAAAGTCTCATTTTGTAAAGCATAATCTGTAAGTAAAGATAAATCATATGCAGTTGTAAAATGTTCATTATGGTCTAATCCGTGTGGGGACATAAAATGAGTGGATGTAAGATTAAGGCTTTGAGCTTTTGCATTCATTAGATTAGCAAAATTTTTAATGTTTCCACTTATAAATTCTGCAAGAGCAACAGCAGCATCATTTCCTGAAACCATCATTAAACCATAAAGTAAATTTTCAACAGTTATTGTATCATTTGTGGATAATCCAAGCCTTGAACCTCCGGTTCCGAGCTGCTTTTTTTGAAATTGTAACATGTTCGTTTAGATTAGGGCTATTTTCTAAAACAATTATAGCAGTCATAATTTTGGTTGTAGATGCCATTTTACACATTTCATTTTCTTTTTTACCATACAAAATAGTTTTAGAAGCTCTATCTAATATTATTGCATGTTTTGCATTTATAATTGGAACAGTTGAAATATTTGAAGAAACTTCGATATTATAATCTGAATTTAATATATATGATTCTTCAATATCATCAGCTAAAGAAAAAGATGGAATTATAACTAAAATTACTATAATTATAAAACATTTATGTTTTCTCATTATTACCTCCGGATTATTTGTATAATTATATAGATTTTTATGAAAATTATTACAAGTTTTGAGAATAGAGGTGAGAGTTAAAAAGTGAAAAGAGGAAGATTAGACATAAGACATAATATAAAGCTAAAAACTTATTAAATGTAATAAATTCAACAAATATTTACATAAACTCTTGATTTTGTTAAAAAAATGTAATATAATTGTAAGGTAAATGTAATATTTTTAAAAGCCTACAAACCGTAGGCGATTTAAAAGAATATATAATTATTTATTTTACAGCCTATTGCAAAAGGTTTTTAATAATAGTAAAATAAAATATAGCGAAATATATATAAAGGAAGGTATTTATATGAAAATGAAAAAAGCAATTGCTAGAATTATAATTGTAATGATGGTAGCTATTTTAGGAATTGGAATGATGTTACCAAGTTTAGCAGTTAAAAATGGAGATAGAAGTCTAGCACTATCATACTTTAGAATTGTTAATGGAGAGTCCACAAATGGATATAAAATACCAATATATGGGAATAACAATACTACTGGACAACATCCTATTTTTGAAATTTATCCAACAGATGGTAATAATCCAAATAATACATCATATTACTGCTTAAATGCATTATTTGGCTATTCATGGAGCAATGCTATGAATCCAGAAGCTACTACTAGAGATCCAGCTTCATATACACAGTATTATGATTTGAATGATTCAGAGGAAATTGCTAATTTGGCAAACAATACACAGCAAGAATATAGAAGTATTGCTGGTGAATATAAAGATCAAATATTATGGATATTAGAAAATTTATATATTCCAGGGGCATCAAATAAAAACAGCTTTCTTTCAATGGCTGGAATTGAATATGCAGATGTTAATAATGCAAAAAAAGCATATAAGTATATTCCATCAGAAGGATATAATTATATAAACAAATTAAATGATTGGGAAATAGCAACTGGGGGATGGAATTATTATGATAGTAGTGACAATTATGTTAGTTTAGATATTACAGATGATGTAATAGGAATATCACAACAGCTTGCTTTATGGTATTATACAAACTATAAATTAAATAATTCATCAAATAATCAAACTTTTAATTTTAAAGATTTTAAAGTACAACTATATAAAGGACTAAACGGAGATGATCCATATACAGATTGGACTTCTATTGGTGTACATGATAAAATTACTGTAGGTGATCAAACTATTGATTTAGGAAAATGGGTTGAAGACCAAGTTACTATAATAACAAGTTATTTAATAGATGCAGCTGATAATTATGCAACATCAGGAGCACAAGCAACAGGTAATCCTTTAACTATATCACCTGATATAGCAAATATAGCTGAAAAAACAGTTAACAATACAAATTATTATGTAGTTGGGCCAATTAAAATTGATGAAAATAGACCAGCAACATTAAACAACGAAATTTTTGTAAATGGAGATAATAATACAGGTGCATATATTTCCAATGCTGAAGGAAATAGAGCTTCAGATCAACAAACTGCAAATTATATAGGACAAGATTTTTATGTTGCAATTCCAAAATCAAAGGTAAGTGGTTCAAATGTATCAGAAATAACAATTACTTTTACAGGAAGTTATAATACTACGACTAAAATAATGTGGGTAAACAATTCAGTAGGAGAACAACCTATTGTTGAAGTTGCTCCTCAACCAGTTACGTTTGAATTATCAGTTAGAGCTAGAATTCCAGAACAACCAAAAGTATTTGATTTAGCACTAAGAAAGAGAATTACAGCTATTAATGGAAAGAAAACAAATGGTGCAATTATAAATGAAGCTGGATATTCTGCTGTAAGAGCTATGGAGAATGTTGATACTAGCTCAATACCAAATACATATACAGCTACATATAAACACAGAAAAGACCCAGTAGTTGTAAAAAAAGGAGATATAGTTACATATTCAATTACAGTATATAACGAAGGCGAAATGGATGGATATGCAAAAACAATAGTAGATAAATTACCACAAGGGCTTGCACTTAGCGGATTTACAGCAAATAGAACAACAAGAGGAACATGTAAAGCGGGAGAAATTAATTATTCATATGAATATAACCCTAATAATAATACAATTATTTTTACAAGATTAGATTCTGATAATGATAAAACTATAGATGCATATAATGGACAAGGTAATTTAGATAGTGAAACAATTCAAATAGATTGTGAAGTTGTTCAAGAACCTTCAACAACAACAAATACTTATTTAACAAATATCGCATATATTTCTAAGGCACATAACACAGAAACAAATCTAGATGTTGAACAAGATAGAGATTCAAGTACAAACAATAAACCACAAGCTAATCAAAATACAACAGGAGATACGTATACAGGATATCATGGATCAAGTAATAAAAATGTATATAATGATACAAACAATGATAGAGATTACTTCCCTGGAATGGAAGATGATGATGACTTTGAAATAGTTGTTGTAAAACCTGCAGAATTTGACTTAGCTTTGAAAAAATATATTGAGGAAATAATTCCAGATGACCTAGCTTTTGATGATACAATCTTTGATGATGATAGAGGTAGAAATGCTCCAATAATAAACACTAGTAAATTAAAACCAAATGGAAATGAAACAACTGCTAACTATACATTTGAACCAGATAAAAAACCAATAAAGGTAAAATCAGGAGATTATGTCTTATATAACTTTACTGTATATAATGAGGGCGAAGTTGACGGATATGTTAAAAAAATAACAGACAATATACCAGAAGGATTGGAATTTGTATATGCAAAAGAACCAAAAGATGGAAAAACTGTTATTAAATATGACTCACAAGGAAATATGGAAGAAATAGAAGTTTCTAGCGGAGTTTATGAATTGATAGGAATGAACTCATCATGGTCTATTGATGCAACAAATAATAAGCCTATAACAGATTCATATAATGGAAAAGAGACTACAAGTATTTCATGTGATGTGCCAAACTGGGGCGCTGATGATATTGGTTTTGGAAAACCAGGATTTCTTAAAGCCTATGATAGTAGTAAAGACAATAATTATGATGGAGCAGGATTAGACAGATTAAGTGTAAAAGTTTTATTAAGAGTTAATGCGGATTTTAAAACAGTAGAACAACCAATTAGAAATGAAGCAGCTATTACTAAAGCAACATTAGATGAAGAAGGAAATATCATACAAGATAGAGATTTTATTGATAGAGATTCACAAACAAATCAATGGCCTGGAAAAGATGGAGATAAAAATTACCAAGATGATGAAGACTATGATCATATAGTACTTGAAAGAGTCGATTTAGCTCTTACAAAGTTTATAATAGCCTTTAGTGAGAAGTATCCATTTAAAGATGGTGACTATTTAACAGATAATGGAACAAATATTAATGCTGGAAGTTCATCAAATCCATATACAAGACAAACAGCAGTAAATACTAATCCTCTAAAAGATGGAGAAAATGATGCAATTTATACTCAAGTAAAAACATCTTTATCAGTACCAGCTGAAAGTTATGTACTATATAATATAAGAGTATATAATGAAGGTGATGTAGATGTTTATGCTGGAGAAGTTAAAGACTATTTACCAAACTATTTAGATTTTGTTGAAGGAGAAGCTAATGATAGATATGGCTGGAAAGTAGCATCAGATGGAAAAACAGTTACAACAGATTATTTATCAAAAGCAAAAAATGCAGATAAGATTTTAAAAGCATTTGATAAAGATAATGATAATGGTAATGGTTCACTTTTAGATTATCAAGATTTACCAATCTTATGTAGAGTAAATACAAATGCGCCTGACAAAACAAGGTTAGTAAATTCATCTGAAATAACAAAATATGAAGATAAAGATGGAAAAGAAATTGAAACAGATATAGATTCACAACCAGATAATTTACCAGAAGATAAAAAGAATAAAGAAGGAAAACCAGAAGGAAGATATGACCAAGATGATGAAGACTATGAAGTTATTGAAATAAAGAAACCAATAGTAGATTTAGCTTTAACAAAATTTTTAACAGCTGTTAGTAAAGATGATAAAATAGAAAATGGAGAATACTTAACTCCAAACGGAAACATAGGTAGTAAAGAAAATCCATATGATAGAGCAACAAAAGTTGAAACAGCTCCTTTAAAAGAAGGAAAAGATGATGCAAAATATACAATGGTAAAAGATTCATATCCAGTACCAGCTGAAAGTTATGTATTATATAATATAAGAGTATATAATGAAGGACCAACTAATGTATATGCTGGAGAAGTTAAAGATTACTTACCAAATTATTTAGAATTTGTAGAGGGTGAATTTAACACAGCATATGGTTGGAAAGTATCATCAGATGGTAAGACTGTAACAACTAATTATTTATCAAAAGAAAATGGAACTGATAAAATTCTAAAAGCATTTGATAAAGATAATGATGATGATTTTGGTTCTGGTCTAGATTATAAAGATTTACCAATCTTATGCAAAGTAAATACAAAAGCACCAGACAAAGCAAAACTTGTAAACTCATCTGAAATAACAAAATATGAAGATAAAAATGGAAATGAAATTAATACAGATAGAGACTCACAACCAGATAACTTACCAGAGGATAAAAAGAATAAAGAAGGAAAACCTGAAGGTAGATATGACCAAGATGATGAGGACTACGAGGTAATCGAAATAAAGAAGCCAATAGTAGATTTAGCATTAACTAAATTTATTGCTGCAGTAAGTAATGATACAGATATTTCAGATGGAGAATATTTAACACCAAATGGTAGTGTTGGAAGTAAAGAAAATCCTTATGATAGAGCAACTGAAGTTATTACAAAAGATTTAAAAGAAGATCCAAATTGTCATGATGCGGATTATCATATGATAAAAGACGGATTAGTTGTACCAGCCCAAAGCTATGTATTATATAATATAAGAGTATATAATGAAGGTCAAGCAGATGTATATGCTGGAGAAGTTACAGACCATTTACCAGAATATTTAGATTATGTGGATTGCGAATTTAACAAAAACTTTGGATGGTCAGTAGCATCAGATGGAAAAACAATTTCAACAACATATTTATCACATGATGTTAATCCAGACAAAATTTTAAAAGCATTTGATAGAGATAATGATGATAAACATGGTTCAGGACTAGATTATCAAGACTTACAAGTTTTATGTAGAGTAAATGATAAAGCTCCTACAAATACAAATATTGTAAATGTTGCAGAAATTACTAGATATGAGAATAAAGATGGTGATCCAATACCAGATGATGATATTGATTCAAAACCAAACAATGTAAATGAAAAAAATGAAGATGATGATGATTATGAAGTTGTATTAATTAAAACATTTGATTTAAGTTTATTAAAATATGTTTCTGAAGTATATGTAACAGAAGATGGTAAGACAACTACAACTCAAACTGGAAATACTGGAGATAACAGTAAAGATATAATTCCAAAAGTTGAAATAAACAAAAAGAAATTAAACTCTACAGTTGTCAAATTTGGATATACTATAAAAATAACAAACGAAGGGGACATCGAAGGATATGCAAAAGAAATAACAGATTATGTTCCAGAAGGATTAAAATTCTATGCAGAAGATAATAATGGATGGAAAGATGAAGGAAATAACGTTATTTCTACTAGATTACTTGAAAATACATTATTAAAACCAGGTGAAAGCGCTGAAGTTAAAGTAATATTTAGATGGATAAATGGTAGCAACAACTTAGGACTAAAAACAAACGTTGCTGAGATTTCAGAAGATTACAATAAAGAAGGCATTCCAGATAGAGATTCTACTCCAGACAATAGAAAAGAAGGAGAAGATGATATAGATGATGCAAAAGTAATACTTTCAATTAAAACAGGTTTAGTTTTCAATATTGTTATGTATGCAACTATTGGATTAGTCATATTAATAGTTCTAGGAACAGGAATTACTGCAATAAAGAAATATGTTTTATAGACTAAAAGAGGAAATGTAAAATTTCCTCTTTTTATTATGTAAAAATATTTACATTAAAAAAATGTTATGTTATAATCAATATTGAAAAACTAGTAAAATTAAGCATTATAAAACTTAATAAATAGGAGTTATTTAAATGAATCAAATTTTATCTGTAGAAATAGAAAAAAAAAGAAATAATAAAAAAGCAAGTATTAATACAATTGTAATAGTTTTTTGTTTATTTCTAATAGTATTTGGAATTGGTACAACATGTGTAGGTGCATTTTCATATCATAAAATTTTAGACAGAAATACAAATGATAATTTGTTAATTAATAATAGCACAAAACCAATTATTACAATAGAAAGACAAAACTCTAATAGTATTAAAATTGTTGTTATTCATGACAAAGAAATATCAAGTGTAGTATATAAAATTAATGAAGAAGAAGATGTTTCAATTAATACTAACAACGAACTTGAAGTTAAAGAACAACTTACTTTAAAACCTGGAAGTAATCAGATAAAGATAATTGCTAAAGATATAAATAATATTACATCAGAATATTCAACTGTAATAGATGTTGCAGAAGGACCAGCAATTACATTAACTCCAGTTGAGGGTAAAGTTAAAGCTATTACAGAAAGTACAATTAATATTGATAAAATAGAGTATTATTGGGATTCTGATGTTGATAATACAACAGTTCTAACAATAAATGATATAAAAAATGAGACATTGATAGATGTAACATTAGAAGGAACACACATATTAAATATAAAGGCAATAGATATTAATGGAAAAGAAACAGTAAGAACTCAAAAAGTTATGGGAGTAAGCAAACCTAAGGTAGAGGTTACAACAGATGGACAAAGTTTCTTTATAAAAGCACAAGATACACAGGGATTATCTAAAGTTGAGATTACATTAAATTCAAATGAAACAATTACTGAAAATATAGAAGGAACAGAATATAGTAAAAATATTATTCTTGAAAATGGAGAGAACAAATTAACTGTAAAAGTTTATAATAAAAATGATATATCACAGATATCTCGTGTAAAATATACTAAAAGATAAATAATAAAAAGATTTTTTTGTAATTATACTTTCATTCTTTTTTCTAATTAGATTTAAACAACAGGGAAGGGTTTTTAAAATGGTAAATGAGGTTTATATAATTGATGATGATGATACTTCTATAGTAATCTTTAGGGAATTATTTAGAGAAGATAAAGAATATAAGTTTATTAGTGTAAAGACAAATCAAATAGATATTGCTCTAAAGAGTATCCCATCACTTATAATAATAAATGAAGATGCAATTGATAGAGATGTAATAGAAATATGTAGAAAAATACGCAAAGATGAGAATAATACAATAACACCTGTTATAGTTGTTTCGTCAAATAGCTCAAGAGAACATAGAATGAGAATATTAAGCGAATCCATAGAATATTTCATAAAAAAACCAGTTGATGAGGGATATTTATATTATACTGTAAAAAATCTTAGCAGACTGTTATCAACTAACAGAAGAATGAGCCCATTAACTGGACTTCCAGGAAATGTACAAATTCAAGCAGAGTTAAAAAAATGTTTATTAAAAAAAGAAGATTTTTCAGTTTTATATTTTGATTTAGATAATTTTAAAGCATATAATGATGTTTATGGTTTTTTAAAAGGTGATGAGATAATTAAATTTACCGCAAATACAATTTCTAGTGCAATACATACTTTTGGTGGAGGTTTTGTAGGACACATAGGTGGAGATGATTTTATTGCAATAGTTGAAAGTACAGAAGTTGAAAGAATTTGTCAAGAAGTGATATTTTATTTTGATCATAGTATAAAAAGGTTCTATACAGAAGAAGATGGGGAACAAGGTTATATAGAGGTTGCAAACAGAAAAGGAATAGTAGAAAGATTCCCATTAACTTCAATTTCAATTGCTGTTGTAGTTGCTGAAAATGGAAGGTTTAATAATATATTGGAGATTGGAGATGTATCAGCTCAGGTAAAGCATGCAGTAAAAGCTGTTATGGGTAGTAGTTATGCAATTGACAGAAGAAAAAAATAAAGAAACGTTATGAAATTGAAAATTATTGGGTATAATAATTTTTGATTTCATTTTGTTTTAATGAATAAGATGTGTTTATTTATAAATTCTTAAATATAGAATATGGAGGTAATACAAATGTATGAGAGAAATGCAATAATTATTGAAAGATATTTTGACAATTTATTTGGATATAATTTTAAGAATAATATAAAGGTTAATTATTCATTATATTGTGAGCTTATTGACGTATCTGAAAAATATAAAGCAATTACAGAAGAAGAAGAAGAAATAATAATTGAATATGACATTATTGCAAATAGAATTAGAGATATACAAAAAACGCAAGAGAGTTTAAATAAAAAAAATATTCAATTTCAAGAAGAAAGAAACAAAATTTTTGAAAATATTGATGAAGATGCAAATTTAATTCAAAAAAAATTGGACAAAATCAATACAAATATTAGTAACATAGATGAAGAAATAAAAGAAAACGCATCCAATTTTACCAATATAGTTGCTGAGTTTAATGAAAAAAGTGTAATTAGGGATAAAATTGGGAAAAAGAGAAGAGTCATAGAAAAAGATTATAATAATAAATTAAATGAAACATTAGAAAATTTTAAAAATATTGATATGAATTTAGAAAAGAGAGCTAAACAATTTATTGAGATTGATTCTACAGAAATTGAAACAGAAATAAAAAATAAGATACAAAAAAACGGAGAAAAAGAAAAAGTTCCATTTAATGAAGATGTAATAGAGCAGGCAATTATAGTCAGTATAGATGCTCAAAAAAGAGAAACAGATATTTTATCCAATATATATGAAAAAACTAATAAACTATTTTCAGAAATTAAAAATAATTCAATAAAAATGGAAAAACATAAAAAAACAATAATTGACTCAAAATGTAAACTTAGACTTATTTCCGCTATAAAAGAATATATAATACAATTCCTTGATAATGAAAGGCTTGCAGCCGTAAATGGTGAGAGCGAATATAAAAAGCTTATGGAGGAATCATGTAAAAATGTAAATGAAGATTTGGTTCAGATTAATAATTTATATGCATTATTAATTAAAGAAATTACTAAAAAAGCAACAAAAAAATCTTATATTGATTTATATAATATTGAGTACTTAAAAGATTTAGAAAGCAAAGCAGAGGAATTTGAAAATCAAGTTAAAAAATTAAAATTACCTGTAACAGTTATTAATCCTAATCGTTGGCGAATAGATGGAATGAAAAAGATTTACGATGTATTTAATAAATGTGTTACAAAGGAATACAACAGAAATTTAGGAGATTTTTTTAAATATGATAATGAAGATGATTCTAGTGATGAAGAAGACAGTTTTGTTGATTATAATACTGAAGAACAACTAGACACAAATTACAATATAATAAAAGATAAAAATATAGAAGAGAAAGAAAAAAGAGAGAAAGATTCAAATGAAGAAGATAATTTAAAGAGTGATATTGATAGAAAAATTGATATTATTTTAGGGATTCAAGATCCTGAAGATAATAATGAATTGAAAAATAATATTGCAAATGATATAAATCGTGAAGATACTTTAGAAGATGATGAATGGGATGAAGATATAGATAGCTTAGATGAAGACTTTGAAGATCAAGAAATAAATTTAGATGAAGAAGATGATAATGAAGATGATGAATGGAATGAAGATGTTGAGGTGGATGAATACGAAGAGAATTTGGATGAAAATGAAGAAGAATTTGATGAAGACATGGGATATGATGATGAATGGGAAGAATACGAAGAGGATGATTATAGAGAGAGTGAAACAATAGAAGATATAGAGGATTTTGAAGAAGAAGCTGATTATGATATATGGGGGAATAATATAACCAAAAAAAATAGACAACAAAAAACTAACCATAATAGAAAAAAGGATGATGATTGGGGAAACGAGTATATTAATATTGAAAATAAAGAAAAGAACAAAAAAAACAAGTTTTTTAATAAATTTAAAAGATAGTAAAAAAACAAAAATAGACTTTTAAGAATATTAAAATGCCACTGAACACTATTTTTGAATAGAACACACCAATAATATGAACCAGTAAAAAATTAAATATTCGAAGCATTAAATAAAAATAAGAACATTAAAAAAATAACTTATATGGACAAGAATTAAAAAATAACGATATGGAAAAATAACGATATGTAAAGTGTATAAGTGTCAATGATGTGAAACAAAAAAGTATAAAAATTTAATCTATATAATTAAATTGCATAATTTATCATTCCAAATCCTTCTAATTCTGCCCTTTTCTCCTTAGGGGTAAGATATTTCAATACTGCCATTGGTATATTGTTTGATCTTTTTAAATATCTTTTTCCTTGCTCTCGCAAATCTTCTATACTGTAAAACTTTAAATAGCTATAGAATCTTTCATTATCATTTCTATGGCTTCTTTCTACTTTTCCATTATGCTGTGGTGTTCTTGGTTGTATTTTATGATGCTTTATTCCTAATTCTTTTAACAGCTTCTCTAATGGATGTGTTTTCTTGATTTTTGCTTGATTATACGTGAATTCTGTTCCATTATCTGTCTGTATCTCTTTCGGCTTGTAGCCTAAGTATTCTATTAATCTCTTCACAAAATCTACCGTATTTGCTGGCGTATGTTCTTCGTACCAGTACAAGTATCTTTCTCTGGTTGCTTCATCTACATATGTGTATTGATAGAATTTTTTGTCTTCTGGCAAATTTTTGCTCTTACATTCATTTGGTACATATTTCACGTCCATTTGTCCTTTTTCTCCTATATTTTTTGGAGTTTCATATTTCTTATTGTGTTTTTTCTTTGAGGTATTCTTTATATTCATCCCTTTGTAAAATTTTATGTCTAATCTTCTCATTACTCTATACAATGCTGTTATTGTTCTGGTATATCCTTTTTCTCTTTTTAGTTTAGCCCATAATTCACACAATGTTATTCTTGGATTTTTCCTTACATAATTTCTTATCCATCTTATTTCTTGATTTGTATGTGCATTTGGATGTTTACTAATTGGTCTATGTGATTTATCTGTCACACTTTCCTTTGTTCCATCATATTTTTTATTCCATCTCCATAGTGAAATTCTTGAAATATGGTATTTTCTACATACATAATCTATATCTCCACAATTTCTATACATCTCTACTGCATATTTTCTTGTATTAATATCGTGTGGAAGGTATCTTTTTTTATTGTTTTGTGTTATACTATTATTCATAAGTGATTTAAATCTCCTTTATATAATTTGTTTTCGCAACTCAATTATATATGATTTAAATCACTTATTCAATTTTTATATCATTTTGTTTCACATCAATTGTAACACTACATATGGAAAAATAACGATATGTAAAGATGATTGACACGTAAAAGATTGTATGATAAAATAATAAAAGAGGGGGAAATTTAAAAGTTATGAAGAGAATAAAAGTTAAAGAGAATAATGGTATATTAGAGATTGTAACTAATGACGATGGAGTGATTTTATTTGCAAAAAAAACTACTGTGTACCAAGGTTATAATTCAGATAGAAAAGTAACAACAATTAGTGGATATGGTAGAGTTATCGATTTTATAGAAGATTTAGGATTTACACATTTACAAACGCATGATTTTCCAAAAGGAGCAGTTGTTGATTATCAATATGTTGCTACAGATCCTGAAAATGAACTTTCAAGTGACAATATTGGAAGTTTAACAGTTTATGATGGAACTACTGGTAAGGCTGTATCAGGAGAATCATTTACTCCTAGTGGTTTTACAAGAACAGTTATGAATGGAAAATCAATGGAAAATCCAGATGGAATAATGATGTCGGCACCAGAATTGTTAAAACTCATTTTTGGAGAAAATATCAAAGATTATATGAACAAAAGAAGTGAAGAAGGAAGATAGTTATGATAATTGATAAAAAACTCTCAGTGAAAAATTGAGAGTTTTTTTAGTAAAAAAATATTACTAATATAATCATCAAGGCAATAAATATAGCAGAAAAATATTTAAAAATATAATCTTTTAAGGTAATCAGTTTTTATAAAAGTATAGTTTGATATATTATTTTAGAGAAAAATGGAGAGAGTATAAAAAAGAAAAAACCCATTGTCATGTGACAAAATTGGGTTTTTGTAATTTTTTTAGTTTTATTTGAAAAGAATTGATTATTATCTCTTTGAAAATTGTGGTGCTTTTCTTGCTTTTTTAAGTCCGTATTTTTTTCTTTCTTTCATACGTGGATCTCTTGTTAAAAATCCATTAGATTTTAATATAGGTCTCAATTCTTGGTTAGCTTTATTTAAAGCTCTTGCAATACCATGACGGATTGCTCCTGCTTGACCAGTATATCCTCCACCATTTACAGAAGAAATTACATCATATTTAGCTAAAGTATTGGTAACTGTTAATGGTTGTTTAACAATTACTTTTAATGTTTCTATTCCAAAAAATTCATCTAAATCTTTGCCATTAATAGAAATCTTTCCATTTCCTTCTATTAATCTAACTCTAGCAACAGATTTCTTTCTTCTACCAGTACCATAATAATATTTTTTTTCTGCTTTAGGCATTTATATTCCCTCCTTATTTATTTAAAAATTCCAAATTTCTGGTTTTTGAGCTTGATTTTCATGCTTGTTATCACTATAAACTCTTAATTTTTTTAACATTTGTCTACCTAAAGTATTATGTGGTAACATTCCTTTTATTGCAAGTGTCATAACATTTTCAGGACTTTTATCCATCATTTCTTTTGCAGTAGCTTCTTTCATTCCACCAATATATCCAGAATGATGTCTGTAGATTTTTGCATTTAATTTGTTTCCTGTAAATTTAACTTCTTTACAATTGATAACTATAACGAAATCACCTGTATCAATATTGGTTGTATAGATTGGTTTGTGTTTTCCAGCAAGTAATCTAGCAGCTTCTGTAGCAACTCTTCCTAAAGGCTTATTTGCAGCATCAATTATATACCATTTTCTTTGAATTTCACTTTTTTTAACACTATATGTTGTATTATTCATAGCAAAATGTACCCTCCTATTTTAATATTTAATATATGATAATTAAACAAAAAACCACCGGGGAGAAGTTTAATATTTAATTCATATTTTTACTTTGTACCGAATAATTTTAATACAAAAAAGCGAAAATGTCAATAGTTTTAGTAAAATTCATAATTAAATTAAGTACAGTTTAGTATGTAAAAATTATAGAGAAACAGTAGGGGCGATTTTAATCGCCCGCAATATTAATTCAGCTAAAATGTTCACGGCATAATAAAGAATTAGAAAATACATGAACAATAATTTAAAAATAAACACAAACAAATAAAGAAATAAAACATTTAATTTTTAAATTTGTTTAGGAGAATATCATGTAAAATGAAAAATATAATTAACATGGTAATATCTTTAGTCGGGCGATTAAAATCGCCCCTACATTTTTCTGCAACTTTAAATATCTATTAAATGGTATCTTTTATTATTAAATTACTGAACTTTAATATTTAATTATAAACCATAAAGAAAGGATTTTTTTAGTGAATTGTAAAAAAGAGAGTTTTTTTAAAGGAATAGCTTACTTATTAATATCGCAGATTTTTATAAAGATAATAGGTTTTGTATATAAATTTTATTTAACCAATAAAGATGGTTTTGGAGATGCTGGAAATGCAATATATAGCAGTGGCTTTCAAATTTATGCATTATTATTAGCTTTTTCTTCAATAGGAATACCAAGTGCAATTTCAAAGTTAATTTCGGAAAGACTTGCAGTTGGTGATTCGAAAGGTGCACATAAAATTTTTAAAATATCTTTTTTTTCTTTTGCACTAATAGGAGGAATTGCAACATGCATTCTTTTTTTAGGTGCAAAAAAAATATCTAGAGATTGGATTCAAATACCAGAAGCTGAAAATTCTATAATATGTCTTGCACCTTCAATTTTCTTTGTTTCAATTATAGCGGTGTTTAGAGGATATTTTAATGGAAGACAAAGTTTTTCTTTAACTGCAAAATCTCAAAGCTTGGAACAAGTGTGTAAAACAGTTTTTACGATTTTGCTAGTAGAAATTACAGCATTAGTAAGAAATAACAATGTAGGTAAGTTAGCAGGAGCAGCAAATTTAGCAACTACCTTAGCAACTATTATATGCCTAGTATATATTTGGTTATTTTATAAAAAAAAAAGAAAAGAAATTGGTCAAGAAATAATTCAAACTATAAATTATAAACCAACAAGAGTAAGAAAAACAATAAAAGTAATTATGAAAGAAGCAATTCCAATATCACTATGTAGTATAATATCATCATTTAATAAAATAATTGATTCATTTACAGTAATTAGATTTTTAAAAAAAATTATTGACGAGAATAATGCAAGAATCCAATATGGAATATTAAGTGGAAAAATTGATATTTTATGTTCGATTGCTCTTTCATTAAATACACCATTTGTAACAGTTTTTATACCTAATATTACAAAAGCTATTACAAAAGGTGACATAAAAAGATTTTATAAAATGATTAATGCATTTATAGGAATAACAATATTAATTGGAGTACCAAGTACATTGATAATGTATTTGTTCCCTAATATAGTATTAAAAATATTATTTCCAAATGCAAATTCTGGATATCTATATTTAAAAATATCTAGTATTGGAATAATCTTTGTTTTATTAAACCAAACTATAAATGCAATACTTCAAGTGTTAGGTAAAGCTAATATATCTGTAATTAGTGGAATATTGGGAACAATAATTAAAATTACATGTAATATATTGTTAATTCCTAATGTAAAATTAGGTATAATGGGGGCAATTATTGGAAATATATCAAGTAATTTTTTATCATGTTTAATAGGTATAATAGTACTAATAAAAGATTTACGTAAACAAAAGTACCAAAAAACTGATAAATAAAGAAAAACAAAAAACAACTAAAACATGCAGACCTTTGAAATAGGCTTGAAATAAGAAAAAAATAAAAAAAATATAAAAAAAATGAGGGAATTTATCGAAGTATGGCGAATAAATAAAGTAAAGTAGATACGAAATGCTTTAATACTGCATTTTTAAGTAGCTACATACAATTTTTTAGGAGGTAATTATAATGAACAAAGCTGAATTAGTAGCAGCAATAGCTGCAAAAACAGAATGCACAAAAAAAGTTTCTGAAGCAGTTGTTAATGCATTTACTCAAGTAGTAACAGAAGCATTAAAAAAAGGAGATAAAGTTCAATTAGTTGGATTTGGATCTTTCGAAGTAAGAAAAAGAGCTGCTAGAAAAGGAAGAAATCCACAAACAAAACAAGAAATCAAAATACCTGCATCAAAAGCTCCTGTATTCAAAGCTGGTAAAGCATTAAAAAATACAGTTAACAACAAAAAAAATTAATTTAAATTATTAATATTAATATATAAAAGACTTTTACAGCTATCTGCAAGAGTCTTTTTTTATCTTCAGATTTTATATAAAAGTTAGTATTAAAACTTTACACTTCGCACTTTTAACTTCTAATATCTTATTTCCCACTTTCAACATCCGACCCCCAACATCCAACTTAAAATTTTAAATAATTCTATAATTGTAATAATAAATGATTTAATTAATATAATTATTTAGAAATTAATAAAATTAGGAGTCAGGTATGATTATATTAAATAAAAAAAGATTAACTTTTGTTATTACAAGCGTTTTTATTGCTATTTTTGTTTTTGTTTTTTCAACAGATAGTTTAAAGGGTCAAAACAATTACATTGCTACAGTGAGTCTTCCAATTTCAAATAAAGTAATTATCATTGATGCAGGTCATGGTATTCCAGATGAAGGAGCAGAAAGTTCAAGAGGAACAACAGAGGCAGAAACGAATTTAAAAATTGCATTAAAAATTCAAAACTTACTTGAGCAAAGCGGAACAACAGTAATACTTACTCGTTCAGATGAAAATGCAATATATGATATTGATTGTAAAACATTAAGACAGAAAAAAATATCTGATATTCATAATAGAGTAAAAATAGGAAACGAATCATCTGCTGATATATTTGTTTCTATACATTTAAATAAAATACCACAATCAAAATATGATGGATGGCAAACTTTTTATAAAGAAGGTAGTGAACAAGGAGCAAATCTAGCAAAACAAATACAGAATAGTTTAAATGAAACAATAGATAAGCCTAATAATAGAGTAGCAAAAAGTATAGATAACATTTATATTATAAAACATGTTGAGATTCCAACTACAATTGTAGAATGTGGATTTTTGTCAAATCCTAATGAAGAAACTCTATTATTAAATGATGAATATCAAAATAAACTTGCTTGGGGAATTTATAATGGAATAATAAATTATTTTTATAATTAGTTTGCTATTAGTAAGTAATTAATGTATAAATACATGAGGTATGAGGTAAGAGGTAAGAGGTTGGAAGTAAGAATTGTGATATTCTATATCTAACTTCCGACTTTCTACTTCTTACTTCATAATAAATATAGTTATATTCATTAGATTAATTGAATATATTGACATCTTATAACAAAATCTATATAATCTATCCGTAGGTGATATTATGGGATTACGAATCATATACGGAAGAGCGGGTAGCGGGAAAAGCAAATTTATCTATGATGATATAGATAAAAAAATAAAAGCAGGAGAAAAAAACAAGATTTATATAATTACACCCGAACAATTTTCCTTTACTGCTGAAAAGAAATTAATGGAGAATAAAAAAGCAATTATAAATGCGGAAGTAATTACATTTGATAGAATGGCATATAGAGTATTAAGTGAAACAGATGGTGTTCACAACAATATAACTAAATGTGGAAAATCAATGCTTATTTATTCGATTTTACAAAAAGAAAAAAACAATTTAAGATTATTAAATAAATCTGATGAAAATATAGATTTATGTATAAGAACAATTTCAGAATTTAAAAAAAATAAAATATTAATTTCGGATTTAAAAAGTGAATTAAGTAATATTAATGATGAATATTTAAAAATTAAATTAAATGATATGATATTAATTTATGAAAAATTTGAATATAATATTCAAAACAAATATATAGATGAAACAGATTTGTTAACTAAATTAGAACATAATATTGAGAAAATAGATATTTTTAAAAATAGTTTAATATATATTGATGAATTTGTAGGATTTACCAAACAAGAATTATCAATAATAAAAAAACTATTAGATATAGCAAATAAGGTAACAATTACAGCTTGTATAGATAATTTAGATTTTAACACAAATCCAGATTCGGATATATTTTATCCTAATAAAAAAACAATAAAAAAAATACTAAAATTAACAAAAGAAAATGAAATAATTGAAAAAATATATTTAGATAAATTATATAGATTCAAAAATAAAGAATTATTATTTATAGAAAATAATTTCTTTAATAAAAAAACAAAAAAATATGAAAATAATACAAATAGCATTAATTTATTTTTAGCAAAAAATAAATATTCAGAAATAGAGAATATAGCAAAAGAAATAATTAACTTAATCAAAAATAATAATTATAAATATAATGAAATAGGTGTAATTACAAAAAATATTAATTCATATTCATCTCTTGCAAAATCAATTTTTGCTAAATATAATATACCAGTTTTTATTGATGAAAAAAAGGATTTAAATCAAAATATACTAATTAGATATATATTAAGTATTTTAGAAATAATTGTAAAAAACTATTCTTATGAATCAGTTTTTAATTATTTAAAAAATCCTTTTTTAGAGTTAGATCAAAATAGTATTTTTAAATTAGAAAAATATGTAATAAAATATGGAATAAAAAATAATAAATTTAAAAAAGATTTCGAATATGGAATTGATGAAAATAACAAAGACGAAATTAATTATTTAAATAAATTAAGAAAAAATATAATTAATCCTTTAATTGATCTTGAAAATAAAATAACAAAAAAACAAAATATTGAAAAAATAATTAATACAATTTATGATTTTTTAATTAATGAAAAATTAGAAGAAAAACTAAATAGAAAAATTAATTTATTAAATAATAAATTAATTTTTAAAAATAATAATCTAATAATTTTTTTAAAACTAAAAAAATTAAATAATAAAATATATAAAAATAATAATAAAAAACTTAAAAAATTAATTGATAATTTTAAAATTAATAATTATGAATTAAGCAAAGAATTAAAATTAAGTTATGAAATAATAATAAATATTTTTAAAGAAATTAAAAATATTTTTAAAAATGAAAAAATGACAATAGATGAATTTTATAAAATATTAAAAACAGGATTAAAAAACAGTGATTTGGGAAAAATTCCATCAACACAAGATCAGGTTATTTTTAGCGATATTGATAGATCAAGAACTCATAAGATTAAAGCTATTTTTATTATAGGAATAAATGATGGCGTTTTTCCGGGGGTTAATACAAATGAAGGCTTTTTTGATGATGGAGATAGAAAATTACTAAAACAAAATGGAATTGAACTAGCTCAGGGGACTATTGAAAATTTATATGATGATAATTTTAATATATATAAAGCTTTTACTACAGCAGAAGAAAAAATGTATTTATCTTATGTATCATCAGATATTGATGGAAAATCATTGCGCGCATCATACTTAATTTTAAAATTAAAAAAAATATTCAAAACTTTAAAAGAAAATAGTGATATTTTAGAAAATAACAATATTTGTTATATGGAAAAAAATTTGTATGATAATTTAATTTTAAATATTAATAATTTTAATAATAAGAGTGTTGAGAAATTAATTAAAAATGAAAGCAATTCTAATAATAATTTATTTTTGCTATATAAGTATTTTATAGAAAATAATAAATTTAAAAAAATACTGAAAAATAATTTAGAATATATAAAATATTTAAAAAAACCTGAAAAAATAAAAAAAGAAAATATACTAAAACTATATGGAAAAAAATTAACAACTAGTGTATCAAAATTGGAGATGTTTAAGGCTTGTCCATATGAATATTTTCTACGATATTCTTTAAAATTAAGAGAAAGGGAAGAGCTTAAAATTAGAAATATTGATACAGGTTCTTTTATGCATGAAGTAATTGATTCGTTTTTTAAAAACTTAAATAAAAAAAATTATAGTATAAAAACTATTAACGAAGAAATAATAGAACAAATTGTAGAAGAAATAATTAGTGAAAAATTAAAAGATACAAAAAATTATATTTTTAATGCAACAAAAAAATATATATTATTAATTAATAGATTAAAAAGAATTATCGTTAAAGCTATAAAATATATCATTATAAGTTTAGATAGCAGCGATTTTAATATTTTAGATACGGAAATATGTTTTGATGAAAAGAAGGGGCATTATAAACCAATAACGATTAACTTAGACAATGAAAGAAAAGTTGAAATAATTGGTAAAATTGATAGAGTCGATTTGGCAAAAGATGAAAATAACAAATATGTAAGAATAATAGATTATAAATCATCTATACAAGATATGGATTTTACCAATATTTACGGAGGCTTGCAATTACAGTTAATCACATATTTGGATGCAATGTGTAAATTAGAAGATTTTATACCTGCAGGAATTTTATATTTTAACCTTTTAGAACAAAGTATTAATTCAGGGAAAAAACTAACTAAAGAAGAAATTGAAGAAAAAATTAAAAATAATTTTAAAATGAAAGGTCTAATTTTAGCTGATGTAAAAGTCGCGCTTATGCAAGATAATAATTTAAGACCTTCTACATCATCAAAAATTATTCCTGCATATATGGACAAAGATGGAAATTTAAGTAGTAAAAGAAGTAGTAGTTTGACAAAAGAGGAATTTAATAAATTACAAAACTATGTGAATAAAACAATAAAAGAAATATCAAATGAAATATTAAATGGGAATATTAATTTAAAACCTTATTTTAAAACAAAGAAAACACCATGCGAGTTTTGTACTTATAAAAATATTTGTGGATTTGATTCAGGTATTTTTAAAACAGAATATAGATACATTAATAAAAAAACTAAAGAGGAATTTTTTAGTCAGTGCTGAAAAATGAATTAATATATATTATCTAACTGGATAATATAATAACAAATAAAGGAGAAAAATGAGGATTATGCAAGGTTTGAGTAATAATATAATAAATCACATAAAAAATGAAAATCTTGAATATTTACAATTTAGAAAATTGCAAAAATATAGTAATATTATTTCTCATGCATATTCAGTTGGAATAGATAGGAATTACAGGACATTTAAGTCAAATAAAGAACCATTATCTCGAACTGATTATGAAAATAACATTAATAATTACAAAGAACTATGTGAACAAATTGATTTAAATTATAATAATATAATTAAAGCAAATCAAGCTCATACTGATAATGTGGTTTGTATTGAAGAATTAAAATCAACTAAAATAATTGATACACAAGTAAAATCTGATGGATTAATAACAAATAAAAGACAAATTATTCTTGCAACAACAAATGCAGACTGTATATTACTACTGTTTTTTGACCCAGTAAAGAAAGTGATAGCTAATACACATTCTGGATGGAAGGGAACATTACAAGAAATATCTACTAAAACTGTTATAAAAATGGTGAATACCTACGGATGTAATCCAAATGATATTATTGTTTGCATTTGTCCAAGCATAAGAAAATGCCATTTTGAGGTGGGGGAAGATGTAAAAGATATTTTTTATAAACAGTTTAAAAAGCTTGGAAATACGGATGAATTTATATTAAAAGATAATGAAAAATGGTATATTGATACTGTATTAATAAACAAAATAATTTTAAAACAAATAGGAATATTAGAGAAAAATATTGAAGATAGTCAAATATGTTCAGTATGTAATAAAGAAAAAATACATTCTTTCCGTGCAGAAGGAGATAATTATGGACTAGCAACCGCTATAATTAGTTTAAGGTAAGAAGTCGGAGGTTGGAATAAAAAATACAACCTCCGACCTCTTACTTTAAACATCAACTTTATACAAATAATAATTAAAAACATAAAAAAATATATTGAAAAATGAAATAAAATATAGTATGATATATGCGGAGGAAAAACTGATGAAGCAAATATACGATATGGAAGAAGAAACACCTAAAGCATTAAGAAATAACAATAATATTTATAATGAGAAAAACAACAAAAGAAATAATAAAAGGAAAGGGATTGTTAAAACAATATGCATAACTTTATGCATACTAGTTATTTTAGGAGCAGGTTCTTTAGCATTTATATTATATGGTCCTTTTCATGGCTTCAGAGATTGGTTTATTACAACTGCAATGACAACTATGGAACATCAGTGGTTAGCATATTTATTATATAGTCAAGAAACTATAGATGAGGTTATGGCAAATAATACAGTAGATGAAATTGTTGAGGACACAGATACTGATGCAATAAAAGTTAGTATTGTGGAAAAAAAACAATATACAAATGAATATGAGAGAGCAATATTAGAAAAAGAGCATCCTAATGATAAATATAAAATTATAAATATTACTGGAAAAGGCTATACTGGATATTTAGCAGTTATATATGACCCATCAAATGTACATACTTTAGTTACAGCAAAAATGGGGAAAAGTGGGCAGTATTTAACCACAATGGCTAAAGATAATAAAGCAATAGTAGCTATAAATGGTGGTGGATTTGATGATCCAAATTATAATAGTAATGCAGCTAATCCATTAGGAATTACATATTCAAAAGGAAAATTATTAACAAGCTATTATTATGCGGGTGCAGGTGGTATAATAGGTTTTGACAAAAACGATAAGTTAGTATTAGCATCAAATTGTACTAAGGCTACAGCTGAAAAGCTGGAAATGCGTGATGCCGTTACATGTGGGCCATTTTTAATAGTAAATGGAAAAGCATCTACTGTTGTTGGAAATGGAGGATGGGGTACAGCTCCACGTTCAGCAATAGCTCAAAGACAAGATGGAATAGTATTATTTTTAGCAATAGATGGAAGAACAGTAAAAAGACCAGGTGCTGATATGGATGACCTAATAGAGGTACTACAAAGATATGGAGCATATAATGCAGCTAATCTAGATGGGGGGACATCAACTGCTATGGTTGTTAACTATGAATTAATTAATGACCCTATTGATAGTACAGGAGCACATAAAACGAGATTTATATCTACTGGATTTGGATTAATTGACGAGTAGGCTGAAAAAAATTAAATTTTTATCTGTGTTAAAATTTAATTTTTTCAACTCAATATTATAGACAATAATATAAAATAATAGAATATATTAAATTTGGGAGTAAAACATGGTTTTCAAGGATTATTATAAAATACTTGAACTAAAGACAAATAAAGTATCTACAGAAGAAATAAAGATTGCTTATAGAAATGCGGTAAAAAAGAATCATCCAGATTTAAATTTAGATAGTAAATTAGCTGAAGAAAAAATAAAAGACATAAATGAAGCATATAGAATCCTATCAAATTATTCAACTAAAAGAAAATATGACAGAATTTGGACAAAACACAGTTCATCAAGTAAACAGAAGGAATATCGAGAAAAAAACAGAAAATCCAATACTATTTTTGGTGAATTTATTAATATTTTTTTTGGTAATATAGAAAATACTAAGGAGTCAAAAAATTCAAAAAATTCAAAAAATGACAAAAAACCAATTAAAGGTGAAAATATTGAGACAAGTATAGATGCAGACATAGAAGAAGTTTTTTATGGGATTGATAAAAAAATTTCATTAAGAACAACAGATGGAAATTTAAAAGTCTTTACAGTATCAATACCAGCAGGTATGAGAAATGGCGAAAAGATAAGGCTTTTAGGGCAAGGGAAAATTGGGCAAAATGGTGGAAAAAATGGAGACTTGCTAATTAAAGTAAATATAAAAGATAACGATAGGTTTCAACTAAAAGGAAGCGACCTTTATACAAAATTATTTTTAACACCGTGGGAAGCTGCACTTGGCACAAAAGCAAAAGTTTATTCAATAGATACAGAATCAAATTTATATATACCAAAAGGAATTGAGACAGGAGAAGTTCTTAAAATCTCTGGCAAAGGATATAAAGACGGAAAAGGTGGCAGAGGAGATTTATTTGTAAATATTAATATAATGGTTCCAAAAGAACTAAGTAATGAAGAAAAAGAATTATTTAAAAAATTAAGCAACATATCAGCTTTTAACCCTAGAAATTCATAGAATTTCGAATAACTATTGACATAATGTAATAATAATGATATAATTATTGTTAATGGTTATTACGAATGAAAAATCTATGATATTATTATTCATAGAAAATGGAGGAGTAAAACATGGAAGAATGGAAAGGTAAACACTTTAGTATTACGGATCCAAAAGGAGTAAATACTGTTATTTATGAGGTGTATATCACAAATAAGGAGTATTTACATAAATATCCTAAATATACAGTTGAAAGACTGCGCACAACTGAAACACTTGTTGGTGAATTAAGTCGCAAAACTTTTTACGTAGATGATCCGCAAGATAATGGTAATCAACTTATAATCTTTTCTTTTGCAAAAGATAAAGTTGTTATTAATAATGGTCTTTTAATTAAAGATGAAGTAAGAATAACAAAAAAACCATTACCATTTAAATATAATACAATTTATTCTGAAAAAGAAACAGAATTAAAGGATTTTAAATATACACCAAACTTAAAAAGAGCGATAACAATTATAGATCCAGAAACAACAGAAGAAATTAAACCTGTGCTCTATTATGATGAAGCTACAGATGAAGTCAAAGGAAAATGTAAGTTAAAACCTTACAAATCTTATTTTGCATTCGAAATAAGAGATGATAAAAAATAGGGAGGAAGT
This sequence comes from uncultured Clostridia bacterium, assembly GCA_947306755.1. Classification (GTDB taxonomy): domain Bacteria; phylum Bacillota; class Clostridia; order TANB77; family CAG-508; genus CAG-269. The sequence continues at coordinate 13,466 of CAMZHI010000001.1, read as the reverse complement.
ATATAATGACATATAATAAGGAATCAGTTCCAAAAGATAAAATTCCAAAAGATAGTAATGAAAGAAGACCTGTTGGGGCATATGAGCCAATCCCAATCAATATAAAAGTAATAACTTCTATAATTGAATATATAAAGAGTGTTGCTAAAACAGTAGTTAAGGGTGCAACAGAAAGACAAGTTATATTTGGAGAAGCATATACTGTTATAAAAGCTTTTCCAACAAAAATAAAAAGAAGTATAAGAACTTTCAGCAGAAAAGTAATGAAATTTAAAGGAAAATTATCTCAATTATCACAAGCAAGAGGGGTAAAGGGAAAAGAAAAAGGAAGTACAAGTCCTAATAAACGAAGTCGTGGTGGAAGAGTTTAATAAAAATTAAACAAAAGAAATAGGTGATTTTTATGAATTATAAAATTGAAAGTGCAATTAAAAAAAGTAGAATTTCAATAATAATAGCATTAATACTATGGATAATTTTTTCCATAGTATTAATTATGCCATTCACATGTTCCTTATATCAGCTTAAATTATTAAAACAAGCAAATTCTAATGCTGATAGTGTAAACGAATTTATAAAAATATTTATGTGGGCAATATCAAACCCTTTTGCAGGTTATAAAGCTATTTTCAAATATAAGCTAATTTTCAGTTATTTAAAAAGTTTATTTGGATTTACTATTATATATGGATTTATAGTTGCAATTGGTTTCATTAGAGTTATGCCAAAACATAGATATGACAATATTGAACATGGATCAAGTGACTGGAGCGAACATGGCGAACAATATCAAATTTTAAGCAAAAAATCAGGTATTATACTTGCAGAAAATAATTATTTGCCACTAGATAAAAGAGGAAATGTTAATGTTTTAGTAGTCGGAGGTTCAGGTTCTGGTAAATCTGCTTCATATTCAATTCCAAATGCATATCAATTGCTAGGATCATATGTTTTTACTGACCCAAAGGGCGAGTTATATGATAAGACAGCGGGCTACTTAAGGCAAAATGGTTATAAAATTAAAGTTTTCAATTTAGTGCATCCGCAATATAGTGATGGATATAATCCATTAATGCATGTTGCATCAGAAATAGATGTTGATATTATAGCAAATACAATAGTAAAAGGACAAAAAACAGAAGGTAGTACTTCAGATCCATTCTGGGATGATTCAGCAGAAATGTTATTAAAAGCATTAATTTATTATTTAATGGCAACAAGACCAGATGAAGAACAAAATTTAGCAAGCTGTGCAGAGCTTGTTAGAGCTGCTAACTCAAATGGTGGTAGTAACTTGCTTACAGAACTTATGAGCCAACTTCCTTATGATCACCCAGCAAGAATGAATTACAAATCTATAGAAATAGCACCAGAAAAAACATATAGTTCAATACTAAGTACACTACAATCAAAATTAGGAAAATTTGATTCAAAAGAAATTGCAGAATTAACATCTACAGATACAATCGATTTTGAACAGATTGGTCAGGAAAAAACAGCAGTATATGTTATATCTTCAGACACACATGGAGCATATGACTTCTTACTTACAATTTTCTTCTCACAAATGATACAACAATTATATGATTTAGCAGATAATTCACCTGGATTGAAATTAAAAATACCAACATATTTTATATTAGATGAGTTTGCCAATATTGGTAGAATACCAGATTTTGACAAAAAGATTTCAACTTCAAGAAGTAGAGCAATATCATTTAGTGTTATTTTACAAAATTTAGACCAATTAGAGGCAATTTACGAAAAAGCAAATGAAACAATAATTGGTAACTGTGATACACATGTATTTTTAGGAAGTAACTCACAAAAAACAGTTGAATATTTTTCAAAAGCATTGGGTGAAAAAACAATTTCACATTCAAGCACATCAATAAATAGAGATAAATCACATGCGAAAACTGGAACTAGTGATTCTGATCAAATTATGGCAAGAGCACTTATGACACCAGATGAATTAAGAAGAATGGATAATGATTTGTGTATTATATTTGAAAAGGGACTTAGACCTGTAAAAGCTCAAAAATTCTATTATTTTAAAAAACCAATGGCTAAAGAACTTGCAAAATATGAAATTAGTCATAATGATATAGGAGAGATTGATAGAGGAGTTTGGAGAAAATATAATCCATATAATCCTTATGTTCCAGAGGAAGAAAAAAAGGAAGTTAATGATTTAAAAGTTGATTCTTTAGACGATTTATTTGCAGATGACGATACAACCAGTGATAAGAAAGAAGAAACTACAAACACTAATTTAGGTATAAACTTGGATGGAAATTCAGATCAAATATTAAGTTCACCTATAGATGAAGATATACCAGTAATTAATAATATAAATCCGATAGAACCATCTACTATACCTTCTATTCCAATAGATAAAGATGATGATGCACCAATGTTACCTATGGATGATATGCAAAAAACAAATGATTCAAAAGATGATGAATATGATTTACAAAAAGAGCTAGAAGCTAAATTTGACGAGCTATTTGGACCAATAGATGATGACAATAATGATTAATATAAATATTGTAATTAATTAATGAAAGAAAGGTAAAGTTTTAAATGGGATATATCACAGATAATGATATAATAAAAGAAAAAACTAAAATTGCTAAGGTTAAAATAGATTTAGATAAGTATGATATGTATGATATAACATTTACTTTAAAAAATGGAGAAACTAGAACTGTAAGGATTTTTACGATGAAAGATGCTTTTCCAGATTTACAAAGTGACAAATTTAAAAAAATAAACAAGCAATCAAATAATGGTTCAATAAAAAGTGCAATAGAGATGTTTTTTATAGATAGATTAATTAATTTAGATGGATTAATGGCACAAAAAGGAAGAGATGATTATTTCTTTTTAGATGGAAAGTTGTTTGTTCGGTAAGATAGTTTTACTTAATAAAAGAGAGTCAAATGGAAAAACTGTAGCTCAAAATTTTGAAAACGCAAGAGAAAGTATACAAAAAAAAATTGAAAGTGCAGAAAGAGCACAACAAGCAAAAAACGAAATATCAGCTCAAAAAAGAGCGCCTCAAGCAACTTCATCAGAACAAGAACAGCCAAGTTCAAAATTACCACCACAAAGAAGTGCACAATTTAGGAAAGATAATAAAACTAATCTTTCAATGCATAAAAAAAGTATTCCGGCATATAAAGGAAAGACATATGTATTTAGTGATGTACATGGAATGTATGGGTCTTATATAGAAGCCATGTCTAAAATGACTCCAAATGACACTGTAATAATATTAGGAGATGTTATAGATAGAGGAAGAGGCGGAATTAAAATACTTCAAGATATAATTAGAAGACAAAAAGATAGGAAACATAACCCTGAAATTATTTTTATGATGGGAAATCATGAAATGCAATTTTTGATAGCTATGGGTGCAATTGAAAGGCAAAAATTAGATACACCTGATATTTTAAATATTTGTGAGTATTGGAAAAGACAATATAAATTATTACAAGGTTATTTAATAGAACCATACAAAAGTCAATTTGTGAATGAAAAAATAAAATATCAAGATAAATATAGAACGTTGGTAGAAAAGGGACTTACAGAAGATGAAGCACAATGGATATATATATGGTTATGGGAAAATGGAGGCACAAAAACTTTTAACACTTTTATTGTAGGTGGAGAAAATATTAAAGACGTAGAAGAACAAGATAAAATAATAGATTTTTTAAAAGAGTCATATGTAATAATGCCTAGAATTATAAATAATAAAGATTATTTGTTTGTACATGCAATGCCTCCAAATGATACGAAAGTACTTGAAACGATTAAGAAACAAAGAAGAATGTTGACATTTAATGAGTTGTATTATTCTGGAAATTCAAGAGACAGGTCATTATGTGAATCCATATTGCAAGAAAGAGACCATGAAACATATCAATCAGCCACTCAAGCTGGATTTTTTAAAACAATATGTGGGCACACACCAGAATTCTATGGTATTAGGAAAACACAAGATTATATTAGAATAGATACTGGATGTGGAAATAATAATAAACTAGCATTATATTGTGTAGATGATGATACAGTTCAATATATTGATGCAAAAGAACAAGAAACACCAGGAAATAGTGAATGGCAACAATAAAAAAACGTAGATTAACGCAGATTAATCTGCGTTTTTTTGTTGTTTCTGACTTCTGACCTCCAACCTCATACCTCCAAGCACTTATGCAAGTCTTCAAAAATAACAGTTTTTACGGAATAAAACCCTTGATAAAATATATGATTTGTAGTATAATGAAACAGATTTGAAAGGAAGAATGTTATGTTTGAAAAATTAGAGGTCGTAGAAAAAAGATATGATGAATTAACTAACCAAATTGCTGATCCAGAAATTATTGCAAATACTGGAGAATGGCAAAAACTAATGAAAGAACATAGTTCAATAGAAGAAATTGTTGAAAAATATAGAGAATATAAAAATACTTTAAAGTCTATGGATGAAGCAAAAGAGCTTATGGAAGATCCAGAAATGAAAGAACTTGCTGAAGAAGAATATTATGCAAGTAAAGAAAAAATTCCAACAATTGAAGAAGAACTTAAATTTTTACTTATACCAAAAGACCCAAATGATGATAAAAGCGTTATTTGCGAAATACGTGGTGGTGCAGGAGGAGAAGAAGCAGCTTTATTTGCAGGAACTTTATTTAGAATGTACCGGTATGTATGCAGAAAAAAAACATTGGAAAATAGAAATTTTAAATGAAAATGCTACGGAATTAGGCGGGTATAAAGAGATATCATTTATGGTAACTGGTAAAGGAGCATATAGTAGATTAAAATTTGAAAGTGGTGTACATAGAGTACAACGTGTACCAGATACTGAATCAAGTGGTAGAATTCACACTTCAACAGCTACGGTTGCAGTACTTCCAGTTGTTGAGGATGTTGAGATAGAAATTAACCCAGCTGATATAAAAATGGAGGTTTTTAGAGCATCTGGAGCAGGAGGACAGCATATTAATAAAACATCATCAGCCGTTAGACTTATACATGTTCCAACAGGAATTGTGGCAGAATGCCAAACACAAAGATCACAGTTACAAAACAGAGAATATGCAATGAATATGCTAAAATCAAGACTATATGAAATTGAAAAAGAAAAACAAGATAGTGAGATTTCAAACACAAGAAAAATTCAAGTTGGGTCAGGAGATAGAAGTGAGAAAATAAGAACTTATAATTACCCTCAAGGAAGAATTACAGATCATAGAATTGGATTTAGCGTATTTCAATTCGAAAATTTCTTAAATGGCGATTTAGACGAAATGATAGATAATCTTATTGCAGCAGACAGAGCAGAAAAATTAAAAGGAGACGAAGAATAACAAAAGGAAGGGGTTTTATTCATGATTAAAGTAACATTAAAAGATGCATCTGTAATTGAAGTAGAAGAAGGAATTCAAATTATAGATGTTGCAAAAAAAATTAGTGAAGGGTTAGCAAGACAAGCTACATGTGCAAGTGTTAATGATAAAGTAGTAGACTTAAGATATGTATTAAATGAAGATTGCAATTTAGTAATTCATACTTTTGAAAGTGATTTAGAAGGTAAAAAGGCATATTGGCACACAACTTCACACATAATGGCACAAGCTGTTAAAAGAATAAATCCAAATGCTAAACTTGCAATTGGACCTGCAATTGATGAAGGATTCTATTATGATTTTGATATAGAAAACCATTTTTCAGATGAAGATAAAGAAAAAATAGAAGCGGAAATGAAAAAAATCATAAAAGAAGATTTGCCTATTGAAAGATTTACTCTTCCAAGAGATGAAGCAATAAAATTAATGGAAGAAAAAAATGAACCATATAAAGTTGAACTTATAAAAGACTTACCTGAAGGAGAAGAAATATCTTTTTATAAGCAAGGCGAGTTTACGGACTTATGCGCTGGTCCACATTTAATGAGTACAGGTAAAATAAAAGCTGTCAAACTTTTAAATTTAGCAGGTGCATATTGGAAAGGAAACGAGAAAAATAAAATGCTACAAAGAGTATATGCTATTTCTTTCCCTAAAGCAAGTCAAGTTGAAGAATATATGCAAATTTTAGAAGACAGACAAGCAAGAGACCATAGAAAAATAGGAAAAGATTTAAAATTATTTATGACTCATCCATTAGTTGGTGCAGGTCTTCCAATGTATTTACCTGATGGTGCAACTATAAGAAGAGTTTTAGAAAGATATATTCAAGATAAAGAATTAGAACTTGGTTATTCACATGTATATACACCAAGTTTGGCAACAACGAATTTATATAAAATTAGTGGACATTGGGACCATTATAAAGATGATATGTTCCCAATTATGAAGATGGAAAATGAAGAACTTGTTTTAAGACCGATGAATTGCCCACATCATATGCTAATTTATAAAAGCGAAATGAGATCATACAGAGATTTGCCAATAAAAATTGGGGAACTTGCTCATGATTTTAGATGGGAAAATAGTGGTGCAGTTTGTGGATTGGAAAGAGTTCGTCAAATGTGCCAAAATGATGCACACCTTTTTGTAAGACCTGATCAAATTAAAGAAGAAGTTGGAAAAGTAATTAATTTAATATTTGAAGTATATATTAAAGATTTTGGATTTTCTAGAGAAAACTTCAAATTTAGATTATCTTTAAGAGACAAAGAAAACAAAGAAAAATACATAGATAATGATAAAATGTGGGATACTGCAGAAGAACAATTAAGACAAATTTTAAAAGAATTAAATATTGAATTTTATGAAGCAAAGGGAGAAGCAGCGTTTTACGGGCCAAAAATAGATATTCAAATTCAAACAGCCCTAGGACATGATGTTACTATTCCAACATGTCAATTAGATTTTGCTTTGCCAGAAAGATTTGAGCTTGAATATATAGGTGAAGATGGAGAAGCACATAGGCCAGTTGTTATACATAGAGCAATCTTAGGAACATCTGATAGATTTATTTCTTTCTTGATTGAAGAAACTAAAGGAAACTTACCTTTCTGGGTATGTCCAAAACAAATTAAAATTTTACCAATAGCTGATAGACATATAGATTATGCAAATAAAATTAAAGAACAATTACAAAAACAAAAATTAAGAGTAGAAGTAGATTCAAGATCTGAAAAAATAGGATACAAAATTCGTGAAGCCCAACTTCAAAAAATACCATATATGCTTATTGTAGGAGATAAAGAAATAGAATCAAATACAGTAGGAGTTCGCTCAAGAACTGATGGTGATATAGGAGCGATGAAAATAGAAGAATTTATAAGGAGGATAATAAAATGGAATTAATACGAAAAAATGGAATAGAGGGCACTGTTGTACAGTATACTTTAAGATTACAAAAGGGGGATGACGTCACAAGATATTGTAAAGAAGGAAAAAATAGAGTTACTTTAAGATTATATCAATTTCCGGAAAAAGGACATGATAATATATGCTATTATAATGCAAGCATAGAATTTACACATGAAAATTTTGTGACCAATTTGAATGCTAGGAAAGATCTTCCAACAATAAAAATTGGTATGGATATAACAAAATTAGAAGACGATGGCTACATTTATTTTGTATTATCTCATCTGTTGAAAGAACAATATTTTGATTCTGATTTGCCTCCACAATCCAGAAAAATCAATTTGGATGAAGGAATATACACTGATGATAAAGGTGATAAACTACTTGCAGGTAATTATGTCGGAGAGTGTCGTGAAACAACTATAAATGGAAAGCGTGTGTTGGTGACAGTTTTTGATAAACACCGTGGTGAAGAATCTTATCAAGCCTACCTTCCAATAATGGAGGAAAAAAAACGTAACAAAGAATTTAAACAAAAAAAAGCCGGAATTGAACAAGAATATAAAGAGGCTATTCAAAAGTTAGAGCAAAAATATTATCGTGATATGAATAAGCTAGCATCTGATTATAAAATACCTAACAGTGATATGAAAATCAAAGATTTTGATAAGCTTACAGGAGAGTGGAGAGTAGGGCCAAATTATTAAACAACTATTTTGTTATTGTGTAACTAAATACAAGTTTGTTGAATGTATTAAAAACAGTTTTTAAAAGATTAAAAATGAAGTATGAGGTAAGAGGTAGGAAGTAAGAAGTCGACCTCCGACCTCCAACTTCATACTTCACACTTCTCACCACTTACTTCCCACATCATACCTCTCCAAATCTTTAAAAGCCGGATCATATAAATTTTTTCCAGTATAATCAAACCTTGAACCATGGCATGGGCAATACAAGATATATTGATGAAAATATAAATTAATCACGTTAGAAGGATTTAGTTATATTAGAATAAAACAAGAGTGTAATTGAGATACACTCTTGTTTTCAAATAATTTAATTAAAATAATAATATTTTTTAATTTCTTCTTTTTCCAAAAATACTTAAAATTCTTAGGAAAATATTTATAAAGTCAAGATAAAGTTCCATAGCTCCATATACAAATAGTTTTTCATTATCCATAAGTCCTGATTCATACATGTTTTTAATTTTATTTGTATCATAAACAGTTAATCCAAAGAAGATAAATAAAATTGCCCAGTCTAAAACAATATCTAACATTGAGTTTTTTAAAAATAAATTAATTATTGTTAAAACTACCCCAATTAAAAGTGATACTGTAAGAACTGTACCAAAATTAGAAATATCTTTATCAGTTTTTGCTCCCATATATGCTAATACGGCAAATAGTGCAGCAGTAGCTAAAAATGCATATGTTATTGAAGTTAGCTGAAAAACAGCAAAAATAACAGATAATGTAAATCCATTTAAAAATGCATATGCAAAAAATAGAATTGTTACAACTGTTGAAGATAGTTTCTTAAATGCAAATGAGAAAATAAGAACAACAGCAAATTCGGCAACAATAAGAGCTTTAAAATAACCATTTAAGATTATATCTATATACATTCCAGAATGATATGCATAAAAAGCTGTAATAGCACTTGCAATTAAACCTAAAAACATTCTGAAAAAAGTACTTGTAAGAACAGAATTAAAACTAGTGCTTTGTACTTGAATTGGTTCATTATTATCATATAATTCCATTAAATCACCTCCTTTTTGAAAAATACTTTATTCCATTTTTTACAGCATTTGCTTTAAAAATGACTTTTCCATATTCTTGAAGTTTACTTCTGTATATAATAGAAGTGCTTACAAGATTTGAAAATTCAGAAATGACTGTATAAAACAAATTATTATATAAATAGTTATTATTAATATTGCTAAAAACTAGGTAATATGAATTATTATATTCATATAAAGCAATATTTTTTGCAAATTGTTTTAAATCTGAAAGCTTCGAATCATTACAATATGTACAGAAATTACAAAATTCTTCAAAATCATTAAATTTATATATGGCATTTTGGTAATTATTACTAAATGTTTTTCTTTTATATTTAAGTTTCTTTGCAGTTTTTTCAGTTGATATATTATTTTTGTATTTTGTAAAAGTAAAGACTATATATCCTTCTGATGAAGAAAATGCTTCAATAAGCAATCTGCAATCTTGTGCTTTGAAACCCACTTGCTTTTCAGCTTCTTTAAGAATTCCGTCAAATAATTCATATATTTTCTCTTTACTATTTGGCAAGTTAAAAATATCTATATTTTGTTCTGATAATTCTTCAAGATTTATAATTATTCGTATTTTATTATCTGTTAATTTTTCAATTTTCATAGATGTATATACTCCTTATAAAAATAGTATGTTAATGGCAATTTATTTGCTATAATAATTATACTACAATTTTTAGATATTTGAAAGACACAATATCTGGTAATATAATAACCTGAAAAGTGAAATTTGTCAATAGTTTGAAATGGCTGGTAAATTTATAATAAAAAGATTAAACTGTTACAAAAATGTAATAAAAATGTAAAGAAAGACTATGAAATGAGCTTCCGTAAAGAAAAATATGTAAAAGAGCCTAAAGAGCAAACTTTAGGTTCTTTACTTTTATATAATTAAGATGATAGAATTCAAAATAATAATAGAAAAAAGATAAATCTAAAAGAGAAGAATTTATTATAATAATAAGGGGGTTAAAAAATATGAATAATATAAAAATTAAATATACATGTATTTTAACAATTTTTTTAATTATAATGCAATGTATTATGCTATGTACCTTTAATAATTATAGTTCTGCTGTTATGAATGAAGATGTATATGATGTAATATTATTCTGGGGTCAATCTAATATGACAGGATATTGTGGTTTAAATTATGACGAGGACACAGCTAATCGACATCAAGCCTACATTGAAACCAAATGTGATTATAGATATGACTATTGGGATTCTAATAGCGTAAATAATTATTCTCAAAAGACTGGAATAGATACAGAATTTTTAGCAAATTCTGTACAAATGAATTGGGTAAAAATAAGTCAAGAAGAAAATACAGTATTTGATTATTATTATTTAAATAATAATTTAAAGGATTTAAATGAATTAAATGAATTAAAAGAATTGAATGAAACTGATCAATATATTGGAGAATTATTAAAGTATGATTTGGGCTCAAAGAAACTTATTAAGGCACCTGCGTGGAACGATTACTCTATTCAGAGATCATATGGTACAAACATAGTTCCACAGTTTTGTAAAACTTATTATCAAAAAACAGGTCATAAAGTAGTGTGTGTTCTAGCTGGTAATGGAGGAGAACAAATAGCTAATTTCTTACCATCAACCGATACAGAGTATGGAGATGACAGCAAACAAATGATTTATGAATCTATGGTTGAAAAATATAAAGCTGCTATAAAATATTTAGAGAATAACGGATATACTGTTAAAAATAAAATTTGGGTTTCTTTCCAAGGAGAAGCTGACGCAAATCGTGGAACACCAATTTCAGATTATAAAAGAAGATTTTTAAAAATACATAATGGATTAAAGAAAGATTTAAATATTACAAAAGGTGTTATAATAGAAACTTCTACATCATTAGGGCAAACCAATTATCAAAGTGTAAAAAACATTAATACTGCACAAGTTGAACTTGCAAATAATAGTGATATTATTTTAGGATCTTCATATGCATATGATAGATTTATACCTGATGAAAACAATTATAATAGTAGCAATTATAGTACTAAAATTTATTTAGACTCCACTGGTAAAAAAATAAAATATAATGAGGCATTAGAAATTGCAAAATTAAGTATGTGTGATCCTGGTAATATAATACATTTTACATCTGCAGCATTAAGCCAAATAGGAAAAGAGACTGCTATTCGTCTAGCTGATACTATTGATACTACTCCACCTAATTTAACTGTAAGCTATTCTACAACAGAACCAACAAATCAAAATGTTGTTGTAACAATAAAAACAAGCGAACCGGTACAAGCAATAACCGGATGGACATTGTCAAGTGATAAAAAAACATTAACAAAAACATATGAGGAGAATACAACAGACGAAGAAGTAGTAGAAGTAAAAGATTTAGAAGGAAATAAAACAAAACAAACTATTACAATAGGTAATATAGATAAAGTTGCACCAACAGTAACAGTAAAATATAGTACTACAAAAAAAACAAAACAGAATGTAAAAGTAACATTAACAACAGATGAAGAGGTTGGAGAATTAGAAGGTTGGACTTTATCAGAAGATAAAAAGACACTAACTAAAACATATAAGAAAAACACAACAGAAACAGTAAGTATAAAAGATTTAGCAGGAAATGAAACAAAACAAACAATAAAAGTAAGCAATATAGATAAAACAGCACCAACAGTAACAGTTAATTATAGTACAATAGAACTAACAAATCAAAATGTGACAGTAACACTAACAGCAAATGAAGAATTACAAGAAGTAGAAGGTTGGACTCTATCTAGTGATAAAAAAGTGTTAACAAAACAATATGAACAAAATATAGAAAATGAAGAGATAATTATAAAAGACATAGTAGGAAATGAAACAAAGCAAATTATTACAATTAATAATATAGATAAAACAGCACCAACAGTAACAGTAAAATATAGTACTACTAAAAAAACAAACAAAAATGTAAAAATAACATTAACAACAGATGAAGAGGTTGGAGAATTAGAAGGTTGGACTTTATCAGAAGATAAAAAGACACTAACTAAAACATATAAGAAAAACACAACAGAAACAGTAAGTATAAAAGATTTAGCAGGAAATGAAACAAAACAAACAATAAAAGTAAGCAATATAGATAAAACAGCACCAACAGTAACAGTTAATTATAGTACAATAGAACTAACAAATCAAAATGTGACAGTAACATTAACAGCAAAAGAAGAATTACAAGAAGTAGAAGGTTGGACTCTATCTAGCGATAAAAAAGTGTTAACAAAACAGTATACACAAAACATAGAAAATGAAGAGATAATAATAAAAGACATAGCAGGAAACGAGACAAAACAAGCTATTACAATAAATAATATAGATAAAGTAGCACCAAAACTAACAGTAAAATACAGTACTACAGAAAAAACAAATCAAAATGTGACAGTAACACTAACAGCAAATGAAGAGATACAAGAAATAAATGGCTGGACATTATCAAAAGATAAAAAACAACTTACTAAAGGGTATTCAAGTAATACAACAGAAACAATATTAATAAAAGATATAGCAGGAAATGAAACAAAACAAACAATAAAAGTAAGCAATATAGACAAAACAGCACCAACAGTGTCAGTAAATTATAGTACAAAAGAACCAACAAATCAAAATGTGACAGTAACACTAACAGCAAATGAAGAAATACAGGAAGTAGAAGGTTGGACATTATCAAAAGATAAAAAACAAATTACTAAAGGGTATTCAAGTAATACAACAGAAACGATATTAGTAAAAGATATAACAGGAAATGAAACAAAACAAACAATAAAAGTAAGCAATATAGACAAAACAGCACCAACAGTGTCAGTAAATTATAGTACAAAAGAACCAACAAATCAAAATGTGACAGTAACACTAACAGCAAATGAAGAAATACAGGAAGTAGAAGGTTGGACATTATCTAATGATAAAAAAGTGTTAAAAAAACAATATACACAAAACATAGAAAATGAAGAGATAATAATAAAAGACATAGCAGGAAACGAGATAAAACAAGCTATTACAATAAATAATATAGATAAAGTAGCACCAAAAGTAACAGTAAAATACAGTACTACAGAAAAAACAAATCAAAATGTAATAGTAACTTTAACAACAAATGAACAAGTGCAATCAATAAATGGTTGGGCATTATCACAAGATAAAAAACAACTAAGTAAAGAGTATTCAAATAATACAACAGAAACAATAACAATAAAAGACCTTGTAGGAAATGAAGCAAAGCAGACTATTACAATAAACAATATAGATAAAAATCCAGAACAGGTGAAAAAAGTTGGGGATGTAAATGAAAA